>CAZDUM010000007.1:9531-24452 GCA_964508645.1 uncultured Oscillospiraceae bacterium | reverse complement strand
AATGTGATCAAGGAGGTCACCGCATGCGTGAGTATCAGAACAAAGGCCAAAAGAGCTATGTATTGCCGGAAGCGGTATACCGGCAGGCGCTATGGGCGATCAAGGACCTGCCCCGGCTGCGGGAGAGGGTCCGTGAACTGGAGGAGACGGCGGACTGCCTGCCCTCCGCCTATGCGAAACTGCCGGCCGGCAAGGGACACCAGGCGGACCTGACGGGCGTGAAGGCCAGTGAACTGGCGCAGCTTACCCTTCGCATCCGGGCCATCGAGGATGGGCTGGATGCCGTACCCGCTCCGTATCGGGATGGGATTCTGCGCAAGCTGGCCTATAACGAGCCGTACGGGGATCAGTGCCATGCGAACACATGGAAGCGCTGGCAGCAGGTGTACGTTTACATGGTGGCGGTCAATTTACAGCTGTATTGAAGATGCGGCCTGGCAGGCCGGAAAAAGAGAGGCGAGAGCCTCTCTTTTTTGACGGGAGTGCGCGCGTGGCGCAGATGTAGGGGATGCGGCGTGCGCAGGACGAATTGGGGGCGCAGATGTAGGGCCGGCCCGAAAACTTGTCCCGCGCGCGATTCCGTTTCCTGCGGTTGCTGCCCACCTGCCGGCGGTGCGCCCAGGCATTCAGATACTCTCCCGTGACGCCGTATCCTGGCGACGCATCCGTTTTCGTCACGAGCCACTGTCCATGTGCCTGCGTCCAGCGGCCGGCGCTGTCGTGCGCTAACACCTCCGGTGATCGGCACCGCCTTGCAGGGGGGTGTGATCGGACCTGCATGGGTGAAAATGTCGAACTTCGTCGAAGAATGTCGAGGAAAGGTAAAAAATCCATGTAAAATAATTCAAGACTGTACTGAAAATCATAAAATCCCGTGGTACGCTGGTATCGTTCCGAGATAGGAGGAAAGTGCAGATGCTGAAACGGATCGTGGGCCTGGTCCTGGTGATTCTGTCCTTGAGTGCGCTGGGGATATGGGAGTTCTGGGGACGAGAGGCCCTCACCTATGAGACGATTCTTGTTTTGAACCGCGATGTCAATCGCAACGCGGTCATCACGGAGGAGATGGTCACCGAGGTGCGGGTGGAGCGGCCAGCCCCCGATGTCCTGCGGCCTGAGGACAGGGCGAGCATACTCGACCGGGTCGCCCTGCAGTATGTGCCCGGCGGGACCCCTCTGTATGCCGCCTACTTCGAGGACCCTTCGCTGGCGGTGGGCGGCGGCAGCGGTCAGTACATCCTGTCCATCCCCGCCGCGTGGCTCATGGCCTACCCGCAGACCCTGCGGCGAGGCGATACGGTGCGCTTCTACTGCGAGGGCAGCCTGGTCGTGACGGCGACGGTGGCCTACGCGAGGGACAGCAGCAACCAGGAGGTCGTATCCGGCGATGACAGCAGGCTGGGCGCCTCCGCACCGGTCAGCCTCGTGGAGGTCATCGTGGACGAAGAAAGGGCGCTCAGGCTGGGGAGACTCGCGGATGCAGGCAAGCGCTTCGTGCTGCTGTACTGCTGACGGGGAAAGGAGGAGATATGGCCGTATGCACGGTTCTTTACGGGGCGGATACACAGGTTGGCGTCACGATGCTGACGCAGGCGCTGGCCGAGTACCTGGCCGACAAGGGGGCGAATGTTCTTCTGATCGTCGCCGGCCAGGAGCCGGGGAACGCCTATCTGCCGGCGACATTTTCCGCCTCGCTCGACGATATCAAGAGCGAGATGCGCGCAGGTCTCACCGCCGCGGCGGTCGCGCAGGCCGTGGGGCGGTACAGGGGTCTGGATGTCCTGGGTGCCGTTCGCAGCCCGGCCAGTGCCGGGACATACAGGGCGGACGATATGCGGCATCTCATCCTGGCGGCGGACGGGCTCTACGATCACATCCTCATCGATGCCGGGAGCGGGCAGGGTGCCGTTCTGGCGGAGTCGGCGCTTCTCTGCGGACAGAGACGGTTTCTCGTGGTGACGCAGCAGGAGAAGACATTGTGCCGGGCGGAGGGCCGTCTGGCGCGCCTCAGGCAGCGGAGCATATCGGGCTTTTCCCTGCTCGTAAACAAGTGGAACGAGAGCAGCGCCTTCTACGACGAGAGGCAGATTCTGCAGCGCTTAGGTGCCGCAGGGCGCGTGGAGACGGAGGAGGGGACCCCGGAAGATGTGGGGGCAGGGACGGAAGGAGAAACGGGCGTGACCGGAACAGCGGGAACGGCAGGAAGTGCAGGGGATGTGGAAGCGGCTGCCGGGACAGGGCATGACGCGGACGCCGCAGCAGCTATGGCACGGGATGAAAAGGAGGCTGACGAGCCTGTGATACGGAGCGAGAAGGTGTTTCGAATCCCCTTCGTCCCCTACGGCTGGCAGGCGGAAATGGACCGTGAGACGATGCTGCGGTACCGACCCTTTCGGCGCTGCATCGCGAGGCTTGCGTCCGCAGTGCAGCGTCCGCTACCGTCCGGCATGCGCGGGTAGGGAAAGCAGCCCTTATGGCGGGCCCTTTCGCATACCATGCCGAGTATCATCCGGATAGCGGACCTTTCCGCATAGCCTGCCGCCGTCATCAGGGGTGCGCGGGCGCGGAAGGAAAGGTGAGAGGCAGGAGGTGCGTTCGATGGAGGAGACGGGCGGATACGAGCCCTTTTATGCCGTGTGCCGGGCTGTGGAGAATGAATTCGCCTCGGAATGGCAGCAGACGGACGAGCAGAGCAAGATGCGAAAGCTGGAGCGTGAGAAGAAAGCCATGATGGGCTACGCGCCTGAACGGCGATATTTTACGGAGCGCATCCGGGATATTCTTATGGAACGCGGCATCACGGATGTGGAGGCGCCGCCGTGGTACGAGAATCTGCCGGACGGCATCTTTCACGAGGTCTACGGATTGGCGGGTCTGGCCCCGTGGGTCTACGATCAGACGGAGGCATACAGAAACTCCGCCTCGGCCAAACTCATCGGGGACAGGCTGTACTGCCTCATCGACGGGCATGCCGTCCTGCAGCCGCAGCGCATCGGCGCGGATCGGCGGGAGCAGCTGAAGAGGACGCTTCTGATGGCGGCGCCGCGGGAAAGGCTGGAACAGGGATTCCATGAGGTCTACCTGCATAACGGCATCCGCATCACCATCTACGGCGGGGACAGGACGAAGAAGGGGCAGGATGTCATGGTCTTCCGCAAGTATGTGCTGCAGGACCTCTCCCTGGAGGCGCTCGCCGCGCTGGGCACCATACCGCCGGAAGCCGTTCCGCTCTTTCGCGACATGGTCGCCGTGGGACCGAATGTACTCATCGCCGGGCCGGTACGCTCCGGCAAGACGACTTTTCTGCAGGTATGGCAGAGACAGGAGGACCCCGCCCTGGAGGGACTTGCCATCGCTACGGACCCGGAGACGCCCTGGCACACCATGATGCCGGATGCGCCCATCATGCAGCTCGTGGCCGACGGGGAGGCGCTGCGGAGCATGACGAAGTCCCTGGTGCGCGGTGACAATGATTATGTGCTGCTGGAGGAGATGCGGGATGCAGACGCCTATCATCTGGCGCTTGAGATCACGGCCACCGGCACCTACAGGACGAAGGCGACCATCCATGTCGGCAGCAGCGTGGAGATTCCTTACAAGATGGCGACGGCCGTCAGAGAGCAGTACGGGGGTGACCTGATGAGCCTGATCGCGCAGGTATTCAGCCAGTTCCATCTCGTATTTCTCTTGGGACAGGAACCGGAAAACCGGGCCAGAAAGCGTCTGCTGGCGCTGGATGCGTTTCACTATGATGCGGCGATGGACAGGGTGAGCATTCATCCCCTTTGCCGTTACGAGGCTGAGGAGCAGCGGTGGAGATGGCGCGCGGACACGCAGGCGCTCTCGGCGCTGCCGCTGGAAAAGGAGAGAGGAGAGTGGAAGGACATGATGGAGAGACTGCAGGGACTGGCCGAGCGCAACCCGCTCAAGGGGCATCCCGTCATCTATCCGAGATACTATCGACCGGACTATCCGCCAGGCTTCGGGCCGGAGAGCGGTGCATCGGGCTGTGAGGAGAGGGCGGGCGCATGATCGAGGTCGTCCTTCTGGTGCTGTTTCTCATAGGGATCGTCACCCTGTGGCTGCCGGCGTGGCAGGACCTGTGGTTCATGCTGCGGCGCCGGCTCCTGGCACTGTGGCGGCGCTTTCGGAATGACGATGCCTGGCTGAAGCGGCAGGAGCAGTTTCGGCAGCAGGTACCGGAGCATATCCGGCACCTGCTGCATGTCACCTTGGGGATGGGGACGAAGGAGAGCGTATGGGCTTTCTTTCTTCTGTCTGCCGCCCTGGGGTGCCTGACGCTCGTCACGGTGGCGAGGCGCATCGTCCTTCCGCTCGCCGTGGCGGCCGCCGTCTGCGCCTGCCTGCTGCCCTATCTTTTGCTCCGCTGCATGATCCAGAGGCAGCGTGTGGCCGGTTCGCATGAGGGGGAAATCCTCGTCACGGAGCTCCTGGATCAGTATCGTCTGCACTATCACAACATGCGGGAAGCCATCGAGCAGACGGCACTGACGATAGAGGAGGCTCCGTACTGCCGCAGGCTGCTACTGGACCTGTCGAGGGGGCTGAATACGGCTTCCACCGGTGCGCAGATCCGGTCGCTGACGGAGGAGTTTCGCTTCGCCATCGGCACGGCCTGGGCCGGCATCCTGGCCATGGATGTTCAGCTCGCCTGCGAGAGCGGTCTGCAGGTCGAAGCCTCGCTGGCCGATCTGGCGCACAGCCTGACGCAGGCGCGGCAGCTTGAGGAGTACAACAGGCGGGAGAACAACGAAGCGCGCCTGATCCTGCGCTATCTCATACCGGTGTGCGGCCTGCTCATGGTGGGCGGTGCCGGGTTCTTCGGCCTGAGCGTAGGCGATTTCTTTCACTATCAGTTCGGCAGCGCCGCCGGTCTGACATGGTGGTTCCTGTGGCTGGTATCCTATCTGGCGGCGATCGGCGTATACCTTTTGCTGTCGAAGCGCAAGCTGGATATGTGAGGAGACATGCGGGCCTGTGTTCGCCCGTGCGTGCTTGTGCGTGCGCTGGCGTGCGGACCTGTGCGAGCCTGGCTGCGCCTGTGTGCGCGCCTGGGGGCAGATGTTTGCGCCCGTGGGGCTGGGTACGGGTGTGTGCGCCTGTGTGCGGATGTGTGAATATGCGAGTAGCATGCGTGGGAAATGTAAGAAATGTAAGGAAGGAAGCGATGGAGGAAAGGTATATACGCTATACGCTTGCCGCGCTTCTCCTGCTTTGCGGCATCGGCTTTCTCCTGTTTTGGGGGAGCCGAGCACCGCAGAGGAGGGACAGGGGCAGTCTGGCAGGCGTCGTGCGCGGTCTGTGGATGCGGATTCGCGAGGCCTGGGCCGCAAGGAGCCGGACGGACGGATTGCCTCGCCCCATGCAGGCGGCCAGAAAGAGGAGGCTGGACCAGGAAATCTATGACAGCAGCCTTTTACTGAAAAATCTGGCCATCGCCGGCAGGACGCAGGCCTTTTCGGCCGACTACCTGTACGAACGGCTCTGGGAGCACAGCCGCTATCTGAAGCCGATCTACGCCCAGATGCTCTCCCTGTACCGCAGCGGTCATGACAGGGAGGCCTTCGCCCTGATGGGCAGCGATTGCGATACCAGGGCGGGACGGAACTTCGCCATGGTTCTGTCCAAGGTCGGCGCGCTGCCGCCGGACGCGCTGGTGGAGCAGATGGAGGTGTTTCAGGAGGTCATGCGCCAGCAGAGGCTGACCTCGGATATGAAGCAGGTGCAGAGATGCAGCGTGGTGACGACCCTCGTGGCTACGACGGTGATGTTCATCATGCTCATAGATTTTGCCGTGGTCGTGGTGCTCCTGCACACCATCGATCTCGTCAACGGGATATTTTAACGGCTTTTTCACATCGAAGGTGAAACCGAAAGGGAGGGAGAGACGACATGAAAACCCTGATCATCATCATAGGAACCATAGTACTCGGTGCCGTCATCGTCAGCACGCTGGTGCTGGGTGACGGAGATTCGCTGAAGACGGCTTCGGAAAATATCGTGAAGCAGGGCACGGCGGCGATCATGGAGACGCTGGACTTCGGCACGGGCGGGACAACGCCATGAAGCAGCTCGTGATCATCATAGGGACCGTCATCCTAGGCGCCCTCATCTTTCAGATGATGGTGGGGGACGGTCCGGATACCGTGAAGAGCACCGTATCGGGCGTCATGCGGTATAACCTGCAGCAGTACACGCAAGGAGGGTAAGAGGTGAAGGAGCTGATCACGACCATCGCCTCGTTGCTGCTGCTTCTGACCTTTCTCGTGCAGTTTACCGGCGCGCAGATCATGCAGGACCGCCTGTTTCAGGCGGACAGGGCAGTGGCATCCTTTCGCGATGCCGTGAAGGCGGAGGGCGGGATCAGCGGAGAAAACCGCACGCGGCTCACGAATGAGCTGGTCAGCGCCTGCGGCTGCGATCCTGTGGAGATCGTGATCGAGGTGGACCGCATGGCCGGCGAGGCAGAACGGGGTGAAATCCTTTCCTACACGGTCAGATTCCCCTTGCGGCCCGTCATCGCCATGGGATCCTTTTTTGGCATCGGCGCGGAGGAAAATCAGGCCTGGTCGCAGGACCGCGGCTGGGTCGTCAGCCAGTATCCGGGTCTGCCATCGCCGGAGCCGGAGGGTGGCGACGGGAGCGGCGGGGGCGATGGAGACGGCGGAGAAGGCGGTGATGGCGGCGATGAAGGGGAAGGAGAGACCGAGGGCGGAGACGAAGGCGAAGGAGAGGCAGCCGGCGGCGTGGGGAGCGGCGGGGAAGCCTCGGGCGAGCGCATCGGCGGCGCCGGCGGCAGTGAGGATAACAGCGCGGAAACCGTAGAAGGCGGGGAGAAAGTCGGCTCGAGGACCGCAGGTGACATCCGCAGAGCCGGCGTCACCCAAAACGGCACATCCGGCGCCTCCAACGAGAGCGACAGCAAAATCCGTGGCTTCAGGGGTGGCGGCGCCGGCGGCGAGGAGGACGGGGCATGAAGAATCTCATTCTCACCACCGGCATTCTGCTGCTCTTCGTCATGGGCACGCTCTATCAGCTCGACTGCGCGCAGGCGATCCGGTTTGCGCGGCGCCTCGACTGGACCTGTAAGGAGATGGCGGAGGCACTCACGCGCGAGGAGGACGGAGCGGCGAAGGCGCAGGAAATTCTGCAGCGAAACATGGAGGGCTGGGCCTCCTCGCTCCCCGCGTGGTCGTCGACGGCGGATTCGAGCGGCGTGACGGTGCGCATGGAAGCGGAGGGTCCGCCCATGCGCCTCTCCTTTCTGCGCGGGCTGGTGCGGCTGTCGGCGTCCGGTCACGCGGCCGCGCCAGGCTGATGCCGCTCGATGCATGGATGCCTCGATGGTTCGATGCGCGGATGCTTCGGGAAACCTATGCGCGCTGCCGGCAGGTGGGCGGCAAGTTAAGGAGACTGTCTGACAGTGGCCCCAAAGTGGAGATGAAATCATATCGTCAGCGCGCCCTTGAAATCAAAAATGGAGACGCGGGGCGACCGCGAAGCACCTTTTGGGCGCTCTCCCGCAGCCCTGCAAGCCCCGTGGCAAATGCGCCGGAAAACAAGAAACCTCTTGAAATCGGAGGAAAAAGCATTTAGAATAGCCTTGTGCGCGCCGCAGAGATGTCAGAGATGTAGATGAGGGAGGCGTGCGCAGGAAGGAAAGGATCGATGGGGCGAGACGAGTACAGCAGTCCGCTGTCTGAGCGCTATCCGAGCAAGGAGATGCGCTACCTGTTTTCCCAGGAGATGAAGTTTCGCACATGGCGGCGGCTGTGGGTCGCCCTGGCTGAGGCGGAACAGGCGCTCGGCCTGCCCATCACGGATGCGCAGATCGAGGAAATGAGGGCGCACCAGGATGACATCAACTACGAGGTCGCGAAGGAGCGGGAGGCCGTGGTCCGTCACGACGTCATGGCACATGTGTATGCCTACGGCGTGCAGTGCCCGGCCGCGAAGGGGATCATACACCTCGGCGCCACCAGCTGCTATGTGGGCGACAACACCGATATCATCATCATGGCGTCGGCCCTGAAACTGCTCCGGGATAAGATTCTCAATGTCATCGCGAAGTTAGGCGCATTCGCCGACAGATATAAGGAGCTGCCCACGCTGGCTTTCACGCATCTGCAGCCGGCTCAGCCGACTACGCTGGGGAAGCGGGCCACCCTCTGGATACAGGACCTGACGATGGACCTGGCGGACCTGCAGTACGTGCTGGATTCGCTTCGCCTGCTCGGCTCAAAGGGAACCACCGGTACGCAGGCCAGCTTTCTGGATCTCTTTGACGGCGATCACGAGAAATGCGAAAGACTGGACAGCCTGATCGCGCAAAAGATGGGCTTCGCGGGCTGCTATCCCGTGTCGGGGCAGACCTACTCCCGCAAGGTCGACAGTCGCGTGCTCAATGTGCTTTCGGGCATCGCCCAGAGCGCGCACAAGTTTTCCAACGACATCCGCCTTCTGCAGCACATGAAGGAGGTGGAGGAGCCCTTCGAAAAGTCGCAGATCGGCTCCTCCGCCATGGCGTACAAGCGCAACCCCATGCGCTGTGAGCGCATGGCGTCCCTGGCGAACTATGTCATCAGCGAGACCGTCAATCCGGCCATCACGGCCTCGACGCAGTGGTTCGAGCGGACGCTGGACGACTCGGCGAACAGGCGGCTGAGCATCAGCGAGGCCTTTCTGGCGACGGACGGCATACTGGAGCTGTACCTCAACGTATCGGACGGGCTGGTCGTCTATCCGCAGATGATTCGCAGACATCTGCTGGATGAGCTGCCCTTTATGGCCACGGAGAACATCCTGATGGAGGCCGTCAAGCGGGGCGGGGACAGGCAGGAACTCCACGAGCGCATCCGCGTACACGCCATGGAGGCCGGCCGGGCGGTCAAGGAGGAGGGAAAACCCAACGACCTTCTGGAGCGCATCGCGGCGGACCCGGCCTTTCATGTGGAGCTTACGGCGTTACAGGCGGCGATGAAGCCGGAGAACTTCGTCGGGCGCGCACCGCAGCAGACGAGCGCGTTTCTGGAGGGCGTCATTCGGCCGCTGCTTGCGGCCCATGCGGATGTCCTCGGCGCCTCGGCGGAAATCACTGTGTAGAAAAGGTAGGAGGAAACGCTATGGTCAGAGCGGTCGTCGGCGCGAATTGGGGCGACGAAGGAAAGGGAAAGATCACGGACAGTCTGGCGGCGGATTCGGATGTCGTCGTGCGCTATCAGGGCGGCAGCAATGCGGGACACACCATCGTAAACTCGTATGGGAAGTTCGCGCTGCACACCCTGCCTTCGGGCGTCTTTTATCCGCATGTCACCAATGTCATCGGAAACGGCGTGGTACTCAATATTCCCATTCTGATGGAGGAACTCGAGGGGCTGCGGAGCCGCGGCGTGCCGGCGCCACACCTTCTGGTCTCCGACCGCGCCCAGGTGGTCATGCCCTACCACATCCTCCTGGACCAGTACGAGGAGGAGCGGCTGGGCGGCAGGTCCTTCGGCTCCACGAAATCGGGCATCGCGCCGGCCTACTCGGATAAATACGCCAAGATCGGCTTTCAGGTCTGTGAACTGTTCGATGACGATTCGCTGCGCGACAAGCTCGCGGATGTGGTGGTGCAGAAGAACGTGCTGCTGGAGCACCTCTACCACAGACCGTTGCTGGACGCGGACGAACTTTACGAGACCTGCCGTTCGTACCGCGAGATGATCCGCCCCTATGTGGCGGACACGTCCGCCTACCTCAGCGAGGCCATCGCGGCGGGGAGGAATATCCTGCTGGAGGGGCAGCTCGGCGCGCTGAAGGATACGGACCACGGCATCTATCCCATGGTGACCAGTTCCTCCACGCTGGCGGCTTTCGGCGCCATCGGTGCCGGCATCCCTCCCTACGAGATACGGGAGATCATCACCGTGGTGAAGGCGTACTCCAGCGCCGTGGGCGCGGGGCCCTTCGTCTCGGAGCTGTTCGGCGCGGAGGCGGAAGAGCTCAGACGGCGCGGCGGCGACGGCGGGGAATACGGCGCGACGACCGGCAGACCCCGGCGCGTGGGCTGGTTTGACGCCGTGGCGACACGCTATGGCTGCCGGATGCAGGGGACGACCAAGGTGGCGCTGACCGTGCTGGACCCGCTGGGCTATCTCGACGAGATTCCGATCTGCGTCGGCTACCGGATCGGGGACCGTGTCGTGGAGGACTTTCCGAACACCAAGGACTGCTACCGCGCGGAACCGGTGCTGCGCACCATGCCGGGCTGGCGGTGTGATATTCGCGGCATACGGACATTCGAGGCGCTGCCGCAGGCTGCGCAGGACTATGTGCGCGAGATCGAGCGGCTGATCGGCTATCCCGTGGCATACGTGTCAAACGGCCCAGGACGCGACGATCTGATCGTGCGCGCATAGCGCACGCCTTCGGACCCATACGATTTGATCATAACACCATGCGAGGGGAAGTTTTGCGAGGCAGGACTTCCTCTTTTGGTATGACGGGCATGCGGGACGTTTCGCAGGGCGTGCGATACAACTTTTAACGCAAACAATACTTTTTCATGGCACATTCTATCCTCTACATGCGGGGCCGCACGCGTTGCGGTCCCCGGCGACAAAGGGCACACCGCAGGGTGTGTCCTTTTACATAGATCGAGAAGGAAACGAAAGGGTTGAGTGAGAAACGATGAGACGAAAAAGTAAAATTTTAGCTGCGGTTCTGAGCCTGGCGATGCTCGCCGCTCTGCTGCCGTCCGCCGCCGGCTTTGCGGCCTCCGGCACGGTGAATTTTCACGAGGCCGGGGTGCTGACGGGAGGTGACGGCAGGCCCTACTGCTTCACAAAACCGCACAGCGGTACGGTCGACATATACTACTGGGATTACGACGGGAACTGCTACGAGCATAAGGGGATCTTCCAGGACGACGAGACGCCCAGATGCTCCTACAAGGTCAGGACGCAGGACGGCCGGGAGCTGAGGGTGTACTGCGTGGAGCACGGCGTGCGCGTCGATACGTCCAAGGACCTTTCGCAGCTGAGTACGTCCCAGATCGAGAAGCTGGTCTATGCCGGCCTCGATGAGGAAGGAAAGACGAACCTGAATCTGGTGCTTTTCTACGGCTACCAGGATGGGAGGAGAAGCGGGAGCGCGGCGATCGACATGCTGAAAAAACCCGTTTCCGAGGGCGGTTTCGGCTTCGGGGCGTCCTCGTACTTTCATGCAGAAACGAATTACAACTGGCAGGACTGGTATGTGGCGACGCAGATGCTCATCTGGGAGATCAAGCAGCTCAACCGCACCGCCGATATGAAGCGCGTGACGAACGGCCTCGGCGTATCCGGCGATCACTACTATTCCGTCGTCAAGGGACGCCCGGCTGGCGATATCTATAACTGGATGGTGACGGCCATCAAAAATCACAAGAAGTGGCCGAACGGCATCAGCAACAACCGCAACATCACGGCGGCGAAGGCCCTGGAAGTGGCGTTGACGGAGCAGGAGGACGGGACATGGACCTACACCTTCCCCGATACCACGGGCACCGGGGCGGCGTATGCTGTCCTGACAAACAGCGGGAAGAAGGTCGACAAGGCGACCGTCAGCTACGACAAGGCCGAGGGAAAATACACCATCACGTTTACGGAAAAGCCCAATTCGGAAGGATACAGGATCGTGCATGCCTTCGGCGGCGAGGTGCCGAAGGATGACCTGGCGGTCTGGGGCTGGCACAGCGGCTCCGTCACCCATGTGCAGTCCGTGGCGACCGGCGCGGCGGATACCGAAAGACGGTATGTCAAGTTTCTGGTGGACAGCACGCCACCGCAGACGGAGGAGGAAATCCCCGGAAACCCTATACCGCCGGATCCCGCCTTTTTCCCGACATTCAGCCTCTCCTTCGAGAAGCGGGACCAGAACGGCGGCTGGGACGGCGATCCGCATACGGGGATGGGGGATGCGTCATTGGCTGCGACCTACCACATCTACAGAAAGATAACGGATACATACGGTGCGGCGCAGAGCGCCACACCCTGGCAGGAGATCGGGACCGTAACCCTCAGCGAGTTCGGTACGGTGGAGACGTTTACGGATCAGCCGTGGCACAGTGCGGGCGACCTGGCGGCCTTTCAGGATGTCTACATGAAGACCTGCTCGACGGTCGATCCGGGGGAGCCGCCAAGACCCCACACGGACGAACTGCGGGATTACCTGGAATGGAAGGTCGATGTGGCGTACAAGGTCGTGGAGGAGAGACCGGACGGCCGCTTCATCGGCCCCGATACGGGCGTGCGGAGCGGCTATACGGCGTCCTATACATGCCGGACGACCAACAGCCAGACCGCCTGCAAGGAGGAGGAAAACTGGTCGGAGATGACATATGACTTCCGCTACCAGTACCGCAGCACGAACGAGACCCATCAGGGCCTGTACGGGGAGGACGGCATCGATGCGACCGGCGTCTTCGATTTCAACCGGGCGGATGGAGCGGATATCTTCATCAACGACAATGACAGGGGCCGCCTTTCCCTGACGAAATCCAACGAGCGGGCCGATGTATTTGACGAGGAGGACAGCAGCACCACCATCTTTTCCTCCCTGTCGAAGTGGAAGATGTATTTGCAGTCCGGCGGCTGGGAGGGCCATCCCTATCTCTCCTTCGTGCGGGAAAGCTCCTGGCCGGACGGGACTGCAGTCTACAAGGTTGTCCGCGACACATCCGGAGAGGACAATGCGGCCGTAGCCATGGATATCGGCACCAACGGATGCCTGTACATCTATGACATTCCCTACGGCACCTACACGCTGGAGGAGGTGGCCGCGGACGACACCTCGCTCGTGCTGGAGCAGACGACGGTCTTCATCGGTGAAAGCGACGCGGAGCACGGCGGGCAGCACATGGGAGGGGACCCGGATGTCACGCCGGGCGAACCCGCGGAGACCTACCGGCCCGATGACTCGCTTGCCTACGACAACAAGGTGAACCTCTCCATGGATGACAGGCGAAAACGCAATGTCATCAAGGTCATCAAGACGGATGCGGAGACGGGTAAGCAGGTGGACCTGACGGGGACACGCTTCTATATCCGCTACATGGGCGATCCGCTGCTCGACGATCCCAAGGAGGCGGAAAACTACGGCAGACTTCTGCCCAATGCCGCCTCGATAGACGGCCAGTCCTCTGCAAACAGGGACTATACATTCAGCTGTGATGAGAACGGAGAGATCACGATCCCCTATGAGCTGCCGTTCGGCATCTATCGCCTGGAGGAATGGCTGCTGCCGGCGGGATACTTCGTCGGCGCCTATGACGAGTCCGGCCAGGGCAGAAGCCACAGCTTCGAGGAGCTGGAGGAGGGACAGACGAGGCTCCTTATGGAAAGTCCGGACAGCTGGGACAGGCTGGTCACGGTCTATGACGAGAAGGGAAGGCCCGTCCGCTATCAGGATGCGGACAGTTACGCTGTGGACCAGATGGAGGGGATGATCTTCAACTACTACACCTTCCGGGTGGAGAAGCAGCACGAGCCGGGTGGCGACGGTGCGCACGATGACGGTCTCACCTGGCAGTCATCGGACCCGGATGGTCTGACGACCGAGGCGACGGGTAGCCGTCAGGGATACGCCACATACTATCAGGCGGTGGCCATGACGAATCACCCCGTGAAGGGCAGGATCGAGGTGCAAAAGACGGGGGAGGTGCTGTCGGGATTCAAGCAGGAGATGCGGGATGGATTCGCCGTGTCCGTGCCGCAGTTCCGCATGGATGCCCTGGCCGGCGCGGTGTTCGGCATCTTCGCAGCGCAGGCGATCCAGGTACCGGATGGGAACGACGGGCCGGAGATCTACGACACGGATACGGGGGAAAAGATCATCATTCCGACGCTTCTATCCACGCACAGCGGTGATAACACCCTCACCGATACGCAGGAGCGCATGGCGACGCTCCGCAGTGAAGCGGCGCTGCAGGCCGTCGAGAGCCACATCTACGACGAGGGGACGCTCGATCATCCGTCTGGAGCGAGGCTGTACTTCAAGCGGATGCGGGACAAGGCACCCTCCAATCATTATACGAGGGTCTATACGACGCCGGAGCAGAAACCGTCCACCTACCGATTCACCCACGAGGCGGCGGATGCAGACCTCGGCCTGCGGTACCGGTATGATGTGGATGTGCGCATGGACTACAAGGCGGGCGGGCGGAATGTGACCGATGTCAGGATCACGAAGACGACCTCCGTCGCCGACGGCTATACGCCGGATCTCGACAGCCTCCTCGGTGTGGTCACGAGACCCGCCGCCACGGTCGGCACGCAGGCGGTCGATCCGCTGGAGAACTTTGTGAGCGAGGAATCCGGTGATTTCAACGCGAGGGGGAATGTCCTCAACGTATGGAAGCGGGAGGATGTCTACGAGGCGGACGGCGCGGTCGCATACGATATCACGGGGCAGGAAACGGACCTCTCCGCGATCGGTGCCAGGCGTTACCTGATGGAGGTCTTCACGCCCTATGCGCTGACGGAGGCGGATCTCGCCAGGGAGAGCAGGCAGATGGATGCGTCGAACGACATCGACGGCGACGGCGCGTACGACAAGATCGGTGAGTACGAGGCCCACACGGATGTCGAGCGCACGAAATTTGAATGGGACCGGCACGACGGCACGGTCGGCGGCGCAGCCGACAAATCGTTCGTTCTGAAGGACAGGGACAGCCTGCATCCGGGCGATCAGGCCGTCTGCGCATACTACGATGTGGCCGACGAAACGACGAAGTACCGGATATATGTGACGAGCCAGTTCGCCAAGCCGCAGGGCTCGTTCAGATGGGTGGACTGCGATGCACACGGCGTGCCGCTGGTGCCGTGGAGACCGCTGCCGGCGGGCTATACCGAGATCGAGCGCACCCCTGCCGATGTGGG
>CAZDUM010000007.1:3251-9431 GCA_964508645.1 uncultured Oscillospiraceae bacterium | reverse complement strand
CGACGACCATCACCTGTCCGTTTGCCGGCGTCACGCCGGAGATCTCCCTCGGCATCGGCTACACGAGGACGGAGGCGGGAAACACCTGCATCTTTACAGCGAAGGAGCCGTATGCGCCAGTCTACTTCCTGCACGGGGACGGCATCCGGACGGAGATGTACTACTTCGGCGGACTGACCCGGCTGACGCTGACGATCCCTCTGTCCGCGGCGGACAGCGGCTACCGGCATGTCGTGCCGACACTGACCTACGGGACGGGAGAGAACGCCGCGATCCTGGACTGGCTGTCTCCGCTCTCGCCGGATCACCCAAGATGGGTATACGAAGGGGAGGTGCAGGGGAACACCACCATCACATCGGAGCGGCATGAGCGTGCGGCGGCAGCGGAACCGGGTGATGCGGTCTACTACACGCTGACAATCGTCTCCGACCAGACGCTGCCGACGGGTCTTGAAAGCGGGGATGCGGCCGTCCCGACACCCATCTCGATCACCTATGCGGACGGATATACGGCTACGGTCTACCGCGCCGAAAGCGCCGCGGGAAATGGCATCGGCGTCATGGTGCTGGATGGGATCGACAAGACCTCGTGGTACGCGCTATCCGATCTGGTGGAGACCATCACGACGGATGAGACGGGGATCGCAAGGAGCGGAAATCTGCCGCTCGGCAAGTACATCGTGCGCGAGCTCTCAGCGCCGAACGGATTTTTCTTCGATACCGGGACGGGCCGCGAGGTGGAGCTCACCTACCGGGATCAGTTCACGCCGCTCGTCTGGGAGACGATGCGGGCATCGAACGAGCACTTCCGCGTCGAGATCGATCTCTCGAAGGCCTTCGAGACGGCGTATGAGAGCGGCAGCTTCACGCCGGGCAGCGGCGCCGTATTCGGGCTGTACAATGCGGATGACATCCCCTACAGCTACTATGCGGAAACCGCCGAAGGCAAGGCACTGCGGCGAGGCGTGCTGCCGAAGGATACACTGCTCGATGCCATCGCCACAGGTGAGGATGGGCGAGCTATCAGCAGGAGCAAGATTCCGGCGGGACTATACTATCTGCGGGAGTTGAGAACGCGCCCGACGCATGTTCTCAATCAAACCCCCTTTTACCTCTATGTGGGGGACGGCGATTTTTCAAAGCCGCTTCTCATCAGCGAGGACGCGGATGGAAGGGATCACGACGGCATGACCGTCAAGGCTTTCATGGACGGACATGGACGGGCGACGATCACGGTCGAAACGCTCACGCGCTATCCGGCTGCCAGGCTGAACATCAACGACAGATGGTATGCCTTAGACGAGAGGATCGAGGACGAGGATTGCAGCAACGCGGTATATCCGGACAGGTCCGTGACGCGGATCACGGCGAGGAGCGGAAAACCCCTGCGCATTACGCTGCCTGACGATAGGATTCTGACCTTTTCGGTCGCGGACAATCGGTACACATGGTCCTATGACGGCGGGGAGGAGGAAAGCTATACCGCCGACATCCGGTACACGGGCTATCATGCGGCCTACACGCTTGACGGCGCGCAGGAGGATATCGACAGGACGAAGGAAAAGCCGCGGGAAAGGGCGCTCGTCATCAGCGGCGCCGAGGCGCAGACGGCTGTCACGGTGACCGAGGTGTACGAGCCACGCATGATGGAGGAAGCGGTACAGATGCGGGATGCCGACGGGAATCTGCTCTGGACCCACTATGTCTGGGCCGAACTGACCAGGGGCACGCTTCGGGAGGCGATCGCAGGCGGAGAGAGGATACCGGAGCCGCCGAGCCGTATTCGCCTCGACGAGGGCGAGACGCTCCGGCTCAGCACGGAGGAGGGACAGACCTATTTCCTTTCGATGGATGCGGACGGCGATCTTACGGCGAGCGTATACGGATTCCTGGAAGCTGCGCTGTCCGAGGAGAACCAGCCGCAGGTGACGCTCGATGGCATCCTGCAGACCGCGGACGACGGCTATCAGCTTTACAAAAGCATCACCACGGCCCGGCAGGACGCCGGCGCGGATACCGTGCAGGTGAAGGTTCATACCCTGGACAATGTCAATTCGTCCGCCATCCTCAACCTGCATGAGAAACCGAATCCGCCGGGCATGCCGCCCGTAGAACCCCTGCCGGATGTGCCGACGCTGCATACCACGGCGACGGACTATGTGAACGGTACGCATACGGCGGAGGCGGTGGACGGGCAGTTCTTCCTGCTGGACACGGTGTACTACAGCGGCCTGACGGTCGGAAAGACCTATCTGTTTCAGGGCAGGCTGCTGTATCGGGACACGGGCGAGCCCCTGCAAAAGGACGGCGCGGCGCTGACGGTGGAGCTGCTCTACACGCCACAGACCTCCGCGGGCTATGTGGAGATGCGCTTCACCTTCCCGGCGGAGGGACTATCGTCTCTCGATCTGGTCGTATTCGAGCGCGTATATCCCCTGCTGGATACGGATCAGGACGGCATCCCCGATACGCCGGCGGTCCGTCCGGCGGCCGTGCACGAGGTGCTGGATGACGAGGGACAGACGGTGCATCTGCCCGAAAGGGAGGAGATCGTGGAGATTCCGCCGGACGATGTACCGAGAAGCGATCATCCCGCCCCGGAGAATCCCAAAACGGGGGATGGGCATAGGCCGGGGGTATATGCGGTCCTTCTTCTCGCCTCCCTTGCGGGTCTTCTCGCGACTCTGCTGCGCTTTTTCTCGTTGACAAAGCCCTGTGAAGAAGGTAGTATGGTAACGGAATCGAGCCGGAAATCGAGCCGGAAAAGGAAGGAATAGGGCGAGAAGATATGAAGATCGTAGTGGGTATCGACATAGGCGGCAGCACGACGAAGATCGCCGGATTTCTCGGCAGGAGCATGCTCACGCCGGTGCAGATCTCGGCGAGCAATGCCATCGCCTCGCTGTTCGGTGCCTTCGGGAAGTTTCTATATGACAATCACCTGCAGCTGACCGACATCGCGCAGGTCAACCTGACGGGCGTAGGCAGCGCGGCCGTATCGCAGCCCATATACGCGCTGCCGACCTATCGGGTGGACGAGTTTACGGCCAACGGGGTGGGCGGCGGCTATTTCGCCAAGGGCGCCACCGAATTCATGGTGGTCAGCATGGGAACGGGCACCTCGTTCGTCGGGGTGCGCGACGGGATTCCCCGCCACCTAGGCGGCATCGGCATCGGCGGCGGCACCATCATCGGCCTCTCCAAGCTGATGCTCAATACGAACGATATCGACAAGATTCAGGAGCTCGCGGCCAGTGGCCGCGTCGACAACATCGACCTGCGCATCGGGGATATTTCCAACGAGCCGCTGCCCGGTCTGAACCTGGAGATCACGGCATCCAACTTCGGCAAAGCCTCCTCCCGCGCCGGTGCGGAGGACAAGGCGGCCGGCATCGTGCACATGGTGCTGGAGACCATCTGCCAGACGGCGGTCCTCATCGCGCAGGGGACGAATATCAGGGAATTCGTGCTCATCGGGAACCTGATCAATTTCCCGGAGTGTGAACACATCTGCGACCTGATCAAGACCATGTATCCGGACATCCATGTCCTCATCCCTGAGGATGGAGAATACGGCACAGCCATCGGGGCGGCCTTAGCGGATATGCATTGTCTCAGCCAGATCGGATAGAAAAAGGTCGGATAGACAAAGGAGAAAAAATGCGGTTCATCAAGAAGGCCATGACGCGTTCGGCGGCAGAGGACAGAGAGCTGCGCGACACCGTGGCAGCCATGATAGATGCGGTGATCGCCAGGGGCGACGCCGCTTTGTTCGATTACGGGCGGCGTTTCGATCATTGTCAGCGCACATCGCTGCGCGTGAGTGAGCAGGAGATTCGGGACGCCTATGCCCGCATGACGGAGGAGGAGCTTTCGGACCTGGCAGCGGCGAAGGCCAACATTCTGGCCTTCGCAGAGGCGCAGCGCGCCACGCTGACGGACCTGTCCGACTTCAGCCCGCGCCCGGGCATCTTTCTCGGGCATCGGCACATCCCCGTCTCCTCCTGCTGCTGCTATGTGCCGGGCGGCGGCTATCCGCTCTACTCGACGGCGCTGATGCTCATCCTGCCGGCCAAGGTCGCGGGCGTCGGGCGCATCGCCGCCTGCGCGCCTGTGGCGAAAGGGACGAGCGGGGTGCATTACAAGACGCTGGTCGCGATGGACATGGCCGGGGCGGATGAAATCTACGCCGTGGGCGGCGCCCAGGCCATCGCGGCCTTCGCCTACGGCACGGAGAGCATTCGGTGCGTGGACATGATCGTGGGACCCGGCAACCGCTATGTGGCTGAGGCCAAGCGGCAGTGCTACGGCAAGGTCGGCATCGATTTCGTCGCGGGGCCGAGCGAGGTGCTGATCATAGCGGACGGCGGCGCGGACAGCCGCGTGATCGCGGCCGACCTTTTGGCGCAGGCCGAGCACGATGTAAACGCCAAGAGCATCCTCCTGACGACCGACGAAGGGCTGGCTGCCGATGTTTTGCGGGATGTGGAGGCGGAACTCAAAACGCTGCCTACGGCGGACATCGCGCGCAGGTCCTGGGAGGATTTCGGAGAGGTCGTGCTGGTGGACAGCCTGGACGAGGCTGTAGAGATGGCCAACGAGTATGCGCCGGAGCACCTGGAGGTCAACCTGGTCGATGATGCGGCCGTGCTGGAGAGGCTGCACAACTACGGTTCCCTGTTCATCGGGGGAAACACGGCGGAGGTCTTCGGGGATTACGCATCCGGCACGAACCACACGCTGCCGACAGTACGGGCGGCGCGCTATACGGGCGGCGTATGGGTCGGCACATTTCTCAAGACCTGCACCAGGCAGTCCATGACGAAGGCGGCCTCACAGGAGATCGCCCCGCTGGTCGCGAGGCTCGCGAGAGGGGAGGGACTCGAAGGGCACGCCAGGGCGGCGGAGACCCGCCTTACACGTTGAAGAGGAAGTTGACGACATCGCCGTCCTGCATGATGTAGTCCTTGCCCTCGGCGCGAATGTAGCCCTTTTCACGAGCGGCCGCCAGACTGCCGCCCACCTCCATCAGTTTGTCGTAGGCGATGACCTCGGCACGGATGAAGCCGCGCTCGAAGTCCGTGTGTATCTTGCCGGCCGCCTGCGGCGCCTTCGTGCCGCGGCGTATGGTCCAGGCCCGGCACTCGTCCTCCCCGGCGGTCAGGAAGGAGATGAGCTCCAGCAGGGCATAGGAGGCCTTGATCAGCTTGTCCAGGCCGGACTCCTCGATGCCGAGCTCCGCCAGGAACATGTCGCGCTCCTCATCCTCCAGTTCCGCCATCTCCGCCTCGATCTCGGCACAGATGACCACCGCCTGGGCGTTCTCCGCACGCGCGATCGATTGCACGGCCTGCACATAGGGGTTTTCGGCGCCGGCGGCCACATCGCGCTCCGCCACATTGGCCACGTAGATGACCGGCTTATAGGAGAGGAGCCCGAGTGTCTTGACGGAGGCCGCCTCCTCCTCGTCCAGCTCCATGGCCCGGGCGTTGCGTCCGGCACCCAGCCAGTCCATGATCCTGTTCAGAAGCGCCAGCTCGCTCTGCACGCTCTTATCCGCCTTGGCCACCTTGGATGTCTTCTGGATGCGGCGGTCCAGAATCTCCATGTCGGACAGGATGAGTTCGGTATCGATCGTCTCGATGTCCGCGGCCGGGTCTATGCGACCCGCCACGTGGACGATGTTGTCATCCTCGAAGCAGCGGACCACATGCACGATGGCCTCGACCTCCCGTATGTGGCCCAGGAACTTGTTGCCGAGGCCCTCGCCCTTGGAGGCCCCCTTGACGAGGCCCGCGATGTCGCAGAACTCCACAGTGGCATGGATCGTGCGGCGGGATTTGTAGATCTCGTGCAGGCGGTCGACCCGCGGGTCGGGCACGGTCACGATGCCCACATTGGGTTCAATGGTGCAGAAGGGATAATTGGCCGCCTCGGCGCCGGCCTTCGTGATCGCATTGAACAGGGTGCTCTTGCCGACATTGGGCAGGCCCACGATTCCTAATTTCATCTCGCATCTCCTCGTCTACAATCAGCAGCGTCCGCGCCCGTCGGCGCGGCGGCGGCCTCGGTCACGTCCCGGACGGGTGCAGCGCTCGCGACGGTTTCGGTTGTCTCAGAATCTGTCAGCGTCTCTGCAGTGTCCACACCGGTCATTTCCACATCGTCGGCGCAGGCGGC
>CAZDUM010000007.1:1594-3151 GCA_964508645.1 uncultured Oscillospiraceae bacterium | reverse complement strand
AATAGATAGCAGAGGCCGCAGAAGGCGATGATGGCCACGCTCATCAGCTGCGCCTGCCTGAACGGACCGAGCATCAGGCTGTCCGTCCGTAGGCCCTCCACGAAGAAGCGTTCCACCGAGTAGAGGATGCCGTACAGGAGGAGGATCTGCCCGTCGAAGCTGTGATGGTGCTTGTCCAGATACAGGAGCAGCCAGAATAGCAGGAAGCACCAGATGGACTCGTACAGAAAGGTGGGATGGTAGCCGACACCGTCGATGATCTGCGCCCAGGGCAGGTCGGTGGGACCGCCGTGCGCCTCCTCGTTGAAGAAGTTGCCCCAGCGGCCGATGGCCTGCGCGAGCGGGATGGTCGGCGCGATCAGGTCGGCCACGCGCAGGAAGGAAGCACCGTGGTGGCGGCAGACGAAGAAGGCGACGATGAGGCAGGCGATGAGCCCCCCGTGTATCGCCAGGCCGCCGTTTCGAATGTCGAATATGGCCGCCCAGTCGCCGGCGTAGACATCGAGATTGAAGAGGACGTAGTAGGCGCGGGCGCCGATGATGGCCGTGGGGATCATAAAGATCACCAGGTCGAGGACGAGGTCGGGGTCCACGCCGTGGCTGCGTGCCCGTTTGTAGCTGATCAGCGTGGCGAGGAGGAACCCGGCTCCGATCAGGATGCCGTACCACTTGATGTCCAGGCCGAAGATGGAAAAAGCGACGGAGTCCGGTGCGTGCATCGCATACTCTCCCTTGTACAATCCTCAAGAATTTTCGCTTGCATCCCTGCGAGAACCCGCGGGTCGCCTCGCGGTCCACCGCAGCAATCTTCGCAGAAACCCGCAGCAATTCCCGCAAAAATCTTGCAAAAATCTTCAGCCCCATTATACAAAAAAAAGTGGTCAATGTCATCCGGATTTGGTATAATTTTTACGCGGGCTGCCCGGCGTGGCAGCGGGTAGTTTTCGTATGGGGGGATAGCGATGAAGAAGGGGGAAACGCGTGCAGCGGTCACAGGGGTACGGCCGGCGGCGGTAAAAAAGACATCTCTTTTCATTCTTTTCACACTCCTGTTGCTGGCGGTGCTGCTGGTGACGGGTTGTAGGCGAGAGACGAAGAGTTATCAGATCGATACGGCGGCGCTCCTGCAGAGTATGACGGAGTCCGTGCAGTTTGCGTGCGCTCTGGAGCCGGTCGCGGACGATGTCGCGTCGTCCTTCTTCACGCTGGAGGACGGAGTAAAAGTGCGGCTCGCCATGGGTAGCGGCACGTTCGCGGATCAGGCTGCCGTCTTCACGTCGACGGACGAGGAGCAGGCCGCCAGCACCGAGGCGGCGGTCGAAACGTATGTGACGGAGCTCGCGGACTCCTTCTCCCGCTACATCCCGGAGGAGGCCTCGAAGGCGGAAAAGGCGCTCATCGTGCGGAAGGGCCGCTATGTCGTGCTCTGCATCAGCGACGACGAGGGCGCGCAGGATTTCATAGACGGCTATTTCGAAGCGCATAACGGCGAGGAGGAGAGCGAGGCGCCGTTGGAGCCCGCGGATACACCGCCGGGGGACAGCGGGGATGATCCGG
>CAZDUM010000007.1:0-1494 GCA_964508645.1 uncultured Oscillospiraceae bacterium | reverse complement strand
GCCCACCTATCCCGTCATCGAGCAGGAAGGCAAGGTCAGGGATTACGGCGGCATCATCGCGGTGGGAAACGCGGCCTACGAGCTCTATACCTATGTGGAGGGGACGGCCGAAAAATATGCGGATGCGGTGAACGGGATCGCGGCGGACAATCCGGGGCGGCGCATATTCGATGTACTCATCCCGCTCAGCTCCGGCATCACGCTGCCGGATGCTCTGTACGGCGAGCTGACCTCCTCCGATCAGAAGGAGGCACTTTCGACCATTGCCGGCAAGCTGGACCCGGCGATCACCGTCATCAATCCGTATGAGGCGCTGATGCGTCATCGCGATGAGTACATTTACTTCCGGACGGATCATCACTGGACGGCTGACGGCGCCTACTATGCCTACGAGGCCTTTTGCGAGGCGGCGGGCATGACGCCGATCCCCCGCGAGGAGCGGGAGGAGAAGGATTTCGAGGGCTTCATCGGCTCCTTCTATAAGGAGACGAACGAGGATGAGAAGCTGGCCGAGACGCCGGACACGGTGCGCGCCTACGAGCCGGTCGGCGAGGACGTGTCGCTGACCTATACCACGAGCGACGGTGCGGTGTACGACTGGAAGGTCATCTGGGATGTGGAGAACTACGACGCCTCTCTGAAATACTGCACGTTCATAGCGGGGGATAACCCCTATACCGTCATCCGCAACGACGGGCTGGCGGAGGATGCCCCGAGGTGCATCGTGGTCAAGGAGTCCTTCGGCAACGCCATGGTGCCGTATCTGGTGGACCATTATGCCAGAATCTACGTGGTGGACTACCGCTACTGGGCGGGAAGCGTGCGGGAGCTGGCCGACGAGGTGCAGGCGGACGATATCATCTTCATGAACAATCTGTCGATGACGCGCAGCGACTACCTGGTGGGCAAGCTGGCGCAGGTGCGCTGAGGCACCCGGGAGGCGGCGCCGTGACGGAATCCGCGCGCAGATGAAATCCGGGGCAAAACGGGATGCGGGCCGAGGGGTGCGGACCGGCGTGTCGATATTTTGGGAAATTTTGGTATCGCCGATTTTTCGCGAGGGCCAAAAAAACAGTTGACAGGCGGAACGCTTTTTGCTATGATAACGGTTGCAGTGATTTTATGTGCTGTATGGTGGGGCGGTGTAGCTTAGTTGGTTAGAGCGTCCGGTTCATACCCGGAAGGTCGGTGGTTCGAATCCACTCGCCGCTACCACTTCGCGGTCCGGTAGTTCAGCTGGTTAGAATGCCAGCCTGTCACGCTGGAGGTCGTCGGTTCGATCCCGATCCGGATCGCCAATATGTCTGACCGGGATAAACACTATCCCGGTCGGGACGGGTATGGTGGATATAGTCAAGCGGTTAAGACAACGGGTTGTGGCTCCGTCATGCGTGGGTTCGAATCCCACTATCCACCCCACGTTGAAAAGCTCCAGACATTGGGGTATCGCCAAGCGGTAAGGCAATGGATTCTGATTCCATCATTCGCAGGTTC
>CAZDUM010000006.1:31610-34726 GCA_964508645.1 uncultured Oscillospiraceae bacterium | reverse complement strand
GCGCGGCGGGCAGCGTGATGCGTACTCGGGTGTCGCGAGGCCGGCGCAGAAATACTGGAATACTGATGAGAGGACGAAGGACATGCAAGATCGACTGAAAGAAATCCTGGAGGAGTCCAGGCGGCAGCTGCAAAACGCCGAGTCCCTGCAGGAGGCGGAGGATGTGCGCGTGCGGGTGCTGGGCAAGAAGGGCCAGTTGACGGCGATCCTGCGCTCCATGGGCACGTTGAGCCCGGAGGAGCGCAAGGCGCTGGGACAGGCGGCCAACCAGGTCCGCAGCGATGTGGAGGCGCTCCTGGGGGAGACGTTTACCCGGCTGCAGGAGAAGGCGCAGGCGGCCAAGTTCGCAGCTGAGACCATCGATGTCACGGAACCCGCAAAGCCGGTGCGGCTCGGCAACAAGCACCCCATCACCATCACCATCGAGGAGATGTCCAAGGTGTTCAAGTCCATGGGCTTTTCCCTGGTGGAAGGGCCGGAGGTGGAGACGGTGTTCAACAATTTCGATGCGCTGAACGCCGGGCCGGACCACCCATCCCGAGACATGACCGACACCTTTTACATCAGCGACGATATTTTACTCAGAACGCAGACATCCTGCGTGCAGGTCAGAACGCTGGAAAGCCGCAAGCCGCCCATCCGCGTCTTCGCGCCTGGCCGCTGCTTCCGCTGCGATACGCCGGATGCGACCCACTCGCCCATGTTCCATCAGGTGGAGGGGCTGGTGGTGGATGAGGGCATCACCATGCCGGACCTGAAGGGGGTGCTGGATCGCTTCGCCAAGCAGCTATTCGGCGAGAACACGCGCACGAAATTCAGACCGCATCATTTCCCGTTCACGGAGCCGTCGGCGGAGATGGATGTCACCTGCTTCAAGTGTGGCGGCAAGGGCTGCCGCGTCTGCAAGGGAAGCGGCTGGATCGAGATACTGGGCTGCGGCATGGTACATCCCAATGTGCTGAAGGTGGGCGGCATCGATACGGAGAAGTACACGGGCTTCGCCTTCGGCATCGGCGTGGAGCGCGTCGCGATGCTGCGCTACGGCATCGACGACATCCGGCTGATGTATGAGAACGATATGCGCTTCGTCGAGCAGTTCAGGTAGGGGGAAAGAGACATGATCGTATCGCTGGAATGGTTGAAGGACTATACGGACATCCCGGTGGATGTCAAGACATTTTGTGACGGCATGATCCTGTCCGGCTCCAATCTGGAGACCTGCGAGGCGGTGGGCCGCGGCATGACGAAGGTGGTGGTGGGTAAAATCCTCAAGATCGAGCCGCACCCCAATGCGGACAAGCTGGTGGTCTGCCAGGTGGATGTGGGGGACGAGCAGCCCCTGCAGATCGTGACCGGCGCGACCAACATCTTCGAGGGCGCCTATGTGCCGGTGGCCCTGCACGGCAGCCATATCCCCGGTCCGCTGCACGGGCATGCGAAGGAGGAGGGGGGCGCCAAGATCACCCGCGGCAAGCTGCGCGGCGTAGTCTCCGACGGCATGCTCTGCTCCTTCGGGGAGCTGGGATTCGAGGACAAGGTGATCCCGGTCAACCAGCGGGACGGTATCTGGATTTTGGACGGCCCCTATCCGGTGGGAAAGGATTTCGCGGAAGCACTGGAGCTCTCGGACTACATCCTCGATTTTGAGATCACCCCCAATCGACCGGACTGCCTGTCGATGATCGGCATGGCCAGGGAGGCGGCCGCCACCTTCGGCACGAAGCTGCGCTATCCCAAGACGGGCTGCGAGCACAGCGAAGGATGCACATCCGACTACATCAGCGTCGAGGTGCGCTCCCCGCTCTGCAAGCGCTACACGGCCCGCATCATCAAGGATGTGAAGATCGCCGATTCCCCCTGGTGGCTGCAGCGCCGCTTGATCCACGCCGGGATGCGGCCCATCAATAACATCGTCGATATCACCAACTTCGTCATGCTGGAATACGGGCAGCCTCTGCACGCGTTCGACATCACCAGCGTAGCGGGGCAGAAGATCGTGGTGGACACCGCCTATGACGGGGAGGTCTTCACCACCCTGGACGGCACCCAGCGGACCCTGGACAGCTCCATGCTGATGATCCACGACGGGGAGAAGTCCATCGGCATCGCGGGCGTCATGGGCGGCCTCAACTCGGAGATTCTGGACACCACGAAAACCATCATCCTGGAGTCGGCCAACTTCCTCGGCAGCAGCATCCGCAGCACCTCCAACAAGCTGAAGCTGCGGACCGAGGCCTCCGGCCGCTATGAGAAGGGGATAGACCCGAATCTGTGCGAGGCGGCGGCGGACCGCGTCTGCGCTCTCATCGAGCTGATCGGCGCCGGCACGGTGGTAGGCGGCAGCGTGGATGTATATCCAAACCCCGAACCGGCACCGGTGGTGCACGGCCGGGTGAGCCGCATCAACAAGCTCCTGGGGCTCACGCTGTCCAGGGAGGAGATGGCGAGCTATCTGGAAAGCCTGGAGATGACCGTGACGGGCGAGGGGGATGACCTGTATGTCACGGCCCCGACGGTGCGGCAGGACATCGCCATCGAGGAGGACCTGGTGGAGGAGGTCGCCCGCCTGTACGGCTATGACCGGCTGCCGACGACCATCCCGCGCGGCAACAGCGAGGCCGGACAGACGGAGGCGCGCGATATCAAAGACCTGAGCCGTACCCTGCTGTGCGCCATGGGTGCCAGCGAGATTCAGACCTACTCCTTCGTCAGTCCGAAGAGCGTAGATATGGCTGGATTCGGCGAGAGCAGCCGGGATGTGAGATCGTTCGTGCGCATCTTAAACCCGCTGGGTGAGGACACCTCGGTCATGCGCACCGTTCTGACGCCGGGCATGCTGGAAACGCTGGGCCGAAACTACAGCCGCAGCATTCCGGCGGTATGCGCCTATGAGATCGGCAACACCTTCATCGCGAGCCCGGATGGTCCCAGCGCCCTGCCCGATGAGAGGGACAATCTGGTCATCGGGGCCTATGGCCCGGAGGAGGACTTCTTCACCCTCAAGGGCGTGGTGGAGATGCTGTTGCGCAAGCTGGGTCTCGCGGATTTCCGTTTCGTGCCAGAACGGAATCTGGGTGTCTGCCATCCCGGCCGCTGTGCGCGCATTCTCGCCCGGC
>CAZDUM010000006.1:27797-31510 GCA_964508645.1 uncultured Oscillospiraceae bacterium | reverse complement strand
CCGAGCAGGCATCCGGGGAGGTATCCGAGGAGGTGGAGCTCGGTTTCCTGGGTGAGGTTCACCCGCAGGTGGCGGAGCGCTTCGGCATCGGCTGCCGCTGCTATATCGCGGAGCTCTCCTTCCGCACGGTGACGGCGCTGGCCGATCTGCACAAGACCTATGTGCCGCTGCCCAGGTACCCGGCCGTCAGCCGCGACATCGCCCTGCTGGTGGACGAAGATGTGCCGGCGGCGGAGATCGAGCGCGTCATACGGGAAGCCGGCACGGAAATTCTGCGGGATGTAAAACTCTTTGATATCTATCGCGGCCGGCAGGTGGCGCCGGGGAAGAAGAGCGTGGCCTTCACCCTGACCTACCGGAATAACGAGCAGACCCTGACCGACGAGGAGGTCGCCAGGATCCACGGACGGGTGCTCGCGGCCCTGCGGGAAAAGCTCGATGCCGTGCTGCGGGATATGTAGAAAAGCCCATGTGAAGGATAGTGACGGAGCCGGAAGGGCAGCGAGGAGCGGAGGACGAGATGGCAGAGAACACAGAGAACGCGGAAGTGAGGGTGAAGGTCCGTATCTACGGGCAGGATTATACCATAGCGGGCGACCGGGACGAGGAGACGATCCGCACGATCGCCGCCTATGTGGATGACAGCATGCGGGAGATCGGCCGGCATTTTTCCACGAACACGCAGGGCTCTCTGGCGGTGCTGACGGCCATCAACATGGCCGAGGAGCTGTTCGACGCCAGGGCGGAGCTGGAGGCGCAGACGCAGACGAGGGCGCAGCTCGAAAAGGATGTCGAGCACTACATGCAGCTGTGGGAGGAGGCCAAGAAGAGCTTTCAGCAGCATAAGGAGGCCACCGACAAGATGACCGAGGAAAAGAAGGAGATGGAGGAACGCTACAAGCTGCTGCAGGACAAGTGCAGCGAGTTTGAGAACTCCTTCTTTGACCTGCAGATGGAGAACATCCGCCTGAAGAACGAGATGGACAAGCGCAGGAGGTCGGATGAATAAAAAGACGCTCCATGTCTTGGAATACGACAAGATCATCGAGCTTTTGGCCGGCATGGCGGCCTCCCCCATGGCCAGAGACAAGCTCCTGCGTTTTCGGCCGGGCACGGACCCCGTCGTCATCCGGGAGCGCCTGCAGGAGACGACGGAGGCGGCGCGTGCCATCAGCTGCAAGGGCGCGGCGCCGCTGGGGCAGTTCTACGACATCGGTGGATTCCTCCTGCTGGCCCGAAAGGGCGGAAGCCTGTCCATGCGCCAGCTCCTGCAGGTCCTGTACAATCTCCGGGTGACGGAGGACATCAAGGGGTGGTTTCGAAGCGATCTCCCGCCACTGCCCACACTGGAAGCCATCGACGAGGTGCTGGAGCCGGTGCCGGACCTGGCGGCGGCCATAGACCGCTGCATCCTCTCCGAGGAGGAGATGGCCGACAACGCATCGCCTCTGCTGTTTCGCCTCCGGCGGGACATCCTGCGACAGACGGAGGCGATCCGGGCCAAGCTGCAGCAGATCACGGGCGGCAGCACGTATAAGGCGTATCTGCAGGACAGCATCGTCACCATGCGCGACGGGCGTTATGTCGTGCCCGTCAAGCAGGAGCACCGCGGGCAGGTGCCGGGCATCGTGCACGATCAGTCCGCCTCCGGCGCCACGCTGTTCATCGAGCCGCAGGTCATCGTGGACATGAACAACGCCCTTCGGGAGCTGGAGCTCCAGGAAAAGGCCGAGGTCGAGCGGATATTGGCCGAACTCTCCGCGATGGTGGCCGCCCATTTCCACACGCTGAAAAACAATCAGAAGCTGCTCATACAGCTGGATGTCATCTTCGCCAAGGGAAAGCTCTCGGCCTCCATGAAGGGGGAGGAGCCGCACCTCGACAGCGGCGGCCATCTGCGCTTGAAGCAGGCACGCCATCCGCTGATCGATCCGAAGAAGGTCGTCGCCATCGATGTAGCGGTGGGCGGCGCGCGCCCATCCGGTGCGATGCGCGACGGTGTACAGGCACGGAGCAGCGCCAAGATTCCCGATGGTGCGCAGGGGCGGGGCGGCAAATCCGTTTCGGATGGCGCGATCGCCACGGCTGACGGCGCACCCCGCGCGGATTGGACGGCCGCTACGAGCGGCAACGCCGGCGTATCCGCCCTGGATAGCGTTGCCGCCCCGGCCGATGTATCCGCCCCCGGCGCGCGCCGCACCGTCTCCGCTTCTGACGGCGTATCCGCCCCGGACAGCGTCTCCGCTTCTGACGGCGCACCTCTATCCGGCACGCGCCACGACGGCGGGTACAACACCCTGGTGGTGACCGGACCCAACACGGGCGGCAAGACCGTCACGCTCAAGACGATCGGCCTTTTGGTCCTCATGGCCCAGAGCGGTCTGCACATCCCGGCGAGCAGCGAGAGCGTCCTGCCCGTCTTCCGAAAGGTGTACGCCGACATCGGCGACGAGCAGAGTATCGAACAGAGCCTGTCGACGTTCTCCTCCCACATGCGCAACATCGTGGAGGTGGTCCGCGAGGCGGGCGATGCCAGCCTGGTTCTGCTGGATGAGCTCGGTGCGGGCACGGACCCGACGGAGGGCGCGGCGCTGGCCATCGCCATCCTGGAGACGCTCAGCGCCGCCGGCGCCACGACCGTGGCCACCACCCACTACACGGAGCTGAAGAAATACGCCCTGTCCACGCCGGGCGTCGAAAACGCCTCCATGGAGTTCGATGTGAACACGCTGAGCCCGACCTACCGCCTGCTGATCGGCGTGCCGGGCAGGTCCAACGCCTTCGAGATCGCGCGGAAGCTCGGCCTGCGCGAGACGATCATCGACCGGGCCGCCACCCTCATCGAGCGGGGCGAACTGGCCTTCGAGGATGTCATCAGCGCCGTGGAGGCTGACAGGAGAGAGGCGGAGGCCGAGAAGCGGACAGCTGCTACCCTGCGCGCCGAGGCGCAGGAGGAGAGGGCGGCCCTCAGGCGGCAGCAGGAGGCTCTGCAGAGGGAGAAGGACGGCATCCTGGCACAGGCGCGGGCGCAGGCGCGCTCCATGGTGCGGGAGGCCAGGGAAACGGCAGAGGAGGTGCAGCAGGAGCTGCGCGCCCTGGCGCGGGCCGACAGCCTCGGCGAGCGCGTCAGTCGCTTTGAGGCCGGCCGCAGGGCGCTCGACGAGCAGGAGGAGAAATACGCGGAGCCGAAACCCGAAAGGCCGGCGGTGGAGACCGAACCGGCCGAGGCGGACAGCCTGCGCGTGGGCGATCGGGTGCGGCATCTCAAGCTTGATCAGGAGGGAGAGGTCCTCTCCCCGCCCGACGAGAAGGGAGACCTGCTCCTGCAGATCGGGCCGCTGCGCCTGGCGGCCAATGTGCGCGACATCAGGCGCCTGCACGGGGCGGGACGGGACGCGGCGCCGTCCCGCACGCACCAGGGCACGCTGCTCAGGCAGAAGGCCATGGATGTGTCGATCTCCATCAATGTGCAGGGCGAGGCGCTGGAGGACGCGCTCTCCGATGTGGAAAAATATCTCGATGATGCCTACCTGGCGGGACTGCATGAGGTGACGATCATCCACGGCCGCGGGGAGGGCATCCTCAGGGACGGCATCCGCGCCATGCTGCGCAGGCACCGACTCGTCGCACGCTACCGGCGTGGCGCCTACGATGAGGGCGGCGACGGCGTGACGGTGGTAGCCCTGCGGGACAGGTGAGGAGAGCGGGCGCGC
>CAZDUM010000006.1:21890-27697 GCA_964508645.1 uncultured Oscillospiraceae bacterium | reverse complement strand
GCATGCTATACGGACAGGACAGATGGAACGAGGAGGAGAGTTGAGATGATCGATTGCAAGGTGGAAATCGGCAGACGCATCGCCGAAAAGGTGCAGGCGCTATCGCCGGCGGAGATTCAGGACCTGATAGAGACGCCGCAGGACGAGAAGCTGGGCGACTTCGCCTTTCCCTGCTTCAAGCTGGCCAAGGTGCTGCGAAAGGCGCCGCCCCTCATCGCCAGGGAGATCGCGGCGGCACTCGCGGATGATCCCTTCTTCGCGCGCGTGGAGCCCGTCAACGCCTATGTGAACATGTTCCTCTCCCGCGCCCCGTTCGTCGGCGATGTGATCACCTCCGTGCTCGACGAGGGCGAGGCCTTCGGGCGGAGCGATGTCGGCGCGGGCAGGACGGTCATCGTGGAGTTCTCCTCCCCCAACATCGCCAAGCCGTTCCACATCGGGCACATCCGCAGCACGGTCATCGGCAATTCCATCTATAAGCTGTACGACGCCCTGGGCTACCACGTGGTGCGCATCAACCACCTCGGGGATTACGGCACGCAGTTCGGCAAGATGATCTGCGCCTACCGCCACTGGGGGCGCCGGGAGGATGTCGTCGCCGAACCGATCAAGACCCTGCTCGGCTACTACACGAAATTCCACGAGGAGGTGGAGAAGCATCCGGAGCTCGACGACGAGGCCCGCGAAATCTTCGCCCGCCTGGAGAAGGGCGAGCCGGAGGAGGTGGCGCTCTGGCAGTGGTTTCGAGATGAGAGCCTGAAGGAGTTCAACCGCGTCTACAAGATGCTGGGCATCGAATTCGACTCCTACGCCGGAGAGAGCTTTTACTCAGACAAGATGGCCCGCTTCGTCACGGAGCTCAAGGAGAAGGGACTCCTGCAGGAATCCCAGGGCGCGCAGGTCGTCGATCTGACGGCGGACGGTCTGGGCACGGCGCTCATCACCAAATCCGATGGCTCCACCCTGTACATCACCCGCGACATCGCCGCGGCGGTCTACCGCAAGGAGCATTACGATTTCTACAAGAACATCTATGTCGTGGCTTCCCAGCAAAATCTCCACTTCCAGCAGTGGATTCGCATCGTCGAACTGCTCGGCTATCCGTGGGCGCGCGACTGCGTGCATGTCCCCTTCGGCCTGGTGAGCCTGCAGGACGGCACCATGTCCACCCGACACGGGCGCGTGGTCTTCCTGGAGGATGTGCTGAACCGGGCGGTGGAGAAGACCCGGGAGATCATCCTGGAAAAGGGCGTCGCGACGGACAATGTCGACGAGACGGCCCGGCAGGTGGGGATCGGCGCGGTCATCTTCAACGAGCTGAGCAACAGCCGCATCAAGGATTACGTGTTCGACTGGGATAAGGTGCTCGATTTCAACGGGGAGACCGGGCCCTATGTGCAGTACACACATGCGCGCTGCGCCAGCGTTTTGCGAAACGCATCCGAGCGCTTCGGTGCGGAGGAAAAGGTGGGAACGGCGGGGGATGCCGGCGATGCGTTCGATGCCGACTGCCTGACGGATGACAACGCCTATGAACTCGTGAAGCTCCTCTACCGGATGCCGGCGGTCGTCCGGGAGGCCGGCGAGCGCTACGAGCCATCCATCGTCACGAGGCACATCGTGGACATCGCCCAGAGCTTCAACCGCTTCTACCACGACGAGCACATCCTGGTGGACGATCCGGATAAGCGGCATGCCAGGCTCGCCCTGGTGCAGGCGACGAAGACGGTCCTTAAAAACGGACTGGCGCTGCTCGGCGTCGCGGCGCCGGAGCGGATGTGATGCGATGTGGTGGGAGGAAAACCACCAGGAAAGACGGACGCGGGTAAGGAGCAAGTGACAGGTAGGAAGTAGGGGAAACGATATGCGATATGTCGGCAACATATACAGGCCGCCCAGCGAGGCATACAGCCTGCTCCTGCAGGTGACCATCGGCTGCTCGCACAACAGGTGCACCTTCTGCAACATGTACAAGGACAAGCATTTCTCCGTGCGCGCGCAGGAGGAGGTGCTGGAGGACCTCAGGTGGGCCCGGCGACAGTACCGCAGGGTGGACCGCATCTTCCTCTGCGACGGGAATGCCCTGTGCCTCAGCAACAGCCGGCTGCTGCCGATCCTCGATGCCATCGCGGGACTCTTTCCTGAATGCGAGCGGGTCACCAGCTACGGCCGGGCCAGCGATGCCCTGCGAAAGAGCGAGGCGGAGCTCAGGACGCTTAAGGAGCACGGCCTGACCATGATCTACCTTGGCGCCGAATCCGGCAGCCCGAAGGTTTTAGAGGCGGTGCAGAAGGGGGAGACCCGGGCGCAGATCGTCGAGGGCGTGCAGAAGCTGGAAGAAAACGGCCTCACGACCTCGGTGAGCTTCATCAGCGGGCTCGCGGGCCAGGACGGCTGGGAGGAGCACGCCGTCGAGAGCGGGCGCATGATCGCCGAGATGAACGCCTCCTACGTGAGCCTTTTGACCCTGATGCTGGAGCCTGCGGCGCCGATGCTGGCGGATGTGCAGGCCGGCCGGTTCCGGTACCTCAGCCCGGAGCAGGTGCTGGCGGAAACCTGCCTTTTGCTGGAGGAGGCCAGACCTGAGAAACCCTGCGTCTTTCGCAGCAACCACGCCTCCAACTACGTGTCCCTTAGAGGGACTCTGCCGGCGGATAACGACCGGCTCATCGGGGAGCTGCACCACTGCATGAAGAACCTCGGGCTGCTCCGGGATGAACGCTTCCGCGCCCTCTGAGTTCTCCGTATCCCCGATTTTCTGATTTTTCTGCTTTCTCTGATTTTTCGGGATCGTGTTCATATCGAAGGAGGTTGCCATGTCCGCTGCGATGGATACGGGTGCAGATGGGAAGCGCGAGGCCACAGGCGCTGCGGTAGGCGGTGCCAAGGGACAGGCATCCACGCCCCCCGGCGCTCCCCGCGACGCTGTAGAGACGGACCGCATCGCCGCCTACCTGCAGCCCCTGGCAAAGGATATGCTGTTCGACGAGCTGTCCGATGCTTATCTCCAGAAGGCGGGGCTCGCCGATATTTTGCAGGGCGTGCCGGTTCCCATCAGCCTGCAGGACGGGAAGCTGACGACGCTCGACATCGCGCGGGATATGGCCTTTCTGCTGGGCTGCGATCCGGCCTTTCCCCATCGGGACGCCTACATCGCCTACATCCGGCGCATGTTCGGGGAGAGCATCCTGCCGGCCATCCTGAACGAGGGTGTGGAGACGGCGCAAAAGGGCGACTATCTTCGGGCTTGCGTCTGGTTTCGGGCTGCGATGGTGCTGGATGCGCAGAATGCCGACGCCCTCTACTGCTACGGCCGCGCCTGCCGGGATGCCTATGCGTGCGAGGAGGGGGGCGAGGACGAGGAGAAGGTGGGCCGCTTCAAGGCCGAATCCCTCGAGGCGTTCGAGAGGCTCACCCTGCTGAAGCCGGATTTTGCCGACGGTTACTACTTCCTCGGCTACGGGTACGTCAACCTGGGCCTGTACCTGAAGGCCAAGCTGACATGGGAGACCTACCTGCAGCTGACAGGCGGCGCCGACGAGAGCGAAAAGACCGTGCGCGAGAAGAGAGAGGAAATCGGGGAAAGGCTCGCGGCGCTGGCCGATCCGGTGGAGATCGAGACCGGCTACAACCATGTGCTGGCGGGCCGGTACGGGGAGGGCATCCGCGTCCTGTCCCGGTACGAGGAGGGGCGATTTGCCGACTGGTGGCCGCTCTGGTACTACCTGGGCGTCGCGCACGCCGGGCTGGGGGAGACGGAGACGGCCATCGACTGCCTGCGCCGCGCGCTGGCCCTCTCCCCGAGCAACAGCCAGGTCATGGAGGCGCTCATCGCCTGCTACGAGGAGATGGGGGATGCGGAAAAGGTCGAGAAATACCGGAACAAGCTGCGGCTGATCGACGAGAACCGCGCCCTCGACCGGGCGGAAAAATAGCGGAAAATCAAAAAAATAGCGGAAAAATAGCGCGTGATTTTTTGAAATACCACTTGACATCCGGGGCGGCTTCATATACAATTACCAGTGTTGCCGGTCATGGTATGGTCTGTGGCGGGCGGTATGGCGTTCCAAGGTAGCTCAATGGTGGAGCACTCGGCTGTTAACCGATAGGCTGTGGGTTCGAGCCCCACCCTTGGAGCCATTTTTTACGGGCGCGTCCCCCTCGGGACGGCGCGGGCCATAGGCCGGAATGGCGGAATTGGCAGACGCACAGGACTTAAAATCCTGCGTTCCTTACCGAACGTACCGGTTCGAGCCCGGTTTCCGGCACCAGTTTCCTCTGAAGCCGGAGGCGGACGCTCGATGGGGCATGACGGATGACGCCGTGCGGATGGTCCTACAGATGACGCGGGGTAGAGCAGTTGGTAGCTCGTCGGGCTCATAACCCGGAGGCCGTTGGTTCGAATCCTTCCCCCGCAACCACAAAACCCATGCGGCGACCTGCAAGCGATGCGGGCCGCCGTTTTGCTGTCCGAAGAAGCCGCCCGCGGCCCGGCCGGGCGCACCGCAAAAAAGGCAGGACTCCCTTCATGGCAGCCCTGCCCTTTGGCCTAAGCGTTACTTTTCAACGATATGGCCGTCTGCGTCCAGCAGATAGATGGAAAAAACGGTATCAAGCGATACAGCCCCGGAATCATCTTCTGAAAGCCCGGAGCACACAATTCGCACCATATCACCGCGTTCCCATGCCGTGATCCCATATTCTTCAAAGGTAGATGCCGGGATGGCGAGCTCATGAAGCAAAACAAATTGGTCATCCAGGTCTTCATCGGGAATATCCACCGGAGAGAGTAGAATCTCATCGGTATCCCAACGAACAATCTCAGCATTGAAAAATGGATTCACATTTACATCCTCATCGCTCGGCTGGGGAGGAGAGCAGGCACTGAAAAGCAGAAGGCAGCTGAAAATAAGTATAAGTATAGGTTTCTTCATCATAATCCCTCATAAGTGTCCAGAACCCGCCGTGCCCTCATTGTACTATGCTCCTTTTGATTTGTAAATATCCTGTATGAGCAGCGGGTTAGTGTAAAATAGTTGTAGAGCAGCGGCGGGCCGTTGACTTTACAGTGCCGGTATTGTACAATCTATGTGGGGTTCGGAGGCGGCCCGATGATCGCGGCCCGCCCCGGACGCATAGGCTTACGGTTGTTGCCTACGAGGACTGAGGAAGAACAGGAGGAGATACTATGGACAAAAAAGTTGCGCAGCTCTTGAACGTGCAGATCAACAAGGAGATGTATTCGGCCTATCTGTATCTGGATTTTTCCAACTTCTACACGGAGAAGGGCCTGGACGGGTATGCCAACTGGTACGATGTGCAGGCGAAGGAAGAGATGGATCACGCCCTGCTGATGATGAAATACCTGCAAAACAACGACTATCCGGTGACCTTCGAGGCGATCGACAAGCCGGATAAGGCGCTGAAGAACTTCGACGATCCGCTGAAGGCGGGCCTGGAGCATGAGAAGTATGTCACCAGCCTCATCCACGACATCTACGATGCGGCGCACAAGGTCAAGGATTACCGCACCATGAAGTTCTTAGACTGGTTCGTGGACGAGCAGGGGGAGGAGGAGAAGAACGCCTCCGACATGATCACGAAGTACGAGCTGTTCGGACACGATCCAAAGGGGCTGTACGCGCTGGACAGCGAGTACAAGGGCCGGGCCTACAGCGCACCGTCCTTGACGCTGGACTGAGCGAGGAGACCTTCAGATGACGTCCGCGGCCGCCGGAGCCGCGGGGTTCCTCGCGGGGTTCCTAAAAATACTACTTGCCTTTTACCGACAAAAATAGTATACTATA
>CAZDUM010000006.1:15665-21790 GCA_964508645.1 uncultured Oscillospiraceae bacterium | reverse complement strand
CGCGGGGTTCCTAAAAATACTACTTGCCTTTTACCGACAAAAATAGTATACTATATCTGTTGCGGGTCGGGCCGCCGACGCGGACCGGACCGCATCTTCCGGCAACGATTATACGGTAGGCAGGAGGTGAGTGTGGAATGGCACAGGTTATCGTCAGAGAAAACGAGAGCTTAGAGAGCGCCCTGAAGAGATTTAAGCGCTCTTGCGCCAGAGACGGTGTGATGTCCGAACTGAGAAAGAGAGAGCATTACGAAAAGCCGAGCGTCAAGAGAAAGAAAAAGTCCGAGGCCGCTCGGAAAAAGGCGAAGAAATATTAGATAGGGTGCAGGGACCATGACGTTAAAGGAACAGTTGATGGCGGACTTCAAGGCCGCCATGAAGGCCAGGGACGATGTGGCCAAGAACACCATCAGTTTCGCGCGTGCTGCCATCAAGCAGTACGAGATCGATCACCGGGAGGAGCTCGACGACGCGGGTGTCGTCGCGATCCTCTCCAAGCAGGTGAAGATGCGAAAGGATGCCCTCGCCGATTTTGAAAAGGCCGGAAGACAGGATCTGGTGGATGCCTACAACGCGGAGATCGCGATCCTGAGCCGCTACCTGCCGGCGCAGCTGTCCGAGGACGAGATTCGGACGGTGGTGCGGGAGACGGCGGCTGCCCTCGGTATCGAGGGAGGCAGACAGAACATGGGAAAGCTGATGGGACCGGTCATGGCGAAGTGCAAGGGCGTCGCCGACGGCGCCGCGGTGAAGAAGATCGTGGAAGAATTTCTGCACTGATATGCGAGTGATATGAGCGACCCGGACACTGCCGGGCCGCTTTTTTAGGAGTGGAAAGCGATGTCTGAGACGGACTGCTGGCGCGGCAACATCACCCTCATCGGCATGGCCGGTGCCGGCAAGAGCACCACCGGCGTGGTGGTGGCCAAGATACTCCAAAAGGATTTCGTCGACGGGGACCTCGTCATCCAGAAAAAGACGGGCCGCAGCCTGCAGGCCATCATCGATGCGGAGGGCAACGACGCCTTTCGGCGCATCGAGGAGGAGATCCTCCTCGATCTCGATGTGCGGGACAGCGTCATCGCGCCGGGCGGCAGCGCCATCTACTATCCGCGGGTCATGGAACGCTTCCGCGCGCAGGGTACGGTGGTCTATCTGGAGGTGAGCCTCGCGGAGATCACGCGGCGCCTGTCCAATCTGGCGACGCGCGGCGTGAGCCTGCGGCCGGGGCAGACCATAGCGGACCTGTATGCCGAGCGCGAACCCCTGTACCGCCGCTACGCCCATGTGACGGTGCCTACGGAGGGTCTGAGTCTGGAGGAGAGCGTATCCGCCATCCTTAGCGCCGTGGGGGGATGGGAGGCGCAGCATGCTGCGGGAGATAAGGAGGAATGAACATGAGAAAGACCATTATGACGGACCGGGCGCCGGCCGCGATCGGCCCCTATGCCCAGGGCAACATGCTCTGTGACGATGCGCAGAAGCAGGGCCTCATCTTCACATCCGGCCAGCTGGGTCTGGTGCCGGAGAGCGGCGAGCTGGCCGCGGGCGGCGTGGAGGCGCAGGCCAGGCAGTCTCTGGAGAACCTGAAGGCCGTCCTGGAGGAGGCCGGGAGCTCCATGGACAAGGTCATCAAGACCACATGCTTCCTCAAGGATATGGGCGACTTCGCGAAGGTGAACGCCGTCTACGCCGGTTTCTTCCAGCAGCCCTATCCGTCCCGTTCCGCCATCGAGGTGGCCCGCCTGCCCAAGGATGCCCTCATTGAGATCGAGGCGGTGGCGTACCTGTAATGGAAAAAAAGTCGGTCTTTTCCGTTTTTTTGTCCTACTTCCGGCCTCATATAGGCCTTTTTGTGCTGGACATGATCTGCGCCTTCACGGTGGCGGCCATCGATGTGGCCTTCCCGCTGGTGAGCCGCTATGTCATGTATGAGCTTCTGCCGGACCAGATGTACCGCACCTTCTTCACGATCATGCTCGTCGTGACCGCCGCCTTTCTCCTGCGCGCCGTCCTGCAGTACATCATCACGTATTTCGGGCACACCTTCGGCATCCGCGTGGAGGCGGACATCCGCGAGGACCTCTACCGGCATTTTCAGGAGCTGGAGTTCGACTTCTATGACAGGAACCGCACCGGTGTGCTGATGAACCGGCTGACCGGCGACCTCTTCGAGATCACGGAGCTGGCCCATCACGGCCCGGAGGACCTTCTGATCTCTGCGGTGACGATCATCGGCGCGCTGACCGTCATGTTCCACGTGGAATGGCGGTTGGCCCTCGTGGTCCTGATCGTGGTCCCGATCTTCATCGCCGTCGTCATGCTCTGCCGCCGGCGCATGATGCGGGCCTCCCTGGAGGTCAAGGTCAAGATGGCGGATATCAACGCGGACATCGAGTCCACGCTCTCCGGGATGAAGACATCCAAGGCGTTCGACAACAGCCGCGTAGACCGTGCGCGCTTCGCCCGCTCCAACGAGCGCTACAAGGGGTCCAAGGGCGAGTATTACAAGGCCATGGGCCGCTTCAACGCCTCCCTGGAGTTCTTCATCTGCATCCTGCAGGTGGCGGTCATCGCCGTCGGCGGGTATCTCATCATGCAGGACCGCCTGAACTACATCGATCTCATCACCTTTTCCCTCTACATCACCTCCTTCGTGACGCCGGTGCGCAAGCTGGCCAACTTCGCGGAGGTCTTCGCCAACGGATTCGCCGGCCTGAAGAGGTTCATGGAGATCATGTCGATCGAGCCGAGCATCCAGGATGCGCCGGACGCGACGGCGCTGGGCGGGACGAAACCCGTGCGCGGCGATATCGTCCTGTCGCACGTGCATTTTTCCTATCAGCAGGGGCGCGAGGTCCTGCGGGACATCAACCTTACGATTCAGGCCGGCACGTGCGTGGCGGTCGTCGGACATTCCGGCGGCGGCAAGAGTACGCTCTGTCAGCTTTTACCGCGCTTCTACGATGTGGACAGCGGCAGCATCACCATCGACGGCACGGATGTGCGCGAGCTGCAAAAGAGCTCCCTGCGGCGGGCGATCGGCATCGTGCAGCAGGATGTCTTCCTGTTCGCGGACACCATCCTGGAGAATATCCGGTACGGTCGGCCCGATGCGACGCTGGCGGAGGTGGAGGAGGCCGCGAAGAAGGCGCAGATATACGACGATATCATGGCCATGCCGGAGGGGTTCGACACCTATGTGGGGGAGCGGGGCACGCTCCTGTCGGGCGGGCAGAAGCAGCGCATCTCCATCGCCAGAATCTTCCTCAAGGACCCCGCGATCCTCATCCTGGATGAGGCCACATCGTCGCTCGACAGCATTACGGAGGAGGAGATCCGCAAGGCGTTCTCCACGCTGGCAAAGGGGCGGACCACGCTGATGATCGCGCACAGGCTGGCCACGATCCGGGATGCGGAGCGCATCATCCTCATCGAGGACGGCAGAATCCAGGAGGAGGGCACGCACCAGGAGCTCATGGCGCTCGACGGCGAATATGCGAAGCTCTACCGCGCGCAGATGCTGCGGGCCTGAGGGTCGCCCTGTGTGCCGAGAAAGGGAGTATGTGCGCCTCGCACATCAGGGCACGCCGCTGCGCAAGCGGGCGGTAGGTGCAGGAACATGTCTTACCGCGGCCCTATGCGGTGATACTATATCTTTCCAGCGCCTCCTTGGACGAGGTGGGGCGCGAAGCGGCCGGGAAGCGCGTTTTGGACACTCCCGCGAGGGAATATGGCGCGGCGGGGCGATGGCGAAGGAAAGGCGGATAATGGCATGAGCGAGCTATACACGGTCAAGACGGCCGGCATGTACATCGACATCCTGCGGGAAAAGGGGCTTTTGCTGGGTGCTGCGGGCTTCGACGAGGCTGCGCGGGCGCGGCGGGTCGGCCACATCTCCTATGATTCCCGCGATGTGGCGCCGGACACGCTCTTCATCTGCAAGGGTCTGCACTTTAAGGAGGCATATCTTGGCGATGCGCTCGCGAGCGGCGCCTTCTGCTACATGGCCGAGCAGCCCTATGCCGTGAATGCTCCCTGCCTGCTGGTCAGCGACCTTCGGCTGGCGATGTCGGTCGTCAGCGGCTTTTTCTTCGATGCGGTCTGGAACCGCCGCCTGTGCATGGTGGGGATCACGGGCACCAAGGGGAAGTCCACGACCGCGACCTTCGTCCGCGCCATCCTGGACGCGCACTGCCGCAGGACGGGGCAGAGGCCTTGCGGCTTCCTGTCGGGCATTGCGACCTATGACGGGGCCAGGGAGGAGAAGGCCCGGAAGATGACCACTCCGGAGACGCTCGACCTGCACAGGCACCTCGTGCGCTGCGTGGAGAACGGCGTGCGCTACCTGGTGATGGAGACATCCTCGCAGGCGCTCAAGTATCACAGGACGGCCGCCCTGCACTATGCTGTCGGCGCCTTTCTCAATCTCTCGGAGGATCACATCTCCGCGCAGGAGCATCCGGACATGGAGGATTACCTGCGATCGAAACTCCGTCTCTTCGACCAGTGCGATGTGGCCTGCATCAACGCGGATATGGAGGAGCCGTATCTCTCGGCGGTGCGGGAAAAGGCCGCCGGCAGCTGCGCGCGGACCTTCACATTCGGCCTCAAGGCGGGTGCGGACTACCGGGGTCTTCACGTGGAGGCGGGACCGGCGGCGATCCGCCTGGATGTCCTGCCGGCCGGCGAGGCGGGGGCCCCGGGGCTGCCCGACGCCCACGGGGCGGACATCCTGCGGGATGTCACCGTCAGCATCGGCGGCGCGTACAACGCCTCCAACGCGCTGGCGGCCATCGCCATCTGCCGGCAGCTCGGCGTCTCCTACGACAGCATCCGGGAGGGCCTCGCCGGCGTGAGGGTGGCCGGCCGCATGGAGCTGTACCGGCTGCGGGACAAGGATGTGGACGTCATCGTGGACTATGCGCACAACAAGCTGAGCTACGAGACGCTGTTCACCAACGTGAAGCAGCTCTATCCGGGCCGCCGGATCATGCTGGTGTTCGGCTGCCACGGCGACAAGGCCTACAACCGCCGCAAGGACCTGGGGGAACTGGCCGACCTCTATGCCGATGCCATCGTCCTCACGGAGCAGGACCCGGGCACGGAGTCTGTCCTGGATATCTGCGCCCAAATCCGGCAGCACCTCTCACCGGATAAGCCCGTGACCACCATCGTGGACCGGGGCGAGGCGATCGCCGCCGCCTGCGCGTCCGTGCCGGACGGCTGGGTGCTGATCATCGCCGGAAACGGCGCGGACGGCTATCAGAAGCGCGGTCTGACATACGTCCCCCTGCCGACGGACGGGGAGCGGGTCCAGGCCTATATCGACGCCCACGGCGCATAGGGCATGCAGAGGTAGGAGGCTGCCGAAAGCGACCGGGCATCGGCCGGAGCCTACAGGCTGCCCGGGACTGCCGGAGACGGCCTGCGGCAGCGAGGCGGCGAAACGCGGATCGCAAAGGGGGAGGCGCGCATGGAGTTTCTTCTGCTGGATTTCATACAGGCGCACATGCGCTGCGCATTTCTGGACGCGGTCCTGCCCGTTCTGAGCCGGCTGGGCAACGGCGGTCTCCTCTGGATCGCGCTCTCGGTCATCCTTCTCCTCCTGCCCAGGACCCGCAGGGTGGGGGCCGCCATGGCCCTCAGCCTGGCGCTGGAGGCCCTGTGCTGCAATGTCATCCTCAAACCGTTGGTGGCCCGCGCACGGCCCTTCACCCTGCGCCCGGATGTGGCGCTTCTGATCCCGCCGCCCGGCGATTTTTCCTTCCCTTCCGGGCATACCGGCTCGGCGGCGGCCGCGGTCACGACGCTGTACGCCGCCAGGCAGCGGGGCAGGCTGGTATTCCTCCTGACGGCCCTCGGCATCGCCTTTTCCAGGCTGTACCTGTATGTGCATTACCCGACCGATGTCCTGGCCGGGGCCCTGATCGGCATCGCCTGCGGGATCCTCGCCTGGCGCCTGACCGGATGGGTGCTGCGCAGGCGGGCCGGCCGGCCGGAGCGCAAAGGCGAATGAAGCGGGGGACAAACCATATCGTCGGCGCCCCTGGAATCAAAGGTGGGGGCGCAGGGCGGCCGTGAAGCACCTTTTGGGCATTCTCGCGGCGATGCGGAAGATGCAG
>CAZDUM010000006.1:10829-15565 GCA_964508645.1 uncultured Oscillospiraceae bacterium | reverse complement strand
ATAAAAGATAGGTAAAGCGATAGACGATAGGAGGAGGCATCAATGCGAAGGACGAAGATCGTTTGCACCATGGGACCGGCATCCTCGGACCCCAAGGTGATGGAGGCCATGCTGCGCGCCGGCATGAACGTGGCCCGCTTCAACATGTCCCACGGTACGCATGAGAGCCACGGCCAGATGATGGACCGCTTCCGGGCGGTGCGCGACGAGCTCGGCCTGCCCGCGGCCGTGATGCTCGATACCAAGGGGCCGGAGATTCGGCTCGGAGAGTTTCCCGCGGGGCCGGTCCTGCTGGAGGAGGGGCAGCCCTTCCGCCTGACCACGAAGACGGTGCCGGGGGACGCGCAGCAGGCCTCCGTGACCTATGCGAAGCTGCCTGCGGAGGTGCATCCGGGCGACCGCATCCTCATCGATGACGGCAAACTCCGCCTCGAGGTTGAAAAATGTGATGACGCGCAGATCTTTTGCCGGGTGAAGACGGGCGGACCTGTCAGCAGCCATAAGGGGATCAACGTCCCCAACGTGCGCCTCAACATGGAATACCTGAGCCCTGCCGACAAGGCGGACCTCTCGTTCGGCGTCGAAAAGGGCGTGGACTATGTGGCGGCGTCCTTCGTGCGCCGGGCGGCGGATGTGGAGGCGTTGCGGGCGTATCTCGCGGCCAGAGGCGGGACGCAGATCAAGATCATCAGCAAGATCGAAAACATGGAGGGCATCGAGAATTTCGAGGAGATCCTGGATGCCTCCGATGGCATCATGGTGGCCAGGGGCGACATGGGCGTGGAGGTGGAATTCGAGCGGCTGCCGGGCATTCAGAAGCGCTTCATCAAGCGCTGCCAGCAGAGCGGCAAGATCGTCATCACGGCCACGCAGATGCTGGACTCCATGATCGCGAATCCCCTGCCCACCAGGGCGGAGATCACGGATGTCGCCAACGCGGTCTTTGACGGGACGTCCGCCGTCATGCTGTCGGGGGAGAGTGCCATGGGAAAGTACCCTGTGGAGGCGGTCAGGGCCATGGCCCGCATCGCGGTGCAGGCGGAGCAGGACGACCCGCGGTTTGTCTCCAGCGGCAACGTATGGCACGAGATGGATGCGGCGGATACCACCAACGCGGTGGGACACGCGGCCTGCACGCTGGCCAAGGACATTCGCGCCGCGGCGATCCTGGCGATCACCAAGACGGGCTACACGGCCCTGCGCATGAGCAAATTCCGGCCCGCCACCTTGATCCTGGCCGCAACGCCGACCCTGCAGACCTATCACCAGCTCTCGCTCGTCTGGGGCGTCTCGCCCATGCTGGTGGAGCAGCACAGCAGCGTGGATGTGCTCGTCTACCGCTGCATAGAGGAGGCCAAGAGGCTGGAGCTGCTGCAGACGGGGGAGCGCGTGGTCATCAGCGCCGGCGTGCCCCTCGATGTGCCGGGTAACACCAACATGATCCGGGTGGAGACGGTGTAGGCGGCGCGGCCTTTATCCTACAGATAGGGCTCCACCACATGCCGCATGCCGATGCCCGCATCCACATAGGGGAGCTGGATGATGGTGTGACTCGGCTCCGAGTTTCCCTCGACCAGGCAGACCCCGTCCTGCGTGATGGCCACATCCCAGCCGACCATGGCGGCCTTGGGCTGGGGATTGTCCGGATCCTCCCCTACGCCGGCCATGCGCAGGGCGGCCTTCTCCACCAGCGCCCGCACCTTGGGCCAGTTCGGGATCTGAAATCCCTTCGTCGGCAGGCCGCTGCCCGGATGCAGCGGATAGTGATTGCCCTCCAGGTCGATGGCATCCATGACGGTCACGCCGGTCTCCACATCGACGGTCGCGATGACGCCGCCCGCGTGGAAGTTGTCCACCAGCGCGCCGCGGCCCATGCGGAACCCCGCGTAGACGAAGTGGCACACATCGTCCTTGACGATCGTCATCACGCGGACGGTATTGACGGAGCTGGGATTGAAGGCCGCCATGGCCGGATGCTGGATGATGGGCTCCTCGCACAGATACAGCCGCCGATCCATCAGCTCGTCGTACAGCGCCCGCATCGCCGTCTCATCGCCCCAGGGCAGTTCGACCTTTTCGACACCCTTGCCCTGCGTGGCGGCGGAGGGCTTGAGGATGAGCGCATCGAGCCCCTGGCACTTCTTCAGGAAGGTCTTGTAGGAGATGCTGCGGTTCAGAAACCAGACCCGCCCGTAGAGGTCCGAAAAGCGCTTGGCAAACCGGTTCTTCCGGATGAGGGTCTTGACGCCCTCATCGTCCGCGTTGTACTTCAGGTACAGCTGATCCATCACGCCGGTCGTCAGGTAGGTCGCCTGCTCTTCGGGCGTCTTCTCCCAGAAGCGGAAATGCGCATAGTCCTTGGTGGTGCTGCCGTACGCCTCGCGGGCCTTGTTCACCTCCAGCAGCACCCGGTCCTCCGGCCAGCCGGTCGCCCTGGCGATGACATCCAGCGCCTCCTTGCGGGCGGTGTTTTCACGGTCCGTGTAGGCCCGCGCGCGGGCTGCCATGTGCGGCAGCTCCTCCTCCGAGCAGAGGCAGAGGTGCCGTGTGGCATAGTATTTGAATGTGATGCCGAGCCGGCGGGCCTTCTTCATGGCGCGCACGGCCTCCTTGCGGGACCATCCGCTATCGCGCATCACCAGCTCCACATACTGCTCGGGCGGTTTCCGCTCACTGATGACGCGGCGGATGACCGGACCCGGCTCCTTCAGGAGCATGATAAAAGATTGCATTGACGGCATGAACGACTTCCTTTCCTCGACCTAACTCTCCATCAGGTCTGCACGCCTTGCGGCGCCCTCCAGGTGTGAGAGCTCCAGGAACTCACCCGCTGCCTCGCCCGCGTCCCCGGCGTCCTCCTCGGCCAGCGCCCGCGCATAGGCGTCGAAGACGGCATCCTTGATGCGGTTTCTGGTCTCCGGGAGCAGCGGATGCGCCACATCCCGATAGGTACCGTCCGTGTTCCTGCGGCTGGGCATGGCGATGAAGGGGCCGTTCTGCCCCTCGATGATCTTGACATCGTGGACGACGAACTCTCCGTCAAAGGTGACGGAGGCGATAGCCTTCAGCTTACCCCCGTTTAGCATTTTTCTGACTCTTACATCTGTGATGACCATTCTGTATATACCTCTTTCGCTCCATTTCTGTCCGGCCTCAAGGCCAGCCCTCATAGTATACAGGAAAAGGTATGCGTTGGCAAGGATGCGGCGTCTTTTTTTTGTTCTCCCGCGCTTTTGTGTTGCGCGGCGCTCTGTTTGCTGATAGAATGGAGGCGGAATCATTCTCGGAGGTCGGATTGCAGGCATGATAGAGTTATCCGCATTTCATACGATACACTGCATCGGCATCGGCGGCATCGGCCTGTCCGCCATCGCCGAGATACTCCTGCAGAGGGGGTACCGTGTGACAGGCTCGGACATGCGGGAGACGGAGATCACCTTGCACCTCCAGGAACTCGGTGCGACCATCTACTTTACGCACCGGGCCGAACATGTCGAGGGCGCCGACCTCGTGGTCTATTCGGCGGCGGTGGGGAAGGACAATCCGGAGATCCTGCGGGCCAGGGCGCTGGGCATTCCCGTCGTGAGCCGCGCCGAGATGCTGGGCTGTCTGATGGACGAGTACGATCTGAGCATCGCCGTCTCCGGCACGCACGGCAAGACGACGACCACCTCGATGGTATCCCTCATCCTCAACGCCGCGGGTCTCTCCCCGACGATCCTGGTGGGCGGCATCCTGCCCGAGATCGGCGGCAACGTGCAGGTGGGAGAGGGCCCCTACTTCATCACCGAAGCCTGTGAGTACATGGACAGCTTCCTGCGCCTCAGGCCCAAGACGGAGATCATTCTGAACATCGATTCCGATCATCTGGACTATTTCAAGGACATCGATCACATCGCCGACTCGTTCGCCCGCTTCGCCGCCCTGGTGCCGGAGACGGGGACGATCGTCGCCTATGATGCCAATCCTTTCGTCGCGCAGGTGACCCGCGGCCTGCCGAACGTCATATATTTCGGTCTCAACGAGGCTTCCGATTACTGCGCAAAAGATATCGAGTTCGACCACGACGGCATGCCGGCCTTCGACGTGCTGCATGACGGCGTGCGCCTGCAACATGTGCACCTCGCGGTGCCGGGGGAGCACAACGTCCTCAACGCGCTGGCCGCCTTCGCCTGCTGCCATCACATGGGCATCGAGGCGGACCTGATCGGCCGGACGCTGCAGGATTTTCACGGGACGCAGCGGCGCTTCGACATCGTGGGGACCACCCCCGCGGGCGTCAGGGTCGTCGACGACTACGCGCATCATCCCACGGAGATACGGGCGACGCTCGCGGCCGCCAGGCGGCTGCCGCACGAGCGGCTGCTGTGCGTGTTTCAGCCGCACACCTATACCCGCACGCTGGCGCTTTTCGATGAGTTCGCCGAGGCCCTGGCCGGGGCGGATGTTCTCGTGCTGGCGGAGATATATGCCGCCCGCGAGAAGAACATCCATAAGATCAGCGCCGCGCAGCTCGCCGCCCGCATACGAGAGCTATACCCCTTGAAAACCGTCCTTTTCCTGGAAACCTTCGAGGAGATCACGGACTACCTCGTCGGGGAGGTTCGGCCGGGCGACATGGTCATCACCATGGGCGCCGGCGATATCTACAAGGTGGGGGAGATGTTCCTCGCGCGCGCCGGAGCGGCGGTGCCGAAGGAATAGCATCCGGATGGCATGGCCAAACGACCCGCGCG
>CAZDUM010000006.1:0-10729 GCA_964508645.1 uncultured Oscillospiraceae bacterium | reverse complement strand
ACGAGCGGAAGATGAACGAGGAGGAGAGAAAGCGGGCGGGTCTTTCGGCCTGCCGGGAAGCCGAGGCGAAGCGCCTCGATATCAACCTGAAGCATTTGGAGGCGGGCGTGCGGTTTGTGGACATCCGTACCGCCTATATCGACGAGGAAGTGATCATCGGTGCGGACACGGTCATCGGCCCCTGCGTGAGCCTGACGGGGCGGACCGTCATCGGCCGTGCGTGCACCATCGGACAGAACAGCCAGCTGGCGGACAGCATCATAGAGGACGGCGTGCAGGTCCGGCAGTCCGTCATACTGGAGAGCCGCGTGGGACGGGATTCGACCGTCGGCCCCTTTGCCTACCTGCGTCCCGGCACCGTCGTCGGGCAGGGCTGCCGCGTAGGCGATTTCGTGGAGGTGAAGAACGCCACGCTGGGGGACGGGACGAAGGCCTCGCATCTGACCTACATCGGCGATGCCGATGTGGGCAGCGGCGTCAACCTGGGCTGCGGCGTGGTCTTCGTCAACTACGACGGCACGAACAAGTACAGGACCACCGTCGAGGACGGCGCCTTCATCGGCTGCAACGCCAATCTGGTGGCGCCGGTCACGGTGGGGGAGGGCGCCTACATCGCCGCCGGCAGCACCGTGACGGAGGATGTGGAGGCCGACGCGCTGTTCATCGCCCGTGCGCGCGGTGAGACGAAGCCGGGATGGCCCAGCCGAAAGGGTATCCTGCGGAGAGGCAGGACGGCCAAGGATGCCAGATAGGGGCGTGCACCGCTCCCCCTCATCGCCGTGCCCGGCGCAGGCATGCAGGGGATGGGCCGCCCGAAAGGAAAGAAGAGGTACGTATAGTGAGAAGCGGAGTGTTTTCTGACTACAAAATTTTTGCCGGGAACTCCCACGAGGGACTGGCGCGCGAGATCGCCGACAGGCTGGGAAGGCCGCTGGGCAAGTCCACCGTCACCAAGTTCAGCGACGGGGAGATTTCCGTGAGCATCTGGGAATCCGTCAGAGGACTGGACATCTACATCATCCAGTCCACCTGCGATCCGGTCAATGACAACCTGATGGAACTGCTCATCATGATCGACGCCATGAAGCGCGCCTCCGCCGGCCGCATCAACGCGGTGATCCCCTACTACGGCTACGCGCGGCAGGACCGCAAGGCCAAGGCCCGCGACCCCATCACGGCCAAACTGGTCGCAGACCTGATCGTGGCGGCCGGCGCGGACCGCGTCGTGACGATGGACCTGCATGCCAACCAGATTCAGGGCTATTTCAACATTCCCGTGGATCATCTCCTCGGCCTCCCCATCCTGGCGAAGTACTTCAGCAGCAAGCGCATGGAGGATGTGGTCGTCGTCTCGCCGGATCACGGCAGCGTCACGCGGGCGCGCAACATGGCGGAGATGCTCAACTGCCCCATCGCCATCATCGATAAGCGGCGACCCGCGCCGAACCAGAGCGAGATCATGCACATCATCGGCAACATCGAGGATAAGAACTGCATCATCCTGGACGACATGATCGATACCGCCGGCACGATCTGCAACGCGGCCAACGCGATCAAGGATATGGGCGCGCGCACCGTGTCCGCCGCCGCCACGCACGCCGTGCTGTCCGGACAGGCGGTAGAGCGCCTGGAGAAGTCGGCCATCGAGGAGCTGGTCCTGCTGAACACCATCCCCATGCCCGCCGAGAAACAGCTGGACAAGATGCATTTTCTCTCGGTGGCGCCGATCTTTTCCGAAGCCATCACCCGCATCTTCACGAACGGCTCCATCAGCGTGCTGTTTTCGTAGGGCGCCGCGCAGGACAGGAGGAGCGCATGTACATCATCGCAGGTCTCGGCAATCCCGGACGCAAATACGAGAATACGAGGCACAACATGGGATTCATGGCGCTGGACCTGCTCGCGGACGCCTGCGATATCCGTGTGGATAAGCTGAAGTTCAAGTCTCTGACCGGCGAGGGGCGCCTCGGCGGCCAGAGGGTCCTCCTGATGAAACCGCAGACATACATGAACCTGAGCGGGGAGGCCGTGCGGGAGGCCGTGCGGTTTTACAAGGTCGAATCGCCCAACCTCATCGTCCTCTACGACGACATCGACCTTCCCGTCGGCACCTGCCGCATCCGGAAAAAGGGCAGCGCCGGCACGCACAACGGGATGCGTTCGGTGATCTATCAGCTGGCCGACGATCAATTTCCCAGGATCCGCGTGGGGATCGCCCCGCTGGACAGACCGGCGCCGCGGGGCGATGCGCTGATCGGCTATGTGATCGGCCAGGTCTCCGAGGCGGAGGGAAAGCTCCTGCGGCCGGCGCTCGAGACGGCCGCGAAGGCGGCGGCCGCCATCGTGGAATCCGGCGTGGAACGCGCGATGAACCTGTACAATGTCCGGCCCGCACCTGCGACCGGGCCCTCGGCGGGGACGCCCGCCGATGCCGGCGGCGAAGAAAGGAACGGGCGGTCATGATCAACGTAGCCGGCATCTCAGAGAGCAGGGTGGCACCGGTCGCCGCGCATTTCGCAGAGGCATCGACCCAGAGCTTCATCGTCGTCGCCTCCTCGACGCGCGCCAAGCGCCTCGCGACCGATCTCTCTTTTTTTGCACCCGAAAGGCCGGTCTATGTCCTGCCGGAGGAGGAGCATGTGTTCCTGCGCTACGAGGCGCGGGACCGCGCGCAGACGCTTCAGCGCCTGCAGGCCATGAAGGTGCTCTTGAGCGGGGCGCCCGCGATCATCATCGCGCCGGCGACCGCGGCGGTCCGCCGGCTGCTCCCGCCGGAGGTCTTCGCCAGCCGTGCGCTGTCCATCCGGGTGGGGGACACGCTCTCCCTGTCCGAGGTCCGCGCGCGCCTCGTGGAACTCGGCTATGTGCGCGCCGGCGTCGTGGACGGCCGGGGCGTCTTCAGCCTCCGCGGCGGCATCCTCGATGTGTTCACGCCGGATGCCACCTACCCCTACCGCATCGAGCTGTTCGATACGGAGGTGGATTCGATCCGCGCCTTCGATATGGAGAGCCAGCGCTCCGTCGAAAACCTCCAAGCGGTCGACATATACCCGGCCAGTGAACTTTTGCAGGAAAAGACCCTCTTTCAGACCGCGGCGGGCCGTCTCAGACGCGACTACACGGCGGCGGCCTCGCGCCTGGAAAAGAAGGAGCCGGAGATAGCGCAGAAGCTGCGGGCGCGGCGCGATGAGCTCTGTGACTACATGGAGCAGATGACCAATGTGCAGCTCTTGGAAAACTACCTACATTACTTCTGCGAGGAAACGGCCTTCCTGTGGGACTATATGCGGGACGGCTGCCTCATGGTGGACGATCCGGACCGCATCGGCGAGACGCTGGAGCTCGCCTCCAAGGAGGCATCCGAGGACCTGACCGGCCTCATCGCCCGCGGGCAGGCGATCCGCCGGGATGAAGCCCTCCTGCCGCAAAAGAGCGATCTTTTGCAAGCGTACCGCAAACCGAACGTCTGCGTCTTCACACCTTTTCCGAAGGCGGTACCCGGGGCGCACTTCGACGCGGTCTACAACCTCGAGAGCCGGCAGGTTCTCTCCTTCCACGGGAAGATGAACATGCTGGAGACGGAGCTTGTGGCCTACGCCCGCAAGGGATACCGCATCTGCATCGTCTGCACCTCCGAGGAGCGGATCGCCAACCTGTCCGAATTCATCGACCGCATCGGCCTTTCGGGACGCGTGTCCTTCGCGCTGGGCACGCTGACGGCCGGCATCGACCTGCCGCAGCAGAAGGTCTGCTATATCAGCGAGCGGGATATCTTCGACACCCGCAAGACCCGCCACCGCCAGGGCCGCTACAAGGACAAGGGGCAGAAGCTGCGGACCTTCTCCGACATGCAGCCGGGGGACTATGTCGTCCATGAGAACCACGGCATCGGCAGATTCGTGGGCATAGAGCCGCTGACGGTGCAGGGGACGCAGCGGGACTACATCAAGATCAGCTACGCCGGCGACGACATCCTGTACGTGCCCGTGGAGCAGATGGACATGGTCCAGAAGTACATCGGCGGCAACGGGGCGCCGCCGCGGATGAACAAGCTCGCGGGCGGGGAGTGGAAGCAGACGAAGGCGCGGGCCAAGGCCGCCATCGCCGTCATGGCCAAGGACCTCATCGACCTGTATGCACGCCGGCAGCTCGAGCAGGGCTATGCGTTCGGGCCGGATACGATCTGGCAGCGGGAGTTCGAGGACAGCTTTCCATTCCAGGAGACGGATGACCAGCTGCGCGCCATCGAGGAGATCAAGGCGGACATGGAAAAGCCCATCTGTATGGACCGGCTTCTGTGCGGCGACGTGGGTTTCGGCAAGACGGAGGTGGCCGCCAGGGCCATGTTCAAGTGCGTGGCGGACGGGCGGCAGGCCGCGGTGCTCGTACCCACCACCATCCTGGCCAATCAGCACTACTACACGCTGAAGGAGCGCTTCGAGAACTTCCCCTTCAAGGTGGAGGTGCTGTCCCGCTTTCGCAGCGAGCGCGAACAGCAGGATGTCATCCGCAGGCTGCGGGACGGGCAGGTGGACCTGGTCATCGGGACGCACAGGCTCCTGTCGGCCGACGTCCGCTTCCACGATCTGGGCCTTCTGGTCGTCGATGAGGAGCAGCGCTTCGGCGTGGAGCACAAGGAGCAGATCAAGAAGCTCAAGCACAATGTGGATGTGCTGACCCTGTCGGCTACGCCCATCCCCAGGACGCTCAACATGTCCCTGAACGGGATCAAGGACATGTCGCTCATCGAGGAGCCGCCCGAGGAGCGCTATCCCGTGCAGACCTATGTCCTGGAGCAGGATCCCCAGCTCATCCGCGAGGTCATCGAGCGGGAGCTCGGCCGTGGCGGGCAGGTCTTCGTGGTCTATAACCGGGTGCGCGGCCTGCAGAAGATCGCGCAGGAGATCGAGACGCTCGTCCCGGAGGCCAATGTGGCGGTGGGGCACGGCAAGATGCCCGAGCATGCGCTGGAGGACGTCATGCTCAGCTTCATCAACGGTGAGACGAACGTCCTCGTCTCGACCACGATCGTGGAGTCCGGCATCGACATACCGAACGCCAACACCCTGATCGTCCTCGATGCGGACCGCTACGGCCTCTCCCAGCTCTACCAGCTGCGGGGGCGGGTCGGCCGCTCCAACCGCATCGCCTATGCCTACCTGATGTATCAAAAGGACAAGGTGCTGACGGAGGTGGCGGAGAAGCGCCTGGTGGCCATCCGGGAGTTCACGGAGTTCGGCGCCGGCTTCAAGGTCGCCATGCGCGATCTGGAGATTCGCGGGGCCGGCAATCTGCTGGGAACCGAGCAGAGCGGCCACATGTTGAACATCGGCTACGAGCTGTACTGCCGGATGGTGGATGAGGCCGTGCGCGCGCTGCGGGGCGAGGTCATCAACGAGACGCGGGAGGATACGACGGTGGAGCTGTCCCTGCCGGCCTTCATTCCGGACAGCTATATCGAGGACGAGTCGCTCAAATTGCAGATGTACAAGAAGATCGCCGACATCCACAGCGAGAGCGACGAGGACGACATCCTCGACGAGATGCTGGACCGCTTCGGCGATGTGCCGCCCGAGGTGGTCAATCTGGTGAAGATCTCCCGTCTTCGCTACCTGGCGGAGTCCCTGTCCATCGTGCGCATCAGCCGGGCGACGGGGGCGGAGAGCGCCGGACGGCGAGGGAGGCCGGTTTTGCCGGGGCGGCTGGAGTTTCAGTTCGCCCGAAACAACCCGCTCAGCGGCCCGGCGCTTCTCAGCGTATCCGAGCGTTTCGGGCAGCGCGCCTTCATTCACGGCGGCACGGAGCCCTTCATTCGGCTGACCTGCGAGCCGCGAAAGATGCTGGATGAGGCGATCGAGCTGTTGACGATCATCGACGACGGGCGGAAAAACCCGTCACCCATCCAGCCGGCCCAGGTGCCGGCGGGGTAGGAGCGACATGGGCGCCGCAGCGGGCCGGCGCGGAACCGATGCGAACCAGAACGGGCGGCGGATGGCGACAGACGAGACGATGGAGCGCCCGCTGCAGAACATGGCAGGACCGAAGGGAGGAGCACAGATGCTGTTTAGGGATATTACGATACTGGATGAGACCATGCAGCCGCAGGCCCACCGGGATGTGCGCGTGACCGGGGACCGCATCGCCTCCATCGAGAGGAGCACCGCAGGCCGCCCCGGGGAAAATGCCGGCGTGGATGCGGCGCGAGAGGAAATCTACGACGGCCGCGGCAAGCTGCTCATGCCGGGTTTCTTCAACGCGCACGGCCATTCGCCGATGATCCTCATGCGCGGCTACGGGGAGAACCTGTCTCTGCAAAGCTGGCTCGATGACCGCATCTTCCCGTTTGAGGACAAGCTGACCGGAGAGGCCGTGTACTGGGCCACGCTCCTCGCCATGGCGGAGTCCATGCGCTTCGGCATCGTCTCCACCACCGACATGTATTTCTTCCCGGATGCCATGGTGCGCGCTGTCGGCGACAGCGGCATGAAGGGCAATATCAGCCGCGGGATCGCCAACTTCGATAACGACGATGTCCAGAGCCTGCCGGCCTGGCAGGAGGTGGTGCGGACATTTGATGCCTACCACGGCAGCTACGACGGACGCATCCGCATGGACTTCAGCATTCACGGAGAATACACCTCCAACGAGGCGGGGGTGCGCGCCGTGGCCGACCTCGCGCGGGAGAAGGACGCCCGCGTTCACATCCACGCCTCGGAGACGCGGGCGGAGCACGAGGCCTGCAAGGCGAGACACGGCGGCCTGACGCCGGTGGCATATTTTCATGAGCTGGGCCTGCTGGACCAGCCGGCCACGGTCGCGCACTGCGTGTGGATCGAGGGGGAGGACTATGACATCCTGCGCGACTGCGGCGCGACGGTGGCCGTCAATCCCATCAGCAACATGAAACTGGCGAGCGGCATCTGCGATGTGCCGACGCTGCTGCAGGCCGGCATCCGTGTGGCGATCGGCACCGACAGCGTGGCCAGCAACAACAGCCTCGACTTCTTCGAGGAGATCAAGGCCTTCGCGCTGGCCTCCAAGGTGTCCCGCATGGACCCGACGGCCGTGAAGCCGGAGGAGGCCCTGTACGCCGCGACGCGGGCCGGCGCACTCTCGCAGGGGCGGACGGACAGCGGGCTGATGCGTGTGGGCGCGAAGGCGGACCTCATCGTGGTGAACCTCTCCACGCCCAACATGTGCCCCGTGCACAGCCTCATCAACAATCTGGTCTACGCGGCCTGCGGCGGCGACGTTCTGCTGACGATGGTGGACGGGCAGGTTCTGTACGAGAACGGCACCTACAGGACCATAGACCTGGCGCGCACGCTGTATGAGGTGCAGCGGCAGACAGACGGGATCCTGCGGCGGCTGCAGGAGGCGTGAGCGGCGGCATGGGGAGCGGCGGCACGGCCTGCGCGCGGTGACACAACGCCCGAGCAAAAGAGCGTATCGGAAAGGAGTCGTATGGAGAGCAAAGCGAATAAATTCCTGCGAGGTGCCGCGATCCTGGGCATTGCCGGCGTGATCGTCAAGGTCATCGGGGCGGTCTTTCGGATCCCTTTGACCAACTGGATCGGCGATGACGGCATGTCCTATTACGGCTGCGCCTATCCCATCTACTCCCTTTTCCTGACGATATCGACGGCCGGCCTGCCCGTGGCGATCTCCAAGATGGTGGCCGAGCGCATCACCGTGCGAAACTACGGCGGCGCGCACAAGGTCTTCCTCGTCTCCCTGCGCCTCATGGCGGCGCTGGGCCTCGTATCCTTCCTCCTGTGCTACTTCGGCGCCTCCTTCATCGCCGGCACGATCCAGCACAATCCGGACGCCGCCTCCTCCATTCGCGCCATAGCGCCCGCGCTCCTGTTCGTACCCGTGCTCTCCGCCTTTCGGGGGTATTTTCAGGGGCGGCAAAACATGAATCCGACGGCGCTCTCTGAACTGATGGAGCAGACGGTGCGGGCCGTCGTGGGGCTGAGCCTGGCATGGCACTTCCTGGATGTCGGCCTGGCGCAGGCGGCGGCCGGCGCGACATTCGGGGCCTCAGCCGGGTCCCTGGCCGCCATGCTCTTGATCATCCTCATCTATTTCCTGAACCGGCCCGTCATCCAGCGGAAGATCGAGCGCGGTGAAAACAGCTACGAACGTACGCGCGTCATCGTGCGCAGGATTCTGCTCATCGCCGTTCCCATCACGCTCGGCGCGGCCATCATGCCCGTCATGAACGCCATCGACTCCGTCGTCGTCATGCGCCGCCTGACGGCTACGGGCTGGAGCATGGCGGAGGCGAAAAGCCTGTATGGTCAGCTGTCCGGCTACTGCAACTCGCTCATCGGCCTGCCGCAGATATTCACGCAGGCCGTGGCCGTGAGCCTGGTGCCGGCCATCTCGGCGGCCTTCCTGCGCAACGACCGGCACGAGCTTACGGACAATGTCAAGCTGGGTCTGCGCGCGACCATGATCGTCGGCTTCCCCTGCGCCGTGGGCCTGTTCGTGCTGGCAGAACCCATCCTGCTGCTTCTCTTTGGCAGCCGGCCGGAGGAGGCCGTGGCCTCCGCGCCGACGCTGATGGTCATGTCCATCGGCGTGGTGTTCCTGGCCTCCGTGCAGACGCTGACCGGTGCGCTGCAGGGCGTGGGAAAGCCCGGCATCCCGGTCCGCAATCTGGCCATCGGCGCACTGGTCAAGCTGGTCGTGACCTATGTGTGCGTGGGTATTCCGACCATCAATGTCAAGGGCGCTCCCATCGGGACCATCGCCGCCTACGTCATCGCCATGCTTCTCGACCTGGCGGCCGTGCGGCGGTACACGGGCACCAAGTTCGATATGAAGACGACCTATATCATCCCGTGCCTCGCCTCGCTTCTGATGGGCGCGGCCGCGTTTGCGTCATACAAGGTTCTGTTCACGCTCACGGACCACAACAGCATCTCCACGCTTCTGGCCATCGCGCTCGCGGTCGCGGTCTACGGGCTTCTCATTCTCCTTTTCAAGGGCATCAGCCGGGATGAGATCCTGCGCTTGCCGCACGGAGAGAAGATAGCCCGTCTCCTGGGGCCGCTGCTGAAGTAGGGGATCGCACGCGGGGCGCATGCGGCGGAGATCGGACGAACGGAAAGGTGAGAGAGATGGAAATGCAGGATATGAAAAAGGGGATGGATGCGGCGGAGGTGCCTGCCGCCGGTGCTGAAGCGGAGCAGGGCGGGGAGACCGGCCCGCAGCGGGATAGCGTGCACGGGCCGTGCAAGCAGGCATACCGGCATCTGATGGAGACGGCGAACGGCGCACCGGCAGCCATAGAGAGGCTGGCCTCGATCATCTCCGTTCTGCGCCGCGAGTGCCCGTGGGACCGCGTGCAGACGCATGAGAGCCTGCGCAGCTGCCTGCTGGAGGAGAGCTACGAGGTGGTGCAGGCCATCAACGACCGCGACGAGGCGAATCTGCGCGAGGAACTGGGCGATGTGCTCCTGCAGGTGGTCTTCCACGCCAATCTGGCGGCGGAGGAGGGTGCTTTCACGCTGGCGGATGTCATCAACGAGGAATGTGAGAAGATGATCCGCCGCCACCCGCATGTTTTTTTGGAAGAGGAACTGAAAACTATTGACAAAGTCCTTGAGAAATGGGAGAATATAAAGGAAATTGAGTCTGGAGCACCAGATGAGACCAGCCGTTTGCGCCAGGTTCCCAGAGCACTGCCCGCGCTGCTGCGGGCGGAGAAGGTCCAGAAGCGAGCGGCCGATGTGGGGTTTGATTGGGACACGGTCGAACCGGCATTGGACAAGGTCAGGGAGGAAGTACAGGAAGTTACGGACGCCATGACACGACAGGAGCGTGCGGCCGTAACGGAGGAAATCGGCGATCTGCTTTTTTCCGCCGTCAATGTGGCGCGCTTGCTGCACGTGGATCCGGAGGAGGCGTTGACCCTGACGACCGACAAGTTCATCAGACGCTTTTCGCACATCGAGAGCGAGGCCCTGGCTTGCGGCAGGGCTTTGCGGGATATGAGCCTGGCGGAGATGGACGCGCTGTGGGACGAAGCCAAGGCGGCGGAGAACCACTAATTTTTAATTTCATGTAGTAAGGAGGATGCCACCAATGAACAAAGCTGAGTTAGTCGCGGCTGTCGCGGAGAAAACGAACTCGACAAAGAAAGAAGCGGAAGCTGCTCTCAATGCCGTGGTCGCCAGCATTGAGGAAGCTTTGGTGAAGGGTGAGAAGGTCCAGCTGATCGGCTTCGGTACCTTCGAGACCAGAGAGAGAAAGGCCAGACAGGGCAGGAATCCCCGCCAGCCGCAGGAAGTTATCGACATCGCCGCTTCCAAGGCCCCTGTGTTTAAGGCAGGCAAGGCTCTGAAGGAAGCTGTCAACAAGTAGACAAATCCGTTGTTTTGGGCAAGCGATGCCCTGATTTAATATCACAATCCGGCTCATCTGTAGGGTCCGATGGTTTATGAGAATCGATAAGTTCTTGAAAGTTTCACGGCTGATCAAGCGGCGAACGGTCGCCAAGGAGGCCTGCGACCAGCAGCGGGTGTCCGTCAACGGCAAGACCGCGAAGGCGGGAACAGAGGTCCGTGTAGGGGATGTCATCCACATCACCTTCGGGAATGCCACCGTCACGGCTCGTGTCCGGAACCTAAACGAATCTTGTAAAAAAGAGGACGCAGCAACTATGTATGAAATAATCCAATAAATAAGCCCCGAGGGGCTTATTTATTTGCAAGGATAT
>CAZDUM010000005.1:27462-35792 GCA_964508645.1 uncultured Oscillospiraceae bacterium | reverse complement strand
TACGCCGACGGATCGAAGATGTGTTCGTGGTCCGTGATGGCCACCAGCCGGTAGCTCCGCCACAGGTCAGGACTTTCGCCGGGTGCGCCGGCCTTGCCAGGCGCCTGCGACAGGTCGATCAGACCGTCGGACGCCGCTGTGTGGATGTGCAGATCGATTTTTCCCAGTGTTTCCATGTTTCATCTCCTCGCAGCCTTGCGGAGCCGGTCCGCAGAAGCGCCGCAGAGCCGTCTTAACCCGGGCCCGCCGCATATGCAGCTCGTCGTAGCGGCCGCTATGCCGCCGCAATTTCGCGATCCCATGCCGGCCGCGAAGGAACGCCTTGACCGTACGCACGCCGTTGAGAGTTTCCTGGGCCACCTCGCTCAGTCAGGCGTTTTCCTCGCTGATTTCATCGTAGGCCGCATCCGGCTTCCTCAGTCTATCACGAAAGGCTCCAGAGTGCAACCCCGCGCGGGCAGGCGGGCGGTACGGCGATGGGATGCCGGCAGACGGCAGACCCGGAAAACTGTGCAACCCGGGTCTGAATTTCCCGGAAAAACGTGCAATCTCATGTGAAAAAAAAACGGAAAAATGTGCAACTTCGGAGGAAAAATGCCGGAAAAATGTGCAAAATACGTTTGAAATTTTAGGAAAAACGTGCTATCCTTTGAATATACTACGTTTGAGGGAGTCACACATGGAACGAAATGCCCTGTCAGACCTGCTCAGGTGGAAGGATGCACCGGACCGGAAGCCGCTCATCCTGCGCGGCGCACGCCAGGTCGGCAAGACCTGGCTGATGCGTGAATTCGGCAGGCGATGCTATCAGAACTGCGTCTACTGTAACTTCGATGAAGAGGATGCGTTGAAGTCCATCTTCGAGTCGAATAAAAACCCGCAGCGCATCATCGAACTCCTCTCCATGGTCTCGGGCGAGAAAATCCGTCCCGCAGAGACGCTCATCATCCTCGATGAGATTCAGGAATGTCCGGATGCCCTGCAGGCGCTCAAGTATTTTAAGGAGGATGCCGGGGCGTATCACATCATAGCGGCCGGCAGCCTGCTCGGAACGCTGCTGGCGCAGCCGAAATCCTACCCCGTGGGCATGGTGAATCTCCTCGACCTGCAGCCCCTGACCTTTGATGAGTTTCTCGCAGCGGCTGAACCATCGCTGTACGCCTACTATGATGGCATCCGGGCCGGTACGCGCATCGAGGATGTCTTCCACGCGCGCCTGCTGGATGCGTACAATAAGTACCTCATCATCGGCGGGATGCCGGAATGCGTCGCCTCGTGGGTGCAATACCGCGATGCGGCCAGGATAGCGCAGATACAGCGGGAACTCATCACCATCTACGAAAATGACTTCACGAAGCATAACGGAAGCGTGAACAGCGGGCGGATTCTGACGGTGTTTCGCAGCATCGCCAGCCAGCTGGCCAAGCCCAATGAGAAGTTCATATACGGCGCCGTCCGGGAGGGCGGCAGGGCGCGCGCGTTCGAGGAGGCCATTGAATGGCTCGTCTCCGCCGGCATCCTGAACAGAGTCTACAACGTCTCGAAAATCGAGCATCCGCTCCCCGCCTATGACAAGCTGGAACAGTTCAAGCTGTTCCTCTTCGATACGGGGCTGCTGAAGCAGATGGCCGGGGTCGACAATCGCGCGATCCTCTTGGAGAGTGCGTACCAATTCAAAGGGCCTCTGACCGAAAATTATGTCCTGCAGCAGCTTCGCGGCCAGTTCGATGTCGAACCTCGGTACTATGCGAGCAAGAACATGGAGCTCGATTTTCTCCTGCAGTACGGGTCGGAGATCATTCCGGTCGAGGTCAAGGGGGGAGAGGATAAAATAGCTCCCTCCTTCAAGAGATACATAGCCGATCGGGAGCCCGCCCACGCGCTGCGCTTTTCCAAGCGCGGCTACCGCGTGGACGGACGAATCACGAATCTGCCCCTGTATCTGGCTCGAAAGACGAGGGAGCTGCTTTGATGTTTTGATGTTTTGAGTACCTCTGCGGCTGACGCTCCGGTTGCGGGCGGTTCGCCGGCTTCACGAGCATGCGGCGCCCTGCCCCGACAGTCTCGCAATCCGACATGGCGCCGCGCCGATGACCGCGTGGCCAGTCACGTGCCATGTCTCGTCGGTTCCGCAGCGCCAAGCACCGTCCTCACGATCAGAAGCAGCGCTTCGCCCCGGCACCTCGCCACCAGACGCGACCGTCAGGCCCCGGCGCCCGCCGCCGTCACAGCAGCGGCAACTTCAGCAGGATGATGGAGAAGATGACCATGCCGAACAGGGCGAACGGATAGGTGGCGCCGTAGCCGGCACCCGGATCGTCGCTGCCCAGCGCGTCGGTCGCGGCGCCCAGGCCCGGTGTGGAGGTCATGCCGCCGCATATGGCGCCGGACAGCATGATCCAGTTCAGCTTGAACGCGTAGCGGCCCACCAGGAAGCCCACCATGATGGACATCGTTCCCACGAACAGGCTGGCCAGTGCCAGGACGATGCCGGAACTGGTGATGGCATCGATGGCGCCGTAGCCGTAGTTCAGGCCGACGATGGCCAGGAAGAAGGCCAGCCCCAATTCCCTGAGAATGCTCAGGACCTTCGGATCCATGCGGAAGGAGAGCGGGCCGATCCGGCCGATATAGCCCAGGATCAGGGAACCGATGAGGACGCCGCCGGTGGATTCCAGGCTCACATAGCCCAGCGGTCCCATGTATATCTTGATCGAGCCGAGCAGGTAGCCGAAGACGCAGACCACGGCGAAGGAGATGATGCTGAAGTCCGTCGTCGGGACCTGCCGCACATTGCCCACATTGCGCGCTGCCTCCATCTCGAGCTTGTATCGTTTCTTTTCCTCATCCACATTGAATCGAAAGATGACGCTCAGGAAATTGACCGCCAGGATGACGATGATGACGCCGAACGGATAGGCCACGGCGGAGCCGATGCCGACCTGTCCGGTCGCCTGATTGACGAAGCTCTGCTGCTGCTCCTCCGTCAGACTGGTGGTGTTTTGCGGGGTGAGACCGGTGTAGGCATCATCCAGCATCAGGACTTCCAAGACGATTTCCTTCTCATCCTCCGAGAGGTCCGCATAGCCCGTGGCCATCTCCTGCGCCCGATCCTCCGCCGTCTCCAGAGCTGAGGCGAGGCCGGGGGAGCTCGTCATGGCACCGGTGTATACACCGGTGACCGCGTAGGGATTCGTTCCCTTGATAAAAGCCGTGCAGGCGTAGGTTGAGGCGGCACCCACGACGGTGATGAGGAGGCCGAGCACGACGAATTTGGCGCCGTACTTCTTCAGGACGATACCCAGGTCCTTGGCGGCCAGCAGGCCAACAGCCGCCACGAAGATGATGAGGGCTGCCGAGAAGAAGTAGGTGTTGATCACCTTGCCGCCGTTGCTCTCCATGATCTGCTTCGCGGCGCTGAAACCGGCCCGCGCTGTGTCCCCCGACTGATAGACATCCTGCGCATAGCCGTAGACGGCCCATCCGATGGCCAGCCCCACGAAGAGCGCGCCGGAGGTCCCGAAGCTGAATTTGCCGAAGTGAATCTTGCCGAAGAGCAGACCCAGCGCGACGGTGATGAACATGAGGACGAAGGGGTTCATCAGCAGGCCGACGATATCAAACTGTATCCATTGCATAGTATATGCCCTCTTACTTTCCTGTTGGATGTGCGGCATCCTCCATGTGAACGCCGCTTAGCGGACGGCCTGTCGGCGCAGGAAGCGGTGCAGGCGCCGCGCCGAAGGAAGAACCCGCTGTCAGGCGAGCCGATGCCAGGGCGGCGTCGCACGGGCGCCCCGCACCCTATTTCAGCATCGTGCCCGTCTCCCGGAACCGCCTGTGAAAGTCGAAACATGCATCCAGCAGATGCGGCGTCTGCGCGCCGCCCGTCGCCGCGCAGGCCTTATTGAAGTAGTCCCACAGCAGGGGCCGATAGTCCGGATGAGCGCAGTTTTCGATGATGCGCGGGGCGCGTTCCTTGGGCGACAGGCCCCGAAGGTCCGCATACCCCTGCTCGGTCACCAGCACATCCACATCGTGCTCCGTGTGGTCCACATGGGTCGCCATGGGGACGATGCTGGAGATCCGGCCGTCCTTGGCGCAGGAATTCGTCATAAAGATGGAGACGGCAGCGTTGCGCGCATAGTCCCCGGAGCCGCCGATGCCGTTGTAGATGGTGGTCCCGTTCATCTGCGAGGAGTTGACATTCCCGTAGATGTCCGCCTCCACGGCCGTATTCATGGCGATGACGCCCAGACGGCGGATGGTCTCCGCTCCGTTGGATATCTCCGAATCTCGCAGGATGATCTTGCCGCGGTAGGCGTTAAGGTTCTCCGTCATGTGCCGCATGCCCTCCACGGTCAGGCTCAGGCTGGTGCAGGAGGCCATGTCGGCTTGGCCGGCGTCGATGAGGTCGATGATCCCGTCCTGCAGCACCTCGGAGAAAAAGGTCAGATGTTTGAAGTTACCGGCTTTCAGGCCCCAGAGCACCGCATTGGCTACGGAGCCGACGCCGGACTGCAGGGGCACGGTCCCGGCGGAGAGGCGTCCCGCCTCCTTTTCCCTGCGCAGAAACTCCACGATGTTGTCGGCGATCTTCTGGCTCACCGCATCGGCCGGCGCCAGTGCCCGCGTCTTTTCGGGAATCTCGCTGATAACGATCGCGGCGATCTTGTCCGGCGGACAGACGATATAGGGGACCCCGATGCGCTGGTCGACGCGGGTCAGCGGGATGGGCTGCCGGGCGGGCGGGTCGGCGAGCTGATAGATGTCGTGGAAACCTTCCAGACCCGCCGGCTGGCACAGGTTCACCTCCACGATGACCTTTCGGGCCAGGTTCGCGTAGGTCTGGCTGCAACCGACGGCCGTGGAGGGGATGATGTGCCCCTCCTCCGTGATGGCCACCGCCTCGATGATGGCGATGTCGATATCCCCGTAAAACCCGTAGCGCGCGTTCTGCGCCATCACGCCCAGATGCTGGTCGAAGTAGGCGATGGGTAGGCCGGCGCCGCCGTTGACGGCCTTGCGCATGGGGCCGCTCGTGATGTAGGGCGTGCGGCGGGCTATGATGTCCAGCTCGCTCAGGGTGCTGTCGATCTCCTCCCCGGTGGATGCGCCGGACAGGAGGTTGATGCGCACCTTCCTCCGGCCGCTGCGCACCTGCTCCGCCAGTGCCAGCGGGACGGCCTTGGGGTTGCCGGACGGGGTGAACCCGCTGACTGCCACGGTCATGCCGTCCTCGATCATCGAGGCGGCTGCATCGGCGGTCACACATTTTTGCCGCAGCGCGGCGCAACGGATCCGTTCCTCCATGTGGACTCCTCTCCTTGTCTTACGGTATGATCCTACTGCAGTGTCTGCTTGAATCTGGCGGCCTGTTCCGGCGTGATGAGCGATTCGCCCACCTCCAGCGCCTTCTCGTTCAGCGCCTCCGTGCCGGCGGGGATGTGCCGGCGGACGGCCTCCGCGATCACATCGGGGCTGAACAGACCCAGCGTGGCGTTGATAGCGCCGATGGCCACGATATTGGCGGTCATCAGCTTGCCGACCTTTTCACGTGCCGCCTGCAGGATGGGCACCTGCACGACCCGATTCGGGTCGAGCGTCTCAGGGATATCCAGGCTGCTGTCCGCCATGACGATCGCGTCATCGGCCAGGTTGGAGGTGAAGGCGTCGAGCGCCGCCTGCGTCAGCGCCAGCAGGAAGTTCGGCGCGGTGACCTTCGGGAACCAGATGGTCTCGGTCCCTATGATGGTCTCCGCCTTGCACATGCCACCCCTGGCCTCCGGCCCGTACGCCTGCGACTGAATCGCCTTTTCTCCGGCCACGACGGCCGCCTCCGCCATGATCACGCTGGCCAGGATCACGCCCTGCCCGCCGGAGCCTGTGAACCGCATCTCATATTTCATTGGTTGTTCCCTTCCTTCTTGCTTCCCGTCTTTTTCTTCTTCGCGCCGCTCTGGCACGCCTCGATGATCTTGGCGTACTCCTCCGTGTACTCCGGGTGATTGGTATGCGCCAGCACCCCGATGATCTCCTTGCCGGTGCGGTCCTCCTCGCTCATGGCGTAGTACCGGGCCGCGGGCACGAGATTCTCCTTCTGCCACAGCAGCATATCGACGGCGTCGCCCTTCTTGTTCTTGCGACCGTAGTACGTGGGGCAGACGGAGCGCACATCGATGAGGGAAAATCCCTTGTGCTGGATGCCTTCCTTGATGAGGTCGATGGTCTCCCGCACATGGTAGACATCGCCGCGTGCCGCGAAGGAGGCCTTGGCGCCGGCCGCGAGGAGCGCGATGTCGAAGGAGCGCTCGATGTTGCCGTACGGCGCCGTCGTCGCCTTGTCGCCCACCGGCGTGGTCGGTGAATACTGCCCGCCGGTCATGCCGTAGATGTCGTTGTTGAACACGACGACCGTCAGGCCGATATTGCGCCGGGCGGCGTGAATGAGATGGTTGCCGCCGATCGCCGCGCAGTCTCCGTCGCCGGTGAGGACGATGACCTCCAGGTCCGGCCTCGCCATCTTGATGCCGGTGGCGAAGGCGATCGCCCGGCCGTGCGTCGTGTGCAGGGAGTTAAAATCCATATAGCCTGCCGCCCGGGACGAGCAGCCGATACCGGAGACGATGACGATCTTTTCCCGGTTGAGTTGGACCTCAGGGTCCTCGATGAGCTCCTCGATGGCTACCGCCACATCGCGCATGATCGTGCCGTTACCGCAGCCCGCACACCAGATGTGGGGCATGTGGTCTGTGCGCATGTATTTGTGAATCAGCTCGCTGGGCATACTACTTCGCCTCCATTTCCTGTAACTTCTGCAAAATCGCCGACGGCGGGATGACGGTCCCGTTGACCTCCCCCAGAAACTCGACGGGCAGGGCCTGCGCCACGACGCGCTGCACCTCCAGCAGCATCTGCCCGTAGTTGTGCTCGACCATCAGGATGCGCTTCATACCCGAAAGGCGCGTCCTCAGCTGCACCTCCGGGAACGGCCAGACGGTGATGGGCCGGAACATGCCGACCTTCATGCCCCTGCCGCGGGCCTCGCCGATGGCCTCCATGACCGCGCGGGTCGTGCCGCCGTAGCAGACGATGACCGTATCCGCATCGTCCAGCATGTATTCCTCCACGCGGACGATGTCGTCCAGGTTATGATCGATCTTGTGCATCAGACGCGTGTAGAGGGCGCCGGCGATCTCATGGTCGTTGGTGGGAAAGCCGGATGTATCGTGGGCCAGCCCGGTGATATTGTAGCGCTCGCCGTCGCCGAACGGCTTCATCGTGGGCACATACTCCCCTTCCGGCACATAGTAGCACTGCTTGTTGGCGCCGTCGTGATAGGAAATCTTGCGCTGGTTGACGAGGATATCGTTGGGATTGGGAATCTCGATGCCCTCGCGCATGTGGCCGATGATCTCGTCCGTGAGGAAGATGACCGGCGTGCGATACTTCTCCGAAAGATTGAAGGCGCGAATGATGAGGTAGTATGTCTCCTGCACCGAGGAGGGGGAAAGGGCGATGACCGGATGGTCACCGTGGGTGCCCCAGCGCGCCTGCATGTAATCGCCCTGCGAAGGGCTCGTCGGCATGCCGGTGGACGGGCCGGAGCGCTGTACATCGACGATTACACAGGGAATCTCGGCCAGCGCGGCATACCCGATGTTCTCCTGCTTCAGGGAAAATCCGGGCCCCGAGGTGGCGGTCATGGACTTCAGACCGGCGGCGGAGCTACCCAACACGGCGGCCATGGAAGCCAGTTCGTCCTCCATCTGGATGAACTTCCCGCCAACCTGCGGCAGGCGCTGCGCGCAGCGCTCGGCGATCTCTGTGGACGGGGTGATGGGATATCCCGCGAAGAACCGCATCCCCGCGGCGATGGCGCCCTCTACGCAGGCCTCGTTCCCCTGCATCAGGACTCTTTTGTTAGGCATAGTGCGTACTCTCCTTTATTATTCTTCCAGGTTCTCCAGATGAATCGCGTAATCGGGGCAGCGCAGTTCGCACTGTCCGCACAGAATGCAGTTTCCGTCCTCCCGGAGGCGGACCTTTTCCTTCACCAGCTCCAGGGCCTTCTTGGGGCAGAATGCCACGCAGATGCCGCAGCCCTTGCACCAGGACGGCTCGATCACCAGTTTCTTCTTTCCGGCCATAGCGTTTCTCCTTCCGCGGCGAGGAGCGGCATGCGTCCTGCCTCACCCCGCCTCATATCTCGTGTCAGCCGTATTGTAGCACGCGCCCGGACCGGGCTGCAAGGCGCGGAGCAGAGTTTCTATGCATGAAATATGCACTGTGCATGCAAAGGAACATTTTCAGAACATTAGAGGTCCTCG
>CAZDUM010000005.1:24897-27362 GCA_964508645.1 uncultured Oscillospiraceae bacterium | reverse complement strand
GCGGAGCGGCGTACGGTGTATACGGGTGCCATCCTGCCATCGCAAAGGGACGGCGCGTGCAGCCGTAGTCCGGCGAACCGCAACAAAAAGAAAAGCGCGGCGCAGACATCATCGCCTACGACGCGCAAACTTCTTCATTCGGGTTCCATCAGGTTTCATCGTTTCTCCGGCGGCACCGCCCGCGGGCAGCTCGCAGGGAGCCGCTGCGGACCCATGGCCCGTGGCCGCGCAGCGCCCGGCCTAATCCGCGATATACGGCAGCAGCGCCACGATGCGGGCGCGCTTGATGGCCGTCGTCAGCTCCCTCTGGTGCATGGCACAGGTGCCGGTGATGCGCTTCGGCAAAATCTTTCCGCGCTCCGTCACATACTTCTTCAACTTCTCCACATCCTTGTAATCGATGCGTTCGGTCTTGTCGGCGCAGAACTGGCACACCTTCTTCCTTCTCATGCCACCGCCGCGTTTTTTATCCATCATGGTCATGTTCTCCTTTCAACTAAAACGGAATATCCTCATCGATGGCCGAGAAGCCCTCCGGGGCCGGATCCAGTCCCGCGCTGCCCAGATCGTCACGCATGGACGAGCCGGACGCGCCGCCCCTTCCCTGCGAGGACCCGCGCTCGTTGCGGTCGCCCCATTCCAGGAATTCCACACGATCCGCTATGACATCGGTCGTGTAGACGGTCACGCCATCCTTGTTCGTGTAGCTGCCGGTCTGCAGGCGACCCTGCACGCCCACGAGCCTGCCCTTTGCCAGGTAACGCTCGCAGTTCTCCGCCTGCTTGCCGAATACCGTGACACGCGGAAAATCCGTCTGTTTCTCGGCGCCGGCCCGCACCGGCCGATCGATGGCCACCGTGAAGGAGGCAACCGCCATCTGGGTGCCCGCCGTATACCGCAGCTCCGGATCCCGCGTCAGTCTGCCGATCAATACAACACTGTTCATGGTCGCACCTCGCTCCTATTTCTCATCCTTGTTGATGATGATGTGCCTGATCACGTTATCGGAGATGCGCAGCCGCCGATCCAGCTCCTTGGGCAGCGTCGGGTTGCCCTGGAACTCGATGACGACATAGTAGCCCTCCTCCTTCTTGTTGATCGGATAGGCCAGCCTCTTCAGACCCGGAATATCTACCTTGCCGACTTCACCGTCCGCTGCGATGATGGACTTGACCGTCTCGATGGTGGCCTCCTTCTGCTCGTCCTCCAGCGCCGCGTCGATGATGAACATGACCTCGTAGTTCGTCATTCGTTTCACCTCCCTATGGACATAAGGCGACAGGTCAGGCCTGTCGCAGAGAAAGTACACGAAACCCGTGCCCCTGTATTATACTAACCGGCCCCGTGAAAAGCAAGTTTTTTTTGTTCTTATCTTGCATATTGTACGGAAAAAGGTTAGTATGGTATGGAGTTTGCGATACTTCGCAAAAGACCTCGCCGCCGGCCTGTCGCACGCGTCGCGCGAAACGGCGGGCAGGGCGAGGCGACAGAGCAGGAGTGCCTATATGACCGAGCATAAGAAATTTTCCAATTCCTTCTCCCTCACCGATGAGATCGCCGACATCATCCGCGACCGCATCCTCAAGGGGGAATACGAGATCGGAGAAAAGATTCGCGAAAACCAGATCGCCGAGGAGCTGCGCGTCAGCCGCACGCCCATCCGGGAGGCTTTTAAGCAGCTCGAAAACGAGGGGCTTTTGGACTACATCCCCAACCGCGGCTGCTTCGCGAAGGGATTCACCATGCGGGATGTCGACGACATCTACGCCGTGCGCGAGGCCCTGGAAAAGCTGGCTGTCGAGCGTTCCGTGGTGCGCATCACCGATGAGGAGATCGCCGCGCTGGAGGAACAGTGCGACCTGATGGAATTTTACGCCAACAAGAAGGACGCCAAAAAGGTTCTGGAGCTGAATTCCGTCTTTCACGATCTCATCTATGCCAGCACGCGGAGCCGCTTCATGGCGCAGGTGCTTCGCTCCTACAAGGAGTACCTGGACAAGACGCGCAAGGCGTCCCTGTATGAACCCGGCTGGCTGCTCGACATTCTGCAGGAGCACCGGGCCATCGTCAGCGCCATCAGGCGGCGCGACCTCGACGCGGCCACGGCCGCCGTCAGCGAGCACCTCAAGCAGTCGCGGATCAGAACGGAAACCGTATGGCGACTCAGGTAGGGGCGGAGGACGCGAGGCGGAAAACGAAGGCTACACCTGCCGACATGACTTCTGTGACACATGATCGTGAGCCGGGGGCAGCGCGCGCAGCCGCAGAGGGTGAAGCATGCGATGCGATGGAAACGCGTGAGACCGCCGCGGCATCCGCTGCGTCCCAACAGACTGGCGAGCACGAAACGAAGACGGCCCCTGATCGTGAGCCGGGGGCGGCGCGCGTGACGGTCGACGATCGTTTGCCCGCGGATGGATGTGAGCCGGAGGAGGCGTCCGACCATACCTCGCACGCAGACGGGT
>CAZDUM010000005.1:0-24797 GCA_964508645.1 uncultured Oscillospiraceae bacterium | reverse complement strand
TCCGACCATACCTCGCACGCAGACGGGTACGAGCCGGAAGCGGCATCCGCTGCGTCCGGCGATGCCTCACCCGCACAGGAACATGCCGCTCGCAGAGAAGCGCGGCGGCGGGATGCGCGCGACCGCAGGAGGAGGCGGATCTATGCCCTGCTCGCGGCCGCCTTCGCGGTGGTTTTCGTGATCTCCCTCGTGCAGATCGTGCGAACGATGTCGGCATACCGGGCGGCGACGGAGGTGTACGATACCGCCGCCGGCACCTACACCGACGCCAGGGTGGACGACGGCCCCGCAGAGCCGGAGGAGGAGACGCCGCCCGCGCCGCAGGAACCGGAAGCGCCGAAACCGCCCATCACGGTCGATTTCGAGGCGCTCACGGCCGTCAACGACGACATCATCGGCTGGATCTACATCGAGGATACCGTCGTCAACTATCCGCTCCTGCAGGGGGCGGACAACTACTATTATCTGAACGTGTCCTATCTCAACGCCTATCTGGTCTCCGGCAGCATCTATCTGGACTGCGATAACAGCAGGGACCTCGATGAATCGCATGCCGTCATCTTCGGGCACAACATGAAGAATCACACCATGTTCGGCGATCTGGACATGTACCTTTCGGACGGATACCTGGCCGCGCACCCGTATGTGGATATCCTGCTGGCGGACGGCACCTGGCTGCGCTACCAGATCTATGCGGCGAGGCGCGCCCATGTGGAGGACGGCACCTTCTCCGTGCCGCTGGATGCCGACACGCTGGGGGCCTTCATCGAGACCTCGCAAAAGGAGAATCTGCTGGCGCCCATCGCGGAGGCGGAGGGGTTCGAGCTGCCGGCGCCTACGGCAGACGATCACATCCTGACGCTCTCCACCTGCACGGAGGACAGCGCAGACGCGGAGCGCTTCGTCCTGCACGCCGTGCGCATCGACACCGGCGCGGAGATCGACACCGGCGCGGAGACGGAATGAACCTTCCATCCACCGATGATGGATAGGCGCACGCGGCGCCGCCCGGTTCTATGCGTCCTCGCGGGTGTAGACCCGCCGGCCGCCGATGTAGGTCTCGTCCACGCGGACCCGGTCGATCTCCGCCGGCGGGATGGAGAGCAGGTCGCGGTCCAGCACCAGAAAATCGGCCGCATACCCTGCCTGCAGCTTGCCGACATGGGTGAACCCCAACGCCTGCGCGCCGGCAGCCGTATACAGGCGGACGGCGGTCTCGATGTCCACGCGATGCGCCTGCCCGCAGTCCGTGCCGTCATAGGCGCGGCGCGTCACCGCAGCCTTCAGGCAGACGAACGGATCGGAGGGTGTGGCCCAGGCGGTGGCCGGCGAATCCGTACTGAAGGCCAGGGGGACGCCCGCGGCACGCCAATCGGCGATCGGATAGGTCTCCTTCGTCCAGTCCGGGCCGAGGTTCGTCAGGTAGCTCTCGATCTCCGCATACTGGAAGATGGGCTGCGTGACCCAGTAGATGCCGGCGGCGGCGGCACGGCGGATCGCCTGCGCCGTGGGCATGGCCACATGCTCCATCCGATAGGATGGGACGCCGCCGGCGAGCATCTCCGGCGAAAGCCAGGGGCTTTCTCCCTCCACCTGATCCAGGCCCCAGTCTATGGCGCGGGCGCCCATCGCGTGCAGCGACAGCTGGCAGCGATGCGCCTTGCAGAAGGCCAGCGCCTCCGCGAAGGCCTCGTCCGTGCAGACCTTGATGCCGCAGTCCGCAGCCGCATCGGGTGCCTGGCCCGCGGGTGCGCCGGCCGGTCCATCCGCGGCGGCATCGGCCGCCCCGCACATGGCCGCATCACACGGGGTCGCGATCCTGTCGCGGGCGGCATCCGCCCCCTGGGACGGGCTGGCCGCCTGCGCATCGCCGAGGGGAAGGTAGGGCCTGTCCGTCCAGGCGGTGCGGCCGGACACGCTGCCGTCCGCGAGCAGCTTGATGCCGGCGATGCGAATCTGCCGCGCCGGATCCATATCCGCCTCCGTGATGCTGAACTCACCCGCCAGCGCCCGCTCCCGCACATGATCCCAGGTGCAGTAGGCGCCGATGCGGACGGGGAACCCCCTCTCGATGGCGCGTTCGAAGACATCGTGGTAGAGATCCGGATAGGCGTCCTGCAGGCTCTCCCCCAGATCGGAGGCGGTCGTTACGCCCTGCGACACCAGGATGTCGCCCAGATCGCAGACATTTTCCACGAGGCTATCGATCGTCTGCAGCGGCATGAAGTCCTTGACGAGAAATTCCGCATTCTCATACAGGATGCCGGTCAGTTCGCCACGGGCGTCGCGGCCGATGTGACCGCCCACCGGGTCCGGCGTATCCTTCGTGACGCCGGCCAGTTCGAGCGCATAGCTGTTCACGACGCACATGTGCCCGCAGGTCCGCTCGATCCACACGGGCGCATCGCTGCAGGCGGCATCCAGATCGTGCCGGGTCGGCGCGCGGTGCTCCGCCAGCTTGCCCTCGTCGTAGCCGCGGCCCTCGATCCACTCTCCCGCGCCCTGCGCCGCTCGCTTTTCCCGGATGGCGGCCTGCAGCTCCTCGATGGAGTGAATGAGAGGCGGCAGGACGATGATGCCCTTGTAGACATTCGCCAGATTGATCGCATGCATGTGACTGTCGACAAACCCCGGCACGACACGTTTTGCGCCGAAATCCACCACGACATCGGCCAGACTCTCGGGCTGGCCCAGCGCCTCCAGTTCCTTCCGATCACCCACCCAGGCGATGCGCCCGTCCTTGACGGCCATGGCGTACGCATAGGGTCTGTCCGTGTCGGATGTGAAAATCCTTCCGTTTATGTAGAGTGCGTCGAACTTCCTGTTTTCCTGCTCCATACTGCTCTCCTTCGTATATGGCGTACATGGCGTATATGCCGCATCTGCCGTATCTGCGCCGCCGGGCTCGTCGGCAGGGCCGCGCGGGGTCACATCGTGCTTTAGAAATCCGCAGACTTAGGGGTGCGCGGGAACGGCAGGACGTCGCGGATGTTGCTCATGCCGGTGATGTACATGATGATACGCTCAAACCCCAGGCCGTAGCCGGCATGCTTCACGCCGCCGTACTTGCGCAGATCCAGGTACCACCAGTAATCCTCCTCGCGGAGTCCGAGCTCCTGCATCCGGGTCGTCAGCACATCGTACCGCTCCTCCCTCTGGCTGCCGCCGATGATCTCGCCGACCCCGGGGACCAGCAGGTCGCAGGCGGCCACGGTCTTTTGATCGTCGTTCAGGCGCATGTAGAACGCTTTGATCTCCTTGGGATAGTCGGTGACGAAGATCGGCTTGCGGAAGACCTCCTCCGTGAGGTAGCGCTCGTGCTCCGTCTGCAGGTCGATACCCCAGGCCACGGGATACTGGAATGCCTTGCCGGACTTTTGCAAAATATCGATCGCCTCGGTGTAGCTCACCCGGCCGAAATCGGCGTTCACCACGCCGTCGAGCCGCGCCAGAAGTCCTTTGTCGACGAAATTGTTGAAGAACTCCATCTCCTCCGGCGCGTGTTCCAGCACATACGAGATGATGTACTTGATCATATCCTCCGCCAGGCGCATGTTGTCGCACAGGTCCGCGAAGGCCACCTCCGGCTCGATCATCCAGAACTCGGAGGCATGGCGCGCCGTGTTGGAATTTTCCGCGCGGAAGGTGGGTCCGAAGGTGTAGACCTTGCGAAACGCGAGCGCGAAGATTTCAGCCTCCAGCTGGCCGCTGACGGTCAGATTGGCAGCTTTTCCGAAGAAATCGCGGCTGTAATCCACGGCGCCGTCGGGCGTGCGGGGCAGGTCATCGAGCGGCAGGGTGGTCACCTGGAACATCTCGCCCGCGCCCTCGCAGTCGCTGCCGGTGATGATGGGCGTGTGCACGTATACGAAATCCCGTTCCTGGAAAAACCTGTGGATGGCGTAGGCGACCAGCGAGCGGACGCGGAAGACGGCGGCGAAGGTGTTGCTCCGGGGCCTCAGGTGCGCGATCTCGCGCATGAATTCCATCGTGTGGCGCTTGGGCTGCAGCGGGTAATCCGGCGTGGAGGGGGCCTCGATGGTGATCCGCGTGGCCTGGATCTCGAAGGGTTGCCTGGCCTGCGGCGTCAGGGTCACCACGCCCTCCACATCGAGAGCGGTGGCCACATAGGCCCTGCCGATGGCCTCGAAATTCTCCAAAGTTCCGGCATCGTACACCACCTGGACGGATTTGAAGAATGTCCCGTCGTTCAGTTCGATGAAGCCGAATTTGTTGGAACTGCGGTTGTTTCGTATCCAGCCGCTCACGCGGACCGCCTGCCCCGCAAAATCCGCCGTCCGCTGAAACAGCGCCCGAATCTCCGTCGTTTGCATCTCCCGTGTTTCCTGCATCTTGTTTGCCTCGTCTTCCTTCATTTCCTTCATCTTTCCCCGCCTTCGCCGCTCGCTTCGGGCTTCGGCATCTGCCTTTGGCCCCAGGCTACGGTTCTCCGGCTCTCCGGCTCCTGGCGGGTATATTACCTTACCCTAATGTATAGCAATTTACAGCCTGAATCCATAACCTATCTCTCTGACTACCTGACTATCTGACTATCTGATCGATGAGACCAGATGAAGATTGACGGCATCCGGCCATTCCTGCCGGACGATTATCCCCTGCATGCCCGGACGGCGTCGGCCATGCGCTGGAGGCCTGTTTCCACCACGCTTCTCGGCATCGCCAGATTCAGGCGCAGAAATCCCCTCGCATTGTCGGCGAAGAGCTTGTTGCCACCTTCCAGCAGAACGCCGGCCCTCGTGGCGAAAAACTTTGAAAGATCCTCCACATCCGGCAAGCAGTCGTTCATATCCACCCATGCCAGGTATGTCGCCTGCGGAATCGGACAGCGTGCGCCGGACATCTCCTTCTCGATGAACGCCGACGCGAAGGCAAAATTTTCATCCAGATAGGTCCGAAGTGCCGACAACCACGGCCAGCCCTTTTCATAGGCCGCCTGAAACGCCGCCACCGACAGAGGATTGCAGTCGCGGCCGTGCGCATTCCCGTCGAGGAAACTGCGGCGCAATGCCGGGTCCGGGATGATGATGTGCGAGAGCATCATCCCCGCCAGGTTGAAGGTCTTGCTGGCAGACATGCAGGTGATCAGCTTCGGATAGTCCGGCATGACCTTCCCCATGGGAATATGGGTCTGCCCGTTGCGCAGAATATCGCAGTGAATCTCATCGGAGATGAGCCAAAGATCGTTTTCCATGGCGATGCGCGCCACCGTCTCGGCTTCCGCCCACGTCCAGACGCGCCCCGTGGGATTGTGCGGGTTGCACCAGATGAGAACCTTCACCTTAGGGTCGGCCGCCTTCCTCGCCAGATCCTCCGCATCGACGGTGAAATAGCCGTCGCGGTTACGCAAGGGTGAAAATACCGTCTCCCTGTGGTTGAACTCCGCCGCGTGCAGAAAATATCCGTATGCTGGCGTCACGAACAGCACCTTTTCGTCCGGCGCGGTCAACATGCCGACGAGCTGATAGAGGGCCGGCACGATGCCTAAGGAAAAGGCGATCTGCTCTCGGGGCACTTCCCAGTCGTACCTGTCACGGCACCATCTGGCGAATGCCTCGAAGTACGAATCCTCGCACACCGCGGTGTAGCCGAAGATGCGCTGGTCCACGCGCGCATGGATGGCCTGGATGATCTCGGGCGCCACGGCAAAGTCCATATCCGCTACCCACATGCGGATCAGGTCCTCATCCGCGACCGGCAGCTCGATATCCGGCTGCTCGGGGAACATGTAGGGTCGAAAGCCTTCCACGCTCATGGCGTTGGTGTGCCTTCGATCGATGACCTCGTCAAAGTTGTACTGCATGTCCGTCTCCTTTCTCGCAGGCCGCAGGCGCCGCGTTAGGCATGTCACGAAAGACCGTTCATCCATCGTAGCCCGCCCTGCCAGGGAAGCTCTGCGTGTCCGTTCCGGCCGTGCGCCCCCGCAGGCGGCATGGTATCAGTATAGTCTTTCCTCACCCTTCAGTCAACACTAACGGGCGGGCGTTTTTTACCTCCATACGCCTCTTCGCGGGGCCCGCAGGGAACTCGCGGCCGATTATTTCTCGTCGTCAGGATGCAGAGCCTGCGATATTTGGATCCACGCGGAAATGTGGCGCACCCATGAAAAAGCCCTTGGCGCCGCTGCAAGCACAGCGGTTTCAAGGGCTTTTGCTTTAGATTCGGATGTCCCCTTCGGCCATGACGACGCCGGTGCCGCCCACCTGAATCCGGCAGGTGCCGTCCGGGTCGCATGTCAGCCTGGTGCGAATCTCGGACGGTCTTCCCATCGCCTCTCCCTGGATGAAGAGGCAGTCGTCGCCGCTTCGCACGAAGCCGTTTCGATAGCCGTAGTAGGTCAGCGCGCCGCTGGATGTCCCGGTGGCGGCTTCCTCGTCGATGCCGCACAGGGGCGCGAAATTGCGGGTGTGGCAGGTGGCGCCGCTGCCGGGGGCCGCGTCCAGCGTGAAGGCGTGTACGCCGATCACGCCGTAGCGCTCGGAGAGCGCGGCCAGCGCCGCGAAATCCGGTTTGATGGCCGCAAGATCGGCTCTGGATAGGACCGGCAGTATGATGTCCGGAAGCCCCGTAGAGATCAGCTGCGGGAGCAACGCCAGGCCGGCCCTCTTTTGCGCCGTGTAGGAAAGCCCCATGACATCGTAGAGCTCTTCCAGCGCGTCCGGCGCGTCGATCCGCCCCTTTTCCTGCGGCGGTGCCATGTCCATGAGAATGAAGCCGTCGCGCATCGTCACGCAGATGTCGCCGGAGAGGGTGCGTACGGTGTATGTCGCGTCGTCCTCGATGCAGCCGGCGGCGCGCAGCGCCTGAAACGAGCCGATCGTGGCGTGTCCGCAGAGGTCCACCTCGGCTGCCGGCGTGAAGTAGCGAATCGAGAAGGCTGCGGGCCCCGTGCGCTTGACGAAGGCTGTCTCCGAGTAGCGAAGCTCCGCGGCGGTTCTTGCCATGAGCGCATCCGGAGGAAAATCCGAACCCGCCGGCAGGATCACGACGCCGGCCGGATTGCCGCCGAAAAGGGTTTTCGTAAAGGCATCGACGATGTAGAATCGCATGGGAGCCTCCTTTTCCGTGTTCCGTGTTCTGCGTCTTCCGCTCGATGGCCCGCGGCAGTACCTGGGCCGGGGCGTGCCACCTACCGTTCCCTCCGCATCTCCCGGATTTCGTCCAGCCAAAGGGCCGCGACAGCATCGCTCGGCATGCGCCAGTCGCCGCGCGGGGAGAGGGTGACGCTGCCCACCTTCGGACCGTCGGGCAGGCAGCTTCGCTTGAACTGCTGTGCGAAGAAGCGGCGGTAAAAGTTCTCCAGCCAGTACAGCAACTCCTCCGGACTGTAGCTGCCTTCGAAGGCCGTCCGCGCGATGCGGTAAATCTTTTGCGGGGTGAAACCGAAGCGGAGCACGTAGTACAGGCAGAAGTCGTGCAGCTCATACGGGCCGATGATCCGCTCGGTCTCCTGGGCGATCTCGCCGGACGCGCCGGTCGGCAGCAACTCCGGGCTGACGGGGGTATCCAGGATATCCAGCAGGCATGATGCGAGGCGATCGCGGCCCTCTGCCGCGGCCCGCTCGGCTTCGTAGAGGACGATATGCCGCACCAGCGTCTTGGGGATGCCGGCATTCACGCCGTACATGCTCATGTGGTCGCCGTTGTAGGTGGCCCAGCCCAGCGCCAGCTCGCTCAGGTCGCCGGTGCCGACTACCAGGCCGGAGAGCTGGTTGGCGCGATCCATCAGCGTCAGGGTTCGCACCCTGGCCTGCGCATTTTCGAAGGTGACATCCGTCTTCGTCCCATCCTGTCCGATGTCGCGGAAGTGCTGTCGCACCGTCTCTCCGATGGGAATCTCCTCGAAGGTGACGCCCAATTCCTCGCAGAGAATTTGGGCGTTCTCGCGGGTGCGGCGGCTCGTCCCGAAACACGGCATGGTCAGGGCGTGGACATCGGCTGCCGGTCGCGCCTGGCGGGCCATGGCGCGGACAGCGGCCAGCAGGGTCAGGCAGCTGTCCAGGCCGCCGGATATGCCTATGACGGCGGCCTTGCTCTGGGCATGGCGCATGCGCTTGGCGAGGCCCTCAGCCTGTATGCCGAGGATGAGCTCGCAGCGCTCCGCCCGCTGCCTGTCGTCGGCGGGTATGAAGGGGGTCCGGCTGAACATGCCGGCAGGAAGCGCCGTCTCCGTGAGTGGCAGATCGAACGGGACGGTCACATAGTCGCTCTTTTGCGCCGGCGGCAGCGGCACGAAGGTGGAATTCCTGATCCGCTCCTGCGAAAGCTGTCCCACATCGATCACCGCGGCGCAGATGCCGCCGGCGAAGGGGGGTGTCTCCGATAGCAGCGCACCGTTCACGGCGATGAGATCGTTGCCGGAGAATGTCATGTCCGTGGAGGATTCTCCGCTGCCGGCATCCGCATACAGGTAGGCCGAGAGCGTGCGGGCCGACTGTCCGCATACCAGTTCGCGCCGGTACTCACGCTTCCCCACCGTCTCGTCGCTGGCGGATAGGTTGACGAGGACGGTCGCACCGGCCAGCGCGTGCATCGTGCTCGGCGGGAGCGGTGCCCACAGGTCCTCGCAGATCTCCACGGCAAAGGTGAAATCCGGCAGATGGCGGCAGGAAAAGAGCAGATCGCGGCCGAAGGGAATCGCAGAGGATGTAGGCTCCTCCCCCGTCGCAGCGGCCGCCTCGTCCGCGGCGCGAAAGACGGCCTCCTGGGGCAGCATGCGGACCGGTGCGTGCGGCGCCGGCTCGAACCATCGTTTCTCATAGAATTCGCCGTAGTTCGGCAGGTAGGATTTCGGCACGAATCCGAGCACCCTGCCCCCGGCTACGACCGCCGCGCAGTTGTAGAGCTTCCCGTCCACCGCGAGCGGCAGACCCACGACCGCCACGAGGGACAGCCCGCCGCTCGCCGCGGCGATGCGGCGCAGGGCCCGAAGGGCGCCGCGTTGCAGGCTCTGCTGCAGGAAAAGGTCCCCGCATGTGTAGCCGGTGATGCTCAGTTCCGGAAACACCGCCAGCCTGCTGCCGCGCGCCGCGGCTTCCCGCATGCACCGGATGATCTCCTGCGCGTTATACTCGCAGTCCGCCACGCGCAGGGGCGGCGTCACAGCCTCCACTCTCACAAATCCGTCCTTCATACGCTCCTATCCTCCGCTGATCGCTGTGCCCCGCAGAACGCCCCACAGAGTGTCCAGAAGGCGCTTTATGGCCGCTTTGCACCTTCCCCCTTGATTTCAAGGGCGCGCTGAGAGCACATGTCTCCCTGCGCGGGGCCGCAGTTAGACATTTTCTGGGGTTTACCGCCCACCTGCCAGCTGCGGGCCCGCGCATGCAAACACTCTGGCGCATGGGATTTTTCGTCAACTGACACAAACAGCCTCCCTATGGGAGGCTGTCAGGCTTCATCATGCTACATCGAAATGGTGGACCCGAAGGGGCTCGAACCCTCGACCTCTGCGTTGCGAACGCAGCGCTCTCCCAGCTGAGCTACGAGCCCACACCTACGACGACGGCAATTATTAAGATAGTCCATTTCGCCCGCCTTGTCAAGCCTTTTCCGCGCACGCGGCGGAGACAAATTTAGACAATTTTTCGAGCAAGTTCTCGGCATTTCGAGCGATTCCGCTGCGATTCACACGATCTGCGGCAGGCCGCGGTGCCCTCTTGCGGATCACGCAGGCATGCGCAGCCACAGCCGCCACGGCCGCTCTGCGCCCTCTACGCCGTCTGGGAGGCAGCGGGTGCCTCGAGCGCCGGCTTTCTCTTGGCGCGCATGTTGATGATGGCGCCGGTCGGACATTCCTTGGCGCAGAGACCGCAGTTCTTGCACTTCTCCGGGTCGATGGACGCCAGGTTGTCCTCCACCGTGATCGCCTCGAACTTGCAGACCTTCTCGCACTTCCTGCAGCCGATGCAGCCGTTCGCGCAGTTCTTGCGGGTCGCGGCGCCCTTGTCCTTGGAGTGGCACTGCACGACGACCTTGTTCTTGGCGGGCGCCATGCGGATCAGATGGTTGGGGCATGCCTTGGCGCAGGCGCCGCAGGCCTTGCACAGATCCCGGTTGACGACGGCGACGCCGTTGCAGACCTGGATCGCATCATACTGACAGGCCGCCACGCAGTCCCCCAGGCCCAGGCACCCGAACGGGCAGGTGGACAGGCCGCCGAAGAGCTGTTTGGCCGCCGAACACGTCTGCGGTCCCTCGTACTCCATGATGGTCTTGGCCGCGTCGGCATTGCCGTTGCACATGACCACGGCCACCTGCGGCTCTATCTCACCGGCCTCCACGCCCAGAACGGCCGCCAGCTTGGCCGCCACATCGGGGCCGCCCACCGGACAGCGCGTCGTGCCGATGCTCGGATCGGCCGCCAGCGCGTTCGCATAGTCATCGCAGCCGGCATAGCCGCAGCCGCCGCAGTTCGCACCCGGCAGCTCGTCCCGCAGCTTCGTCACGGTCTCATCCACCGGCACATAGAATATCTTGGAGGCGATGGTCAGGATAACGGCGAAGACAAACCCAAGCGCCACGACCAGTATGACAGGTGTTGCAATACTCATGTTTCCTTCCTCCTTTACCCTATACTAACCCGCTGAAGCCCATGAAGCCCAGGGACAGAAGGCCCGCGGTGATCATGGTGATGGGTACACCCTGGAAGGGCTTGGGGATGGCCGTATTGCCCTCCAGCCTGCTGCGCATGCCGGAGAAGATGACCATCGCCAAGAGGAAGCCGATCCCGGCGCCCAGGGAGTTGACCAGCGACTGCGGATAGTTGTACTTCAGGTCGATGTTGTTGATGCACACGCCCAGCACCGCGCAGTTGGTGGTGATGAGGGGCAGATATACGCCCAGCGCCTTGTGGAGGGACGGGATGAACTTCTTCAGCGCCATCTCCACGAACTGCACCAGCGCGGCGATCACCAGGATGAAGACGATCGTCTGCAGGTAGGCGATGTTGAAGCGCTCCAGCACCTTCATGATAGGCCAGGTGGCAGCGGTCGCCAGCACCATGACGAAGATGACGGCGATCCCCATGCCCACGGCGGAGTCCATCTTTTTCGAGACACCCAGGAACGGGCAGATGCCCAGGAACTGCGCCAGAACGTAGTTGTTCACCAGGATCATGCCCAGCAAAATCGAAAAGTACGCACCCATTATGCCTCCGCTCCTTTCTCGATCTCAGGCGCATCCAGCTGCTGGATGCACTTTTCCTGCGTGCAGATGCTGGCCAGCGCGCAGCCCTGGCAGCTGAAATCGCGGGGCGTCTTGCCCTTTTTATGCAGGACGGCGTTGACGCAGGCGATCGCCAGCGCGTAGATGAAGAAGCCGCCCGGCGCCAGTGCCACGATCATGATGGGATGCTCGTGCAGGAAAGGCAGGTTGATGGTGAACATATCCGGGTCGCCCAGGAAGAAGCCGGAGAAGATCGTGCCGTTGCCGATGATCTCGCGAACGGCGCCGATCACCGTCAGGGACATGGTGAAGCCGAGGCCCATGCCGATGCCGTCGAGCGCGGAATCCAGCGGGTTGTTCTTGCTGGCGAACATCTCCGCACGCCCCAGGATGATGCAGTTGACCACGATGAGGGGCAGGAACACGCCCAGGGAGTTGTACAGCGGTTCGGCGAACGCCTGCACGATGAACTGCACCAGCGTCACGAAGCCGGCGATGACGACGATATAGCACGGGATGCGAACCTTTTCCGGGATGATCTTGGCGAGCATGGAAATGACGATGTTCGAGCAGATCAGCACGAATGTGGCCGCGATACCCATGCCCATGCCGTTAAAGGCCGAGCTGGTGGTGGCCAGCGTCGGACAGGTGCCGAGCAGCAGGACCAGGTTCGGGTTTTCCTTGATGAAACCCTTCGTCAGGATGGCTAATTTACTTACTTTCTCTTTCATCAGTTAGCGCCTCCCATCTGTTCAAATTGCATGAGCGCCGCGCAGACACCCTGATAGATGCCGTTGGAGGAGACCGTGGCGCCGGTGACGGCCGTCACACTGCTGTCGCTCTTGATGTTTTCGGCACCCGCGAGCTCGGACTTTCCGACATACTGGGTCGAAAGGTAGGTGGCATCGTGCGCCTTGGTGCCAAGACCCTTGGTATCGCCGTGCGACATGACCTTGACGCCCGTGATCGCGCCGTCCGCGTCGATGCCGACCATCTCCGTCAGCTCACCGCCGAAGGAACGGGTATTCACCGTGACCACGATCCCCTGCCCGGAGGCCACATAGCAGTCGGTCACGTAGACCGTGTCAGGCGTATAGACGGCCAGATCTCCCTCGTACTGCGTAAAGGATGTAGCGGTCGGCAGCAGCTCCATGCGGGCCTCATCGGCGTTTCGGCGGGTATTCTCCTCGATGATGGGCTTTGTGATCCCACTCACCACCGCCAGCGCCAATGTGATGACCAGGCAGATGCAGGTCAGGACGACCACCGGCTGAATGTGTTCCTTGAAGGCATTACTTTTCATGTTTCTTAGCACCTCCATACATCCTCTTCATGCAGAGCTTGTTGATCAGCGGCGTCAGGCAGTTCATCAGCAGGATGGAGAAGGACACGCCTTCCGGATAGGAACCGAACAGGCGAATCACCATGGTGATGACGCCGCAGCCGATGCCGAAGATGACCTTACCCATGGGCAGCAGCGGTGTCGTCACGTAATCCGTCGCCATGAAGAAGGCACCCAGCATCACGCCGCCGGCCAGGATATGGAAGAGAGCCATGTTCAGCGCATCGCCGCCGGTCACACCGTAGTAGATCAACGAGAAGGTAAAGACGGTACCGATGAAGGCGATCGGTGTCAGGGGGCTGATGACCTTCCACCAGATGAGCAGCAGTCCGCCGATGAGCAGGGCCAGCGCGCTGACCTCACCCACGGAGCCGCCGGTCGCGCCGACGAACATCGACAGCTTGGACGGAAGCTCCGCGCCGCCTTCCGCGAGGATTCCCAGCGGGGTCGGTCCGGTGATCGCATCCTCCGTCTGCAGCATGCGCGGCAGCGGCCAGGTCGTCATCTCCGTCGCGAAGGAGATGAAGAGCACGATGCGGGCCGTGATGGCGGGATTGACGAGGTTCTTGCCGATGCCGCCGAACAGCTGCTTGACGATGACGATGGCCACGAAGCAGCCGATGATGGCGATCCACAGCGGCAGCGAGGCGGGTACATTGAACGCGATCAGCATGCCGGTCACCGCCGCCGACAGGTCCCTGATCGTCTGCGGCCTCTTCATGATGGCGTTATAGGCCCATTCGAAGAAGACGCAGGCAGCTATGCAGACGGCCGTCAGCAGGAGTACGCGGGGGCCGAACATGATGGTACTGACCACCAGCGCCGGCAGCAACGCGGTGATCACGGCCCCCATGATGCGGGTCGTATCCATGTTGCTGACCAGATGCGGCGAGGACGATACGATCAAATTGCTGTACGTTTTCTTTTCCATTATTTAATTCCAGCCTCCTTTACTACCGCTTTCCCCAGCTTGTTCATGAAGCTCAACGGGCGTCTGGCCGGGCAGATATAGGAGCAGCTGCCGCATTCCATGCACTGCATGACCTTCAGGTCACTCAGGGCCTGCGCATCCCGGCGTTCATAGGCATCGGCCAGCGCCGTAGGAATCAGCTTAAACGGACAGGCCCTGTGGCACCTGCCGCAGTTGATGCAGGCCGTCTCCTGCTCGATCTCCGCCTGCTCCTTCGAGAAGGCCAGAATGGCGTTGTTATTCTTGACGATGGGCATGGCGTCGGAGAAGATGGCGCGTCCCATCATCGGGCCGCCCATCAGGATCTTTCTCGGTTCCTGCCGATACCCCCCGCAAAAGGCGATCACGTCCTGGACCAGCGTGCCTATCGGCGCCATGACGTTTTTCGGCTGCGCGACGGCGTCACCGTCCACGGTCATGCGCTTCTGGATCAGCGGCATGCCGGTGCGGAAATACTGTCCGACGAAGGCGATGGTCGTCACGTTGGAGAGGATCACGCCCTTGTCGGCCGGGAGCTCACCCGCGTTCATCGTCTGCCCGGTGATCTCGTAGATCAGCACGCGCTCCGCGCCTTTTGGATAGCGCGCCTGCAGCTTGAAGGTCTTGATGTTGTCGATGCCCTTGGCCGCCAGCACCTCGTCCAGATGCGCGATGGCGTCCGGCTTGTTTTCCTCGATGGCGATATAGCCCTGGTCCAGCCCGATGTACTGCATCAGCAGCTGCGCGCCCGCGATGAGGTCGTCCGTCTCCTCGAGCATCAGGCGGTGGTCGGATGTGATGAACGGCTCGCACTCCGCGCCGTTGACGATCAGCGTATGCACCTCATCGATGTTTTTGGGGTTGAATTTGATGTGCGACGGGAAGGAGGCGCCGCCCAGACCCACACAGCCGCTGGCGCGGACGGCCTTGACGAACCCGGCCAGGTCCTCGACCACGGGCGGCTTCACATCCTCGCTGACCGCCTGCAGCTTATCCGGCTCTATGACCACGAGGGTCTCCATGCCGCCGTTCGCCGAACGCTGTTCCTCGATCCCCGTCACGGTGCCGGACACGCTGGCATGGATCGGCGCGCTGACGAAAGCATCCGTGTCACCCAGAAGCTGCCCGACCTTGACATAGTCACCTTTCTTGACCAAGGGCTTGCAAGGTGCACCAATATGCTGAGACATGGAAATTTTTACAACATCCGGTATGGGCATTACTTCCGTCGCACTGCCGGCCGTGTGCTTGTAATGGCTCACATGGATGCTCTGTAAATGCTTTTGGCTCATGTTCGTTGGGACCTTCCTTTCTGAGGTTCTATATAATCATACGCCATTTATTATACATCACCATATGCCAAAAATCATTAAGAAATTTTTCTTTTGCGAAGTCTTTTGCGGATTTTTAATGCGCGGATTCCGCGTATTTTCACGCATTTTCGCGGCCTTCGCACCGTATGTCACCGGCATGCACGACGCGGCCACCCACCATGGTCAGCACGGGTCGCGTGCGGCGGATTTCCTCGGGATCGACGGTGAATATATCGCGGTCCAGAACCAGAAGATCGGCGTAAAAGCCCGGCTTCAGCCTGCCCTTGCGGTCCTCGAGCCCCTCCATGTAGGCGCTCTCGTAGGTGTAGGCGTCGACCGCCGTCTCCACGTCGACGCGCTCCGCGGGATGCCAGCCGTCCAGCGGCCTGCCGTCGCGGCCCCGGCGCGTCACGGCCATATACAGGTTCAGAAACGGGTCGCACGGTTCGACCGGACAGTCCGTGCCGTAGGACAGGTGCACGCCCATGCGCGGCAGGGTTCCGAAGGCGTAGGAGGTATCCGCCAGCGCCTTCCCCACCGCCGATTCCACGATGGTCCTGTCGTAGTCGATGAAGACCGGCTGTGCCATGACCGGCACCTCATCCCGCCGGATGCGCGACAGGAGCGGGGCATCGGTGATCTGACAATGCACGATCGCGTGGCGCAGCGGGTTCACGGCGCCGCGCCGCTGCGGATCGATGCCGCCCGCGCGCTCGTAGTAGCCGAGGACCTTCTCGATGGCCAGGTCGCCGATGGCGTGGGTCACGACCTGCACGCCGCCCGCGGTGGCCAGCCTGACGAGCGCCTCCATCGTCTCATCGGGAAGCCATGCGGTGCCGTGGCTGTCCGGCGCGCCGATATATCCATCCCGCACCATGGCGGTATGCGCCCCCAAGCTGCCGTCCTGAAAGAGCTTGAGCGGCCCGACGGTCAGCCAGGCGTCCGGATCGGTGTAGAAGGGATCGCGCTTGGCGTCGGCGAAGCAGCCTTCTCGCAGGTTTTCGGCCAGGCTCTCGCAGCCGCCCACGCACACCTGGTGCCGGTACCGCAGCGGGGCCTCCCCCTTCGCATACATGTCCCGCAGGAACGCGTAGACCGCCTGCTCCTCCGGCCGGTCCGTATGGTAGTCGTTGCTCTGCACGCTCGTCAGGCCCATGGAGACCGCCTGCTGCATAGCCTGCCGCATGGCAGCCCGCTGCGCATCCGCCGTCAGGGGCGGCACGAGTGCCCGCACCATGCGGCACGCACCCTCCGTAAACAGGCCGCTCGGGTAGCCGTCCGCTTCCCGGTAGATGTCGCCGCCGGGGTAGGGGGGCGTCTGCGCCGTCAAGCCCAGCATCTCGATGGCCCTCGTGTTCGCGGCGAGAATGTGCCCGCAGACCCGTTCCAGGACCACCGGCACGTCCCGGCTGATGCGGTCCAGATCGTGACGGTTCGGCATCCGCTTTTCATCCGTGAACAGGTCCTGGTTCCAGCCGGAGGCCAGGATGCCGTCCCCGGCTACATCCGGGTGGGTGGTCAGAAAGGCGCGGCAGCGCTCTATGAGCGCCTCCATGGATGTCACGCCCGCGATCTGCGGCCTCGTCAGGCTCTCGCCATAGCTGAGCAGGTGGAGATGCGAGTCGTTTAGGCCCGGCACGACCGTCCGGCCGCCGCAGTCGATGCGAACCAGGTCGTCCGCCTCCGTCTGCGGGTATGCACAGGCCCGCTCGAGAACCTCCTCCTCTCCGCCCACGCAGGTGATGCGCCCGCCCTCGATGAGGAGCGCCTCGGCGTAGTGGCCCTTCTCCACATAGATTTTCGCATGGTGCAGCAGCGTCCTTCCCGTCATCTCGTCCTCCTTTTCCTCCTTCTCCACATGCGAAGGCGCAGCCCTGCGCCCGTCGCGGCGCCGCGCCGGGGCGTCCGCCGCCGCCTCACGAGAGTGTCCAGCAGGTGCTTCGCGGTCCCCTGTACCTCCACTTTTCTTCCAAAGGCCAAGGGCACGCTGAGCATATATTTTCCTCCAGCGCGGGGCCGCAGCCAGACATGCACCTGAGGCTCCCGCCCGCTTGCCAGCCACGCGCCCGGGGATGCGCACACGCTCCCGCTGGCCCGATCCCTTACGCGACCGGTTACGCGATCGGCGCCGCGCCGGTCACGACGCAGCCGTCCTCGTCGAGCCCGATGACCGTCTCGCCGGCGGCGCGGCAGGCCACGATGTAGGCGATCACCTCTTCATCGAACACCTCGCCCGGGCAGATGAGCGGCACGCCCGGCGGGTAGGGTATGACGGAGACCGCGCAAACCCGTCCGGCGGCCTCCGCGAGCGGCGTGCGCACGCGCCTCGCAGGGAGCGCCTCCATGCGCAGCCGGCGCGTCAGCGCGGCGGGCTGCACGGGCGCGCGGTGCGCGCCCTCCTGCCCCGCATCCGGTCCCGCCGCCGAAGCGGCCTGCCGCACGCGCCCGTCACCCGCCCTTCCGGCCGCCGCCTCTGCTCCCGCGCGTTCCTCTCCGCCGCACGGCTCAGCGGGTACAGCCGCCTCGGACATCTCCAGTTTTTCCAGCGATGCCAGCAGCCGCGCATAGTCCTCCCAGCGGTTTCCGATGCCCGTCATGCCCATGACCAGATTCCCGCTGATGAGCTCCGGAAAGATGCCGTCGGCCATGAGATGCCGCTCGAGCGCGCGCCCGCTGAACCCCAGCGCCGCCATGTCGAAATTCAGCTTCGTCGGATCCAGCAGGGGATGGCGCATGAGCCTGAGATGCGGCAGGCGCTGCGGCGCCTGCTCGTAGAAGCGGCCGATGTCCGCCGCCCAGGATGCAAAGAGCGCCGGACCGTGCGCCTCCAGGAGCGCCGCGTTGATGTCCAGCGATGCCATCAGAAGGTAGGAGGGGCTGGAGCTCTCGATGGCCTGCAGCCGATCCTCCAGAAGGCGCCGGTCGATGCGGGACGAGCAGATGTTCAGAACGGCCGTCTGGGTGAAGGAGGCCAGCGTCTTGTGGATGCTGTTGATGACCGCGTCGGCGCCCTGCCGCTCCGCGGCCCTCGGCATGGCAAGGGCGCCTTGGCCGCTGTCCGCCCACCGTATGCCGTATTTCTCAAAAAAGGCCAGGTGCGCGCCGTGCGCCTGGTCGACGATGAGGATCTTGTCCCGTTCGTGCACCACGCGGGCGATGGCCTCGATGTCGCTGCATATCCCGTAGTAGTTGGGCGATGGGACGATGACCGCCGAAGCGTCCGGCGCGTGATCCAGACAGCGGGCGATCTCCTCCGCCGTCACGGGACCCTGCAGGCCGTACGCTTCCAGGATCGTCGGATAGGCGTAGACGGGCGTCACATCGCCGAGGGAGAGCGCGTTGAAGATGGATTTGTGGGCGTTTCGAGCCATCACCAGCCGGCCGCCGCGCGGGACGGAGGCGAGGATGGCCGCGATCAGACCGCCGGAGCTGCCGTTGATGAGAAGGTACGACGCCTCCACCTCGTACAGGTTTCGATATCGCTCCATGGCGCGGCGCAAAACCCCCACCGGCTGGAACAGGTTGTCCGCCCCGGGGATTTCGGTCACGTCGCAGTTCATCATGGCATCCAGGAAGGGTCCGTAGCCGTTCTCCCGGTAGAGCCGGTCGCCCTTATGGCCCGGCATGTGAAAGGAGACCGGCGCGGATGCGCCGTGCGCCATGAGGTAGGACAGCAGCGTCCCGCTGTCCTGCGTATCCTTTGCCATCTATCCACATCCTTTGTCCAAACTCGCCGAGGGCGCTGCTGGCTCCCCCGGCTGTCTTCCATTATAGTGCCGGCCCCTCTGCAAGTAAAGGAAAAATCGCGTGGCGCGGCAAAAGGCGATGGCCGAGAATAGGCGGGCGGAGGGCGAAGGCGGCCTGAAGGGGCGCGCAGAAGGGGGTGAAGACGCGGGAAAAGGGCGGCGCGTCGCGGGAGTTATGGGAATCCGGCGGATGCGGCGTAAAAGATGTGACGGCGGCGGGCTGCACCTCCTGGAGACTCCCACGGGAGATGCCTGCATGCGCGGGTGCAGCCGGCAGGAAAAAGCGACTACAGGCCCAGGCCCGTCGCCAGGTTTCGCATGAAGTCCTGCACGTTGGTGACGATGCCTCGGGCGGACAGGCTGCCCCGGTCGCTGAGCTTATTGACGACGAACTCCGAGGTGTCCACCATGTAGAAGTAGACCGGCCGGATGGTGCCGTCCGCCAGTACCCGGTAGGTGGGGGTCATGTTGCCGGTGGCGATGGTGTGGAGCATGGTGGCCATGCCGATGACCGTGGTGGCCCGGCGCACGTGGGAGCGGATGGTGTCCTGCCCCTCGTAGGTGTGCTCGTAGACCTCGGGCAGAGGGCCGTCGTCCCGGATGGAGCCGTTCAGCACATAGGGCACATGGTTTTTCACGCAGCTGTGGATGATGCCATCCTCGATCCCTTCCCCTTCGATGAAGGCCGGGATGGAGCCGTAGGTGTTGATCGCGTTGATGGTATCCAGGTGATTGTAATGCCCCATCTCGTGGAGCCTCTGGTTGCGGATGTCGCAGCCCAGGGCCGTGCCCAGATAGGCACCCTCCAAATCGTGGGTCGCCAGGGCGTTTCCGGCCAGCAGAGCCTGGCAGTAGCCCTTCTCGATGAGGGCCGCCATGACGCGTCGGGCCTCCACATCGAAGCTGCAGGCCGGGCCCAGCACCCAGACCACATAGCCGCCGTGGGTCCTCTCGTACTCCAGCAGGTCGACGAGCCTGTCATAATCGTAGGAAAAGGCCGTCTCACGGCTGCGGTTCTGCCGGAAGGCGAAGGTGTTCTTCGCGCTGTCCTCCTCGTCCCGAATCCAGCAATCGGCGTGAACGTAGATGCCCTCGCTGCCGTCCTCGGTGCGGCCGGTCACCACCAGGTCCCCCGCCTTGATGTTCCGAAACTCGACGACGCGGATCTTCTCCCCGTCCCAGATGGGCACGGCGTCCATGCGGCTGTCCTCGGCCAGGTGCCAGTGTCCTCCGATCTTGAAGTATTCGGGGAAGATGGAGGTAGCGTGGAATCCCTTCGGGGCGGCCTTGGCGCAGGGCGCGGGCACGAGGACGGCATCGGGCGCGCCGGCGAGGCTCGCCTTCGTAAAATCCGGTTCGATGTATGTTGCGGGTTGAAACATGGGTCTTTCCTTCCTTCCGGTTTCTCTTAGTCTCTGGTGGGGCACTCCTGCGGTCTCGTGCGTGACACGGGATGTGCCGGCCGATGGGTGCAGTATAGCACAATCAAAAGTAGAACGAAATACAGAATGTATTCTATACGAAACTCCGTACCGAACAGAAATCTTTTGCGAAGAACCTTGCAATATCAAATGGATTTCTATATACTAAATTCCATACGAAATATTGTATGAAAAATAAAACTAAAATTTTTTCGTCCGCATGGGGCGGGAATGCGGCGGCATACGGCGGACGAGGGGAGGATGCGATGAAGAAGAAACGCGCGCAGAACACCAAGAGCAAGATCGTATCGGCGGCCTGGCAGCTGTTCTATGAGCAGGGCTATGACGACACGACCATCGAGGAGATCGTGGAGGCGTCCGGCACGTCGAAGGGGTCGTTTTACCACTATTTTGACGGGAAGGATGCGCTGCTCAGCTCGCTGTCCTACCTGTTCGACGAGAAGTACGAGGAGCTGGCGGAGACCATGGACCCGGCGCTGGGCCCGGTGGAGAAGCTCATCTATCTCAACCAGGAGCTGTTTCTGATGATCGAGAACACCGTGTCGGTGGACATCCTCAGCCAGCTGTTCGCGACCCAGCTCATCACCAAGGGGGAGAAGCACATGCTGGATACGGGGCGCACCTACTACCGGATGCTGCGGCAGATCGTGGGCGAGGGCAAGGCGGCCGGCGCCTTTCGGGCGGAGTTTTCGGTCAACGACATCAGCCGGGCCTACGCCATGTTCGAGCGAGGTCTCATGTACGACTGGTGCATCGTGGGCGGCAACTACTCGCTCTGCCAGTACAGCGCGGAGATGCTGCCTCTATTTCTCAGGGGATTCTGCGAAGGGGGTCCGGCGCCCGGAGTTTAGCGGCAGCGGAAGGCCGGCCCGGTGCTTTTCCTGCTACTTCGCTCCGTCCAGCTTCCTCGGCCCGCTCAGTTCGTCCGCTCCCTTCGGTTCGCTCACGATGTTTTGCAGCCAGACGCCCTTCTTGACCAGGATGAAGCCCAGGGCGCATTTGAGGATGTCGGTCATGTGGTCGATGAGGTAGACCAGCACGACGGGCAGCGCCGTGCGGCGGCAGAGGATGAACACCAGCGGGATGGTGACCACCCAGATGTACAGGCTGTCGAACAGGAAGGTGATGACCGTCCTGCCGCCGGCCCGCAGGGTGAAGTAGGTGGCGTTGACGAAGCCGAACAGCGGCGTGCAGAGCCCGCAGATCTGGATGAAGCGGGTGGCCATGGCGCGGATGGCCGGGTCGGTGTTATAGATGCGCGGAAAATACGGGGCGATGAGGAACAGAATCGTGCCGGTGATCACGCAGCAAAAGACCGTGAAGGCGATGAGCTGCCTATCCTCCTCCTTGGCCCGCTTCAGGTCGCCGCTGCCCAGTAGCTGCCCCACGATGATGCCCACCGCGTTGCCCAGGGACATGAAGACCACGTTGAAGAGGTTGGTGATGGTGTTGGAGATGTTCATGGCCGCCACCACATCCAGGCCCCGCACCGAGTAGCACTGCCCCATCAGCGCCATGCCCACGGACCACATGACCTCGTTGATGAAAAGAGGCAGACCGAGCCTGGTGATCTTCTTTACCAGGGGATACGGGATGGAGAAATGCCGGTAGAGGCCCACGATGAAGGGATGCCGGTCGCCGTGGCGATGCGCCCATATCACCACGATGAGAAGCTCCACGTAGCGGGACAGGACCGTGGCGATGGCTGCCCCGACCACGCCCAGGGCCGGCGCGCCGAAATGCCCGAAGATGAGAATGTAGTTGAAGCAGAGGTTCACCAGCACGGCGACGGAGCCGCCCACCATGGGGACCATGGTCTGTCCCGTCTCCCGCAGGGTCCCGGCGTAGGCCTGCGTCAGGGCGAAGGGAAGAAGCCCGGCGAACATCACGCGCAGGTAGTCCTCGCCGGCGGCCAGGGTCGAAGGCAGGTCACCGGCCGTACCGCCCTCGTGGAGGAAGGCGCCGATGAGATCGCTGCCCAGAAACAGCATCCCCACGGTGAACACGGCCGTCAGGCCCACGCAGCAGACGAGCTTGAAGCGCAGGGTGTATCGAATGCCGTCCTGGTTGCCGCTGCCGTAAAATTGCGCGCCCAGGATGCCGGCGCCCGCCACGATGCCGAAGATGCTGATGTTGAACACGGTGAGGAGCTGGTTGACGATGGCCACGCCGGACATCTGCTCGGTGCCCACCTGCCCCACCATGATATTGTCCAGCATCCCCACGAAGTTCGTGATACCGTTCTGCACCATGATCGGCAGGACGATGAGAAAGACCTTCTGATAGAAGGCCCTGTCGCCGATGAGACCCCGGATCCCCGTTCTCACCCTGCTGGAAACCGTCGCCATACGCATCCCCTCCATTCTCTCCCGAGTCCAATATCCCCTTACAGCAGAGTTACCTCACTAAAGCTCTCTCCCTTGAATCAAACCGCCCCAGAGCAGCATGCCCGGGGCGGTTTGTCAGCTGACGCAGTGACCTGCGACATTCTTCATGGCTGTGCGCACACGCGCCTATTTCTCGACGACCATGGCGGTACCCATGCCGCCGCCGATGCACAGGGTCGCCAGACCGTACTTCGTATCCTCTCTCCTGAGCATCTCGTAGATGAGGGTGATCAGGATGCGGCAGCCGGATGCGCCGATGGGATGTCCCAGGGAAAGCGCGCCGCCGTTTACATTCGTCTTCTCCGGGTCGAGGCCCAGATCCTTGCGGACCGCGAGGGACTGCGCGGCGAAGGCTTCATTCGCCTCCACCAGGTCCATGTCGGCGATGGTCAGACCCGCCTTGGCCAGCGCCTTCTTGGAGGCGGGCACGGGGCCGATGCCCATGATGGCCGGATCCACGCCGGCAGAGGCATAGGACTTGATGGTGACCATGGGCTTGATGCCGAGCTCGTCCGCCTTTTCCTTGGACATGACCACGACGGCCGCGCCGGCGTCGTTGATGCCGGAGGCGTTGGCCGCGGTGACGATGCCGTCCTTCTTGAAGGCGGGTTTCAGCTTGGATACCTTCTCCATGGTGGAGCCGAACTTCGGGAACTCATCCGTATCGAAGAGGATGGGATCGCCCTTCTTTTGCGGGATCTCCACCGGTACGATCTCGTCCTTGAACTTCCCGGCCTTGATGGCGGCCTCGGAGCGGTTCTGCGAGATGACGGAGAACTCATCGAGCTCCTCCCTGGTGATGCCCCACTGCTCGGCCACATTCTCGGCGGTGATGCCCATGTGATACCCGTTGAAGGCATCCCACAGACCGTCGTTGACCATCATATCGATCATCTGCGTATTGTTCATCCTGGCGCCCCAGCGACCTGCCGGTACCGCATAGGCGGTGGCGGACATGTTCTCGGCGCCGCCGGCCACGATGATATCCGCATCGCCGGCCTTGATGATCTGGGCGGCCAGTTCCACGGCGCGCAGGCCGGAACCGCAGACCTTATTGATGGTCATAGCCGGTGTCTCGATGGGCAGACCCGCGTCCAGCGTCATCTGGCGGGCCACATTCTGCCCCAGACCGCCCTGCAGGACCGTGCCCATGATCACCTCTTCCACCTGCTCCGGTTTGATCCCGGCCCGCTTCACCGCCTCCGCGATGACGATGGCGCCCAGTTTGCGGGTGGGAATGGTCTTCAGACTGCCGCCGAAGCTACCGATGGGGGTTCTGGCTGCGCTGACGATGACTACATCTTTCATTGCTCGTTTTCCTCCTTAAACATCAAATCATCAACAAGAAGATATTTGTAAGAATCGGCTCAAAAAAGCCGTCCGTCCGCACCGCTTGCTGCTATCATTAAAGCATACCGCCGTCAAAAATGCAAGGGGGTCTTCCACGTGACGCTGTACTTTTCGGCCATGCAGCAGGGCTTGTAGGACATCTTGGTCTGGCGCAGGTTCTCCATGCCCATGTCCTCCTCCCGGTTGATATAGACCACATCCTCCGGCAGATGGCGGCAGAACTCGTTGTTGATGGCCTGATACAGGCCCCGGTATGCCTCCGAAGCCTTCTCGATGTGCACGATGACGGTCTCATGGCTGTTCGTCCTGGCAAACTCCCCGATGGTGGCCGCCTGAATCTGTCCGCCGATCCGAATGGCGCCGGTGAGCAGGCGCCCCGACCCCACGAAGGTGAGCAGCTCGCCGATGGCCAGGCTCTCCATCCTGAGGATGTTTCGCCACACAGGCGGCAGCTCCGGCAGTTTTTCCTCGTTGGCGGCGAGCAGGAAGGCTCGCACCTCCGGCAGCGTCTGCGGCGTGATCTCCTCATAGGTGTAGGTGTAGGTGCGCTGGAAGTAGTTGAGGTGATTCCGCTTCTGGTGGAGCTTGCGGCCCGCCAGGTTCACCAGGTCCTCCCGCAGGTACACATAGTCGTCATCATCCCGCTGGTGCTCGATCGTCACCGCATCGCCGTACAGGTCGCGAATCCGGGAGACCAGACCCCCCGGCACGCCCATGGCCATGGCGGTGCCGGCTTTTGCGCAGTGCATGCGGACAGCCTCTATGCTCTCCTTCAGCTTCGCATCCTCGTATTCCCCGTCGCGCGTCAGGGGGAAGGCCACGTAGCAAAAGGGCTCTCCGTCGTCGGTTTCCGGTTCCTCGCCGCTGTCGCTGCCCTCGCAGCCCACGCACAGGTAGTCGCCGAACATCTGCCAGGACAGGCGGTGGGTGTTGCGCCAGATATAGTTGGCCAGGTAGGTGTAGCCGGAGGAGCGGTAGTCGTACCCGTCGAAATAGGCGTCGAGCTCCGCGACCTGCGCCGGCGTCAACCCGTCAAATGTATTTGCAAAAATCATATCGTTCCTTCGATTCGTTTCCCTGATTT
>CAZDUM010000004.1:35260-39275 GCA_964508645.1 uncultured Oscillospiraceae bacterium | reverse complement strand
ACGAGGCGGACCGGGATGCCTCGGCTGTGGAGCAGGGCCTTCAGGTCCGGGATGGCGACCTCGCCGAAGTGAAAGATGGAGGCCGCCAGGCCCGCATCCACCTGCGGCAGCGTCTCAAAGAGCGTCACGAAGTCCTCCATGCAGCCGGCCCCGCCGGAGGCGATGACCGGCACGGTGGAGATGTCGCACACCGCTTCGAGCATCTCCAGGTCGAAGCCGCCCTTCACGCCGTCTGTGTCGATGCTGTTGAGGACGATCTCCCCGGCGCCGCTGCGGATGCCGTCGCGGATCCACTGCAGCGCATCCAGCCCCGTATCCTCCCGGCCGCCCTTGGCGAAGACGCGGAACTGTCCGTCCACGCGCTTGACATCCACCGAGAGGACCACGCATTGATCGCCGTACTTCCTGGCGGCGGCCCCGATCAGAGAGGGATCGCGTATCGCGCCGGAATTGACGCTGACCTTGTCCGCGCCGCACTTCAGCACGCGGTCAAAATCGTCGACGGTGTTGATGCCGCCGCCCACGGTCAGGGGGATGAAGATCGTGCGCGCCACCTCCGTCAGGATGTCGGTGAAGAGGGCCCGGCCCTCCGCCGAGGCCGTGATGTCGTAGAAGACCAGCTCATCCGCACCGTGATCGGAGTAGTATTTGGCCAGTTTCACCGGCGAGGAGACATCGGCGAGGGACAGAAAGTTGACGCCCTTGACCACCCGGCCGTCGCGCACATCGAGGCAGGGGATGATGCGCTTGGTGATCACGTCGCAGCACCTCCCTCAGGGTCGTCCGCGTCGCAACCCTCAGGGGTGCTCCCGAGCCCGGCTGCGGAGGCAGCCTTGGCGTCGGCGGCGGAGGCAGCGGCCAGGGCATCCTGCAGGGAAACCGCCCCGGTGTACAGGGCCTTGCCCAGGATGGCGCCCGCCAGACCGGCCTGCGCCAGGGCCCGGATATCCGCCGTGGAGGAGATGCCGCCGGAGGCGATGATGTCGATGGACACGGCCCTGGAGAGGCGTTCGTACAGGGCGGTGTTCGGACCCTGCATGGCGCCGTCCCTGGATATGTCGGTGCAGATGATGGTCGAGACGCCCAGCGCCTCCGCGCGCCGGCAAAATTCCTCCCCGCTGATGGTCGTGACCTCCGTCCAGCCCTTGATGGCCAGAAAGCCGTCCCGAAGGTCCATGCTCACCGCGATGGCCGCCGTTCCGAAGCGCCGGATGGCTTCCTCCACGAATCCTTCCTTCGTGATGGCCGCCGTTCCGAGGATGACCCGCTTCACGCCGATGGTCAGGAACTTGTCGATGGCCGCCAGCGTGCGGATGCCGCCTCCCACCTCCGTGGCGAGATGTCCCGTCTGCACGATGTCGCGGATGACGGGCAGGTTCGGCGTACCGCCCTCCCGCGCCCCCTCCAGGTCCACCACATGCAGATAGTCCGCGCCCGCCGCGTGGAAATCGGCCGCCAGCGCCGCCGGGTCCGTGCTGTATACGGTCATCTGATGGTAGTCTCCCTGATACAGGCGCACCGCCTGTCCCTGATACAGGTCAATGGCAGGGAATAGTTTCATGTGATCCTCCTACGCAAAGTACAGCCTTTGCAAATGCGTTACGATATTTTCACATCCCTCACAGCGTGCAGAAGGCGCGCAGAATCGCCAGTCCCACCGGCCCGCTCTTTTCGGGATGGAACTGGCAGCCGTAGATATTGTCCCGCTGCACCGCCGCCGTCAGCGCCGCGCCGTACTGCGTCGTGGCGATGACGGCCGGTTCGCAGTCCGTAGCGAAGAACGAGTGCACGAAGTAGACGAAATCACCCGCCCGAATGCCGGAAAACAGCGGACTGACGGGCTTTTGCGCCGGAAAATCGAGCGAGTTCCAGCCGATCTGCGGAATCTTCAGCGACGGCGGGATGCGGCCGGCCATGGGGACGATACGGCCGGGAATGAGGTCAAGCCCCCGGTGCAGGCCGTACTCCTCGCTTTCACGGAACAACAGCTGCATGCCGAGACAGATGCCGAGGAGGGGTTTTCCCGCGCGCGCCAGGTCCGTGATCACGGGCGCAAGACCGCTGTCCGTGAGCTTTTGCATGGCGTCGCCGAAGGCTCCCACGCCCGGCAGGATGATCCGATCGGCCCCCGCCAAAACCCCCGCATCCCCGCTGACCACCGCCTCGAAACCGAGCGCGGCCAGAGAACTTTTGAGGGAAAAGAGGTTCCCCACGCCGTAATCCACGATGGCGATCATCTCACAGGACTCCCTTCGTCGTCGGCAGCTCGTCGGCATGGGCCGCATCGATGGAGACAGCCTCCTGCAGCGCCCGCGCGAACGCCTTGAAGGCGCCCTCGATGATGTGGTGCGAGTTCGTACCGGCTAACTGCCTGAGATGCAGGGTGAGGCCGGCCCGGCGGGTAAACGCCTGGAAAAACTCCTCCGCCAGCTGGGTGTCGAATGTGCCGACCTTTTCGCTGGGGATGCTGAGACCGTAGCTCAGGTGGCTGCGGCCGGAGATGTCCACGGCGCACAGGATCAGCGCCTCGTCCATGGGCAGGATGCATTGTCCGTAGCGCCGGATGCCGGTTTTGTCACCGAGCGCCTCCGCCAGGGCCTCCCCCAGGCAGATGGCGATGTCCTCCGTGCTGTGATGATCGTCCACCTCCACGTCGCCGCGGCAGATGACATCGAGGTCGAAATGGCCGTGCCGGGCGAACAGTTCCAGCATGTGATTCAGGAAACCCACGCCGGTGGCGATGCTGCAGGCACCGCTGCCGTCCAGCGCCAGCGTGAGGTCGATGTTCGTTTCCTTCGTTTCGCGGTGCAGAGTTGCGGTTCGCATGATGTGCCTCCTTGCTCGGGTTGATCGAGCGAAATGCGGTTGCGGGGCGGGTACGTCGCAAAAGACGAATCGTCAGACTTTCAGGCGGTCGGAGGGGTTTCTCCCGGGCCGAGGATGTCTCGGACGGCCGCCGTCAGCGCCTCCATCTCCTCGGGTGTGCCGATGGTGATCCGCACGAAGTCCCGCGTGCGCGGCTTGGAAAAATATCGCACCAGGATGCCCCGCGCCTTCAGACCCAGGTACAGCGTCTCGCCGTCCACGCCCGGGGCCGAGGCGAAGAGAAAGTTCGCCTTAGAGGGGAGAACCGTCAGCCCCAGCGTGCGCAGGGCGGCGGCGGTCTTTTCCCGGGTCTGCGCGATGCGGGCGCAGTTCTCGCGGTAGTAGGCGGGGTCCGAGAGGGCGGCGGTGGCGGCCAGCAGGCTCAGGCGGTTGATGGCGTAGGGGTTCGTGGAGAACTTCAGGCGCATCAGGTCGGCGATGAGGTCCGCGCATCCGATGGCATAGCCCAGCCGGCCGCCGGCCAGACTGCGGGATTTGCTGAACGTCTGCACGACCAGGAGATTCTCGTAGCAGGCCGTCAGAGGAACCACGGAGGTGGCGCCGAAATCCACATAGGCCTCGTCGATGAGCACCACCTGGTCCGGGTTGTGCCGCAGGATATCCTCGATGGCATCGGGGGGCAGGCTGAGGCCCGTGGGCGCATTGGGATTGGCGATGCACACCATGCCGCCTGCTTCGAAATAGTCGGCCGGGTCGATGCTGAAGTCCTCGCGCAGCGGACGCGTGACCGCCTCGCTGTGGTGCAGCGCGGCGTACACCGGATAAAAGCCGTAGGAGATGTCCGGGAAGCAGACCCTGCGCCCGTTCGCCCCATAGGCCGTGAAGGCGAAGTTGAGGATGTCGTCCGAGCCGTTGGCCACAAAGACGTTTTCGGGCTGCACGCCGTATGTCTCGGCCAGGGCGGCCGTCAGCGCGGTGCAGGCGGGGTCCGGATAGAGGCGCAGGTCGGCGACGCTCGCCGCGTCGATGGCGCGGAGGACCGCCGGCGCGGGCGGGTAGGGGGACTCGTTGGTGTTCAGCTTGATGTATGTCCTGTCCTGCGGCTGCTCACCGGGCGTATAGGCGTCGAGCCCGGCGTAGGCGCGGTCGAGATACCGGCTCATGGGACGTGCTTCCTTTCGTGTATCGA
>CAZDUM010000004.1:14870-35160 GCA_964508645.1 uncultured Oscillospiraceae bacterium | reverse complement strand
CGCGTCAGCGCGCGAACCGCCTCGTTCTTGAACTTGAAGCTGGCCTTGTTGGCGATGAGACGGGCGCTGATGGGGACGATGGTCTCCAGGACATGCAGGTCGTTCTCCCTGAGCGTGGCCCCCGTCTCCACGATATCCACGATGACATCCGACAGACCCAGGATGGGCGCCAGCTCGATGGAGCCCTGGAGGGGGATGATGTCGATGTCCCTGCCCCGTCCGGCGTAAAAGTCTCGCGCGATCCGGCTGAATTTCGTAGCCACGCGCAGCGTCCGCCCCGGTGCATCGCGGTAGTCCCGCCTGCCCGCCACGGCCATGCTGCAGCGGCCCACGCGCAGGTCCAAAAGCTCGTAGACATCCGGCCGATACTCCAGCAGGATGTCCTTGCCCGCCACGCCGAGGTCCGCGGCGCCGCGCTCCACATAGATGGCCACGTCCGACGGTTTGACCCAGAAATAGCATACACCGGCGGCGGGGTTTTCAAACAGCAGTTTGCGGCTGTCGTCGAGGATGGCGTCGCAGGGGTAGCCGGCCGCCGCAAAGAGGCGGTAGACCTTTTCCCCGAGCCGCCCCTTGGGCAGGGCCACGTTGAGCATCGTCTTAGGCATCGGCGCCGCCTCCTCTCACACCTTCCGTACCGTGAGCCCCAGCCGAGGTCGCACCGGCAGCAGTGTCCGGTGTGGTCGCCATGATGCCACTTCTGCCGCAGTCCGTGGCACCGGCATCGCCGGTTGCGGTCGGGGCCTCTGCCGCCTGGCCCGCCGAACCCGCCGCGGTGAAGCGCTCGATCCGACTGTAATGACCGCCCGGCGGCGTGGTCTTTTGCAGGGTAACCGAGAGCCCGCCCTGTCGCAGGGACCTGGCCCGCTCGAGCACCGCCCGGACATCGTCCTTCTCGTCGTAGAGCAGCAGAACATCCGCGTCCGGTTCCTCCCCGGCGCCCCGGTTTTTGAAGTTCTCGATCAGGTCCAGATTGATGGCGAACCCGATGGCACCACCCTCGCGGCCCATCTTCTGTACCAGGTCGTCATAGCGTCCGCCGGAGAGCACGCCGCTGGGGATGCCGTCGATGTAGCCGCGCAGGAGCACGCCGTTGTAGTAGGACATATCGCCGGCGATGGAGAGGTCTATGTGTATCCGTCCGCGGCCTTGACCCTGCACCACGTCCAGGATGGCGGAGAGTTCGGCGAGCGCGTCCGTGATCTCGTCGTTGAGCGGGAGGTCGCGAAGCTGCTCGCGAAGCGGTTCCATGCGGCCGTAGTAGGCGGTGAGAACATGGGCCGTCTGCCGGCGCTTTTCCTCGATGCCGAGCGAGGTGAGCCAGGCATCCATGCCTTGGCTGTTCTTTTGCTGCAGGAGGCCCAGAAAGGTTTCCCGGTCACCCGGTCGCAGGCCCAGAAGCTCCATGAGACCCCGGATGCAGCCCATGTGGGACAGGTCGAGGATGAAGGAGCGGCTCAGGCTTCGAAGGCTGCTTTCGGCCAGCAGGATGACCTCGCACACCTGCAAAAAATCCAGATCGCCGATACATTCGAGGCCCATCTGCATGATTTCCCGGAAGGCCCGCGTGCTGCGGTCCGTGCGGTAGACATTTTCCTGGTAGTAGACCTTCTGCACCGTATGCGGCGCGTGGGTGCCGCTCTTGACGATGGACAGCGTCACATCCGGCTTGAGGGCCATCAGCCTGCCGTCCGTATCCGTAAAGGTGATGATCCTGTCGCTGGCCAGAAAATCCTTGTTGGCGACATACAGATCGTACTCCTCGAACTTGCTCATCTTGTACCTGGTATAGCCGTAGGATTCGTACAGCTGCCGCAGGCGCAGACGATCATTGTCTCTCTTCATCCGGATTCCTTCCTCGCTTTGGGGGTGGCGCTTCGGCGCTTTATCGCTTTACCACAATATCACATTAGTGTAGTGAAGTAAATCCCCTTTCACGCCCCGCTCTATTGTATCAAATGAAGCGTCGACTGACTACCCCATTTTTATCGCGGTTATCGCGCCGGACCGGAAGCTGCCGGCAGCGGGATAGGAGCGTCGGGCTGGAAACTGTGAGAAACGTGATAAGAACGCCGGGCCGGAAATTGTAAAAAACGGGATAAGAACGCCGGACTGGAAGGTGCCCCGGCAGCGCACGCTCAGGTTGACCCGGAGTGACCGCAGCCCGCCGCCTATCCCTACTTACCGCGCGTTAGTGTTGACACCATCGCACCCCCTGCCTATAATGGGAGCGGGGCGGGGCTTCCGAGGTGCCTGCCGCTGGCCGTCGGACGGCGGCGACATGGGACGCAGGAGGATGCCGCCTGTCCGCAGGGATACCCGGGGGCGAGGGTGTTCGGATACATGGGCGCGCAGGGCAACCACGAGAGACAGTTTGAGCCCTTTCGCGAGGGGATACGAGGTGTGCGCATGGCAGAGGGCGTGAAAAAGGTAAAACAGGAAGGAAAAGGCCGCCATACGATCCGCCGCACGGCGGCCGCCTGGCTCGTTGCGCTCCTTCTGCTCATCTGGCTCATCTGCCTCGCCATCGCGCTGACCGTATGGTGCCGGCCGCTGTACTACTGGGACATCGAGCACCTGCATATTCCCGAACAGGCCGGGCTATCCCTTGAGACGGTGCGCGAAAACTACGACGCGCTCATCGACTACAACCTGCTCATCTCACCGGACACCCTGACATTTCCGGATTTTCCGATGTCGACCTCGGGCCGCACCCACTTCGCGGAGGTCAAGCGCATCTTCGTGGCCGCGCAGTGGATCGCGCTCATCGGCGCCGGCATCTTCCTCCTCGCCTGCCTGCGCGTCCGCAGCGATATATGGTACCGCGCGCTGGGCTACGCGGGCTGGCTGGCCGGCGGCGCGGTGCTTCTGGTCGGCGGCACGGTGCTCGTCTCCTGGGATACGGCCTTCACCCTGATGCACAAGCTGCTGTTCCGCAACGATTACTGGATCTTCGATGCCGCGACGGACCCGGTTATCACGATCCTGCCAGACACTTTCTTCCTGCACTGCGGCGTGATGATCCTGCTGCTCGTCGCCCTGGGGATTTTGGGATTCCGCCTCCTGCGCCGCCGCCTGTTCCGAGATCGCATCCGCACTGCGGCGTGAGCCGTCGCGCCGCTGTCTCCTTACCGCGTGCCCCTGCCATCGTGCTTCTTACCATCGCGTTCCTATATATCGCAAGTCTGCCCATCGCCGTCCATTGCTGCCCCGTCTCGCGTCCGCCGCGCGGGATTTCCTGTCTTGCACCGCCGCCCGTTTCGTGATAGTATGAAGGCGTGGCCGCGGGGCGCCTTCCGGCCCCCGCACCGCTACATGCGCGAAAAGGAGGCATATCATGCAGAGACTCAATGTGAAACAGCTGGATGAATTTTTGGAGAACAAGGTCAGGGAGATGAAGACGGCGGGCGTGACCGTGGCGATCCGCGGCCCGGAGGGCGTCCTCTTTGAGAAGGGGTACGGGTACAGGGACCGCGACATGTCCATCGTGCCGGACGCCGATACCATCTTCGGCATCGCCTCCATGAGCAAATCCATGGCGGCCCTGTCCTGCGCCATTCTGACGGCGGAGGGCCGGATGTCTCTCGATGATCCCGTTTGCAAATATATACCGGACTTCCATGTGCCGGGCAACCCCGACGACGCGGTGACCGTGCGCACGCTGGCCATGCACACCGCGGGCATCCCGCCCATGGAGCCGCTGGAATGGTCCATCGCCGTGAACACGCCGGGCCGCGACAGCGAATGGTCGCAGAAACTGCAGGAGAGCGCACCCAACCGCATGGACAAGATCGAGCAGATCGTGGACTACATCGCGCACTGCCCCTACCGGACCATCGGCGGCCCCGGAGAGTACATGAGCTACTCCAACGAGGGCTATGCGGTCCTGAGCTACGTGGTCGATGCGGCGGCCGGCATGCCGCTGGAGCAGTTCCTGAAGATGCGCGTCTTCGAACCGATGGGCATGCACAGGACGACGCTCGACGTGGACGGGAGCGAGGCCCGCGCCATCGCCTCCGACGGCAACATCACATCCCTCTTTGAGAAGCACGACGGAGAGCTCGTCTGCGACGACATCTTTTCCATCCTGCCGCCCTTCCGCGCCGCGGCCTGCGTCAAATCCACGGCCCACGACATGGCCCGCTACTACCAGTGCCTGTCCGCCGGCGGGAAGCTGGACGGCGTGCAGGTCATCCCCGCGGAGGCGGTCGAGCTGATGGTCGGCGCGGCGTTCCCGGAGACGGAGAAATCCTTCTATTGTTTGGGACTGAATAAAAGAACGATGAGCGGACATGTCATCTGCGAGCACGGCGGCGGCCTGCACGGCGTTTCGTCCCGCGGCGGCTTCCTCAAGGACGAAAACTACGGCTTCACCGTCCTCTGCAACCAGGGCGAGTGCGAGACGGACCCGCTGATCTGGGCCTGCTACAACTGGATTCTGGGCCTGCCGCTCGAAAAGGATCACCTGTGGCTGCACCCCGTGGATCGCGCCTTTTCCGACCCCGCCATGCTGGAGGGCCGGTACATCTGCCACGAGGGTCTGCCCGTCATCGTGCGGGTCTACCAGGAGGACGGCAAGCTCTATGTCGAACGCGACGACGTCAAGCTGGAGCTGGTATTTTGCGGGGAGACGTGGTTCCAGGTCTACAGCAAGGGAAAGCCTGCGGGCCGGATGCACTTCCATGTGCGCGACGGCCGCGCCTGGGGCGTGCAGGTCTACACCCGCGTCTACACGAGGCTGGACGATGAGGAGGCTCTGTAATGGGGCAGAAAAAGGAAAGCGGCGACAAGAAGACGCACGCGAAGAACACCGCGCAGGGCGGTCAGAAGGCCGGTGCCAAGTCCCATAGCACGGCCAAGGGCGGCTCGAAGGCCGGTGCGCCCGCCAAAATGAGCCGGGGACGCCGCATCGTCCTGTTCGTGGTCGCCATCCTCGCGCTGATCGCCCTTTTGACGGGGCTGTTCCTGGGCGACCTGCATCTCCAGAACGAGGCCCACAAGGAGGATGTCGATCCGTATGACGATCTCAGACTCTCCCGCTATGTGACGCTGCCCGACTACAGGAGTTTTACCGTGGAGCCCGATGCGCCGGAGGCCGTGACGGACGAGGACGTGGACGCGGAGATCGAAAGCCGCCTGCAGGAGGCGGCCGGCACCGAGTACGAGACGGAAGGCACGGTGGAAACCGGTGACACGCTGACGATCTCGTATACGGCGACGCTGCCGGACGGCACGGAGCTTCCGGCCCAGAGCAGCGAATCGGCGATGGTGACGCTGGCCGAGGGGGATGTCACGACGGCCACGGAGATCGATGTCATCGAGGGATTCCGCGAGAGCCTGCTCGGCAAGGAGATCGGCAAGACCTACGACGTGGACCTCACCTTCCCGGACCCCTACGGGGCGGATCCGGACCTGTCCGGCCAGGATGTCACCTTTGAGATCGCGATCGTCAACCGGGCCGTGGTGAACCCGCCGGAGCTGACGGACGACTATGTCAGCGGCATCAGCGAGGCGGACACGGTGGAGGAGTACCGCACGCTGGTCAAGACGGAGCTCGAGGAGGAGGCGAAGAACGCGGCCGTGAGCACCACGCAGCTCAAACTCCTCGACCGGATCGTCGAGGCCGCGGAGGTGAAGAAGTACCCGGACGACCTGGTGGACGACGAGCGGGAGATGTACGACGACCAGTACCGCGCGCGCTACGACATGTACTACAACGGACTCTCCTGGGAGCAGTTCCTGGAGGAGAACCTCGACGTGGCGGCGGATGACTACGAGTCGTATCTCGACGAGCAGGCCCGCAGCATGGTGAAGAACAAATTCGTCATCTATGCGCTGGCCGACGAGGAAAAGATCGAGTTTCCTGAGGAGACCTACCAGAACCGCCTGACGGTGATGCAGCTGCAGTACGGCTATCAGACCGCCTCCGAGTTTCAGAGGGCCACGGGCATGAGCCCGGCGGCCTACGCGGAGCGCTACTACAACTACTACGGGATGCGGGCCTCCGTGCTGCTCGAGGAGGTCTTAGACGCCCTGTACAAGGGAGAGGACTGACATGAAGTGCCCGTTCTGTGACAACCCGGATACGAGGGTCATCGATTCCAGACCGACGGAGGAGGGGCACGCCATCCGCAGACGGCGCGCCTGCGACCGCTGCAACAAGCGCTTCACCACCTACGAGAAGGTCGAGGAGACCATCCTGATGGTGGCCAAGAAGGACGGCAGGCGGGAGGCGTTCGATCGCAGCAAGATACTGCGCGGCATCGCCAGGGCCTGTGAAAAGAGACCCGTGCCGATGGCGGAGATGGAGCGCATCGTCGACGACATCGAGCGGCAGCTCGCGGCGCGCATGGAGAGAGAAGTGGAGAGCGACTACATCGGCGAGCTGGTCATGGACGCGCTGAAAAAGACGGATGAGGTGGCGTATGTGCGCTTCGCCTCCGTCTACCGCCAGTTCACCGATGTGCGGACGTTCCTGCAGGAGATCGAGAAGCTGGTGGACGGCCGCTAAGCCGCTAAAGAGCGCGGCGCAGAGGAAAGAGAAGGAAAGGAAAGGGAAGGCGAGATGGAGCGGATCGTGCGCATCGCCATCGACGGCCCCGGCGGCGCGGGAAAATCCACCGTCGCGAAGGCGGTGGCGGCCCGGCTGCGGATACAGTACATCGACACCGGCGCCATGTACCGCGCGGTCGGCCTGAAGATGCTCAGGCTCGGCCTGGCGATGGAGGAGGGCCCGGCGCTCGCGGCCATGCTTTCGGAGACGGAGGTGTCGCTCGCGGACGGCGAGGTCCTGCTGGATGGCCAGCGCGTGACCCGGGACATCCGCACGCCGGAGGTGAGCATGGCGGCCTCCGCCTGCTCGGCGCTGCCCGCCGTGCGCCGCAAGCTGGTGGAGCTGCAGCGCGAGATGGGGAAAATCCGCAGCGTCATCATGGACGGCCGCGACATCGGCACGAATGTGATGCCGGACGCGGAGTTCAAGTTCTTTCTGACGGCTGCCGATACGGAGCGGGCCAGACGACGGACGGCGGAGCTCCTGGAAAAGGGACTCCCGGCGGACTACGATACGGTGCTGGCCGAATTGCGAGAGCGCGACTACCAGGATACCCACCGCTCGATCGATCCTTTGCGAAGGGCGGCGGATGCGGAGGAGATCGACAGCACATACATGACGGCGGATGCGGTCATCGAGAGAATCTGCGACCGCGTGCAGTCTGCCGGCGGCACCGGGTGCTGAGCGGCACCGGACGGGAGGAGCATATTTGGAAAAACACATCGAGATTCCACCTGACATCGAGCGCGCGGAACTGTTCGGCAACCTGGACAGCAATCTGGACCTGATACGGCAGGCCACGGGCGTGGAGATCTTCGAGCGGGATGATGGCCTGCTGCTGCGCGCGGAGACGGACCTTTCCGTGGCGGAGAACATCCTGCGGGAGTTCAGCGGGGTGCTCGCCGCCGGCGAGAGCCTGGACAGCCAGAAGGCCGCTTACATCATCAGCCTCGTGGAAAAGGGGGAATCCTACCTGGAGAGCGGCGTGAGCCGGGATATCATCTGCTTCACATACAGGGGGAAACCGCTGAAACCCAAGACGCTGGGTCAGAAGCAGTATGTGCAGAATATCCGGACATGCGACATCACCTTCGGCATCGGGCCCGCGGGAACCGGCAAGACCTACATCGCCGTGGCCATGGCGGTGAATGCCTACAAGAACAAGGAAGTGCAGAAGATCATCCTCACGCGGCCGGCGGTGGAGGCCGGGGAGCGGCTGGGGTTCCTGCCGGGCGACCTGCAGGACAAGGTCGATCCCTACCTGCGCCCGCTGTACGACGCGCTGTACGAGGTGCTGGGCCGGGATGCGGCCCTTCGGCTCAAGGAGAGGGAGATCATCGAGGTGGTGCCGCTGGCCTATATGCGCGGGCGGACGCTGGACGATGCGTTCATCATCCTGGACGAGGCGCAGAACACGACGCGGGAGCAGATGAAGATGTTTCTGACGCGCATGGGGTTCGGCTCCAAGGTCGTGGTCACCGGCGATGTGACGCAGATCGACCTGCCGCGCGGCAGGCGGTCCGGGCTGATCGAGGCGGCGCGGATTCTGAAAAATGTGCCGGGCATCGCGTTTTCCTACCTGCGCGAGACGGACGTGGTGCGGCACGAACTCGTCAGGCGCATCATCCGCGCCTACGAGCAGTACTATGAGCTGCATCCCCAGGAGGACGAGGAGACGGAATGAAGCTGTATGCGGAGGAGGATGGCTGGCCCGTCGAAGGGCTGCAGACATGCATGGAGCGGGCGGCGGTGCTCGCACTGGAGGGGGAAGGCGTGGACACGGCGCGCGCGGCCATCAGCCTGACCTTCGCAGCGCCGGAGGAGATACGGGAGCTGAACCGCAGGTACAGGCAGGTGGACAGCGTCACCGACGTGCTCTCGTTTCCGCAGTTTGAAACTGTGGACGAGATGCCGGCTGCGGGCGAGATCGAGCTCGGGGATGTCGTGATCTGCACGGAACGGGCGAAGGAACAGGCGGTGGCGTACGGGCACAGCCTGCGGCGGGAGCTCGTCTATCTCTTCGTGCACAGCGTGCTGCACCTTCTGGGCTATGACCATGTGGAACCGGCGGCGCAGCGCGAGATGCGCCGGCGGGAGGAGCGCGTCATGGAGGCGCTCGGCCTGCCCAGGGAGGCGGAGACGCCGGAGGATGCCGCAGATGTAGAGACGAACGTGAGCCCGGATGATGCGCTGCCGGGGGAGAGTCTGCGCGCCCTGTACGCGCGGGCGCGGGCGATGCGCGCCTCCGCCTACGCCCCGTACTCGCATTTCTCGGTCGGCGCCGCGCTTCTCTGCGCGGACGGGCGCATCTACACCGGCGTCAATGTGGAGAACGGCTCCTACGGGGCCACGATCTGCGCCGAGCGCACGGCCTTCGTCAAGGCCGTCAGCGAGGGGGAGCGGGAGTTTGAGGCGATCGCCGTCTCCGGCAGCGCGGGAACGGCATGGCCCTGCGGCATCTGCCGCCAGTTCATGTGCGAGTTCTGCGGCCCCGACTTTCTCATCATAACGGGCGACGAGCCCGCGATCGAGACAGGTACCGGCGAAGGCGCGAGCGGTGCGGGGGCGGGCGAGATTCCTTCAGCGAACGGGCCTCTTCATGCGACGACTGCCGCGGCAAAGGCCCCGCCAGCGGATGAACCCCTGGAGACGGCGTCTGCTGCGGTGAAATCCCTGCCGGCGGACGGAAAGCATCCGGAGCTCTCCCAGCCCGCGCCCCTGTACATCCGCACGCTGGAAGAGCTGCTGCCGGAGGCCTTTCACCTGCCCGGAGCGGAAAGGACGGCGCACGCGTGAAGTCAGGCTTTATCGGCATCATCGGACGGCCGAATGTCGGCAAGTCCACCCTCCTGAATACGGTGCTGGGGGAGAAGATCGCCATCGCGACCGACAAGCCGCAGACCACGCGCAACACCATCCGCGGCATCTACACCCGCAGCCCCGGACAGAGGGGACCGGCGGATGCGGGCGTGCAGATGGTCTTCATAGACACCCCGGGCATCCACCGGCCCCGCAACAGGCTGGGCACCTACATGACCGGTGCGGCGCTCGCCACGCTGCAGGAGGTGGATGTGGTGCTCTTTCTGGTGGACGGCAGCGCCGCGCCGGGCCAGGGCGATGCCTTCATCCTCGAGAAGCTCAAGTCCGTCCGGACGGAGCGGATTCTGTGCATCAACAAGATCGACCTCATGGCGCCGGATGCCTTTCAGTCGCTGTATGACCGCTATGCGGCCACGGGGCTCTTTCGCGAGATCTTCGGCATCTCCGCCCTGCGGGGCACCGGCACGGACCGCCTTCTCGATGCCATCGAGGACTGCCTGAAGGAGGGACCCGTCTACTTCCCGCCGGACATGGTCACCGACAATCCGGTACGCTTCCTGGTGGCGGAGCTGATCCGCGAGAAGGTCCTGCTGTACCTGGATGACGAGGTACCCCACGGCGTGGCCGTCGAGATCGAGAGCTACGAGGAGGGAGAGGACCTGACGCGCATCGGTGCCGTCATTTACTGTGAGCGGAAGTCGCACAAGGGCATCCTGATCGGCAGGGACGGCAAGAAGCTCAAGGGCATAGGCAAGAGCGCCAGGCTGGAGATCGAGGCGCTCCTCGGCACGAAGGTCTATCTCTCGCTGTGGGTCAAGGTCCGGGAGAACTGGCGGGATTCGGACGCCGCCCTGCGAAACTTCGGCTACCACGAGGGATAGGCCGGACGGGGGTATATGGCATGATCACGGAGACGGAGGGCATCGTCCTCAGGCAGGTAAAGGCGGCCAACGGCCGCCGCATGCTGCAGGTGTTCACGAAGAAATACGGCAAGATCAGCGTGGGCGCCTCCCTCACGGAGGGCGGCAGGAACAAGTCCGCCCTGGCCGTGCGTCCCTTTACGCGGGGACAGTACGAACTGTACAGGGGCCGCGATACCTATGACCTGAACCAGGCGCAGACGCTGGAGAGCTTTTACACCATCGGCGAGGACCTCGACAGATACATGGCCGCCTCCTACATGCTGGAGCTGACGGAGAAGCTCCTGCCGGAGGAGATGCCGCAGCCCCGCCTGTACGAGCTGCTCCTCGATACGCTCAGAGAGCTGGTGCACCGGCAGAAAAAACAGGAAACGCTGCTGATGGCCTACGAGGTCAAGACGCTGGACATCCTCGGCTCCATGCCGCGCCTTGCGGCCTGCGTCTCCTGCGGGGCGACGCAGGACCTCCGGTATTTTTCGACGGCGGAGGGCGGGATGCTGTGCGCGTCCTGCGCGGAAAAGCTGCCGCCGGACGAAAAGAGATTGATTTATGCGCCGAAATTTGATATAGTAAAGGTGTTGGAGTATCTGCAAAAACAGCCCCTCTCCGCCCTGCGCGGGCTGGCGCTGACCGACGACGTGCTCCACGCCCTCCAGGATATCTTGCGGCAGTATATGGCCTACCATCTGGATATAAAGGAACTGAAGAGCGAGAAGTTTTTTAGGGAGGTTTGACATGGAAATCACATTGGAAAAGATCGAACTGGTCAAGGATCGGACGGGCGTCTCCTACAAGGAAGCCAAGGAAGCGCTGGAGAAGGCGGACGGCAGCGTGGTCGACGCCATCATCGCCATCGAGGAGGCCGTGGACGAGGAGAAGAAGCCCGGTAAATCGTCCAATCTGGCCGGCGAGATTCTCGAAAAGGTCAAGGAACTGATCCGGAAGGGCAATATCGTCAGGATCATGATCCGCAGGGATGAGGAGACCATCCTGAATGTGCCTCTGAATGCGGGTATCGTCGGTGCCGTCGTGGCACCGTGGGGCGTCATCGCCGGCATCATCGCCGCATTCGGCTTCCGCTGCACGATCCAGCTCGTCAAGGACGACGGCAGCGTCATCAACGTCAGCGAGAAGGCCGAAAACCTCGGAAAGGAAGTCGTGGAGAAGGGTTCCGTTGTCGTGGACGATGTGGCCGCCAAGGGACAGGAAGCCTATCAGAGCATCAAGAACGCCGCATCCGGCAAGATTCAGGAGTTCAAAAACCGCATGAGCGACAGCGCCGAGGAGGACGAGGAGACCGGCGAGGAGACCGAGGAAAAGAGGAAGACCTCGAAGCGGTCTGCCGGCGAGCGCTTCGCAAAAGCGCCTGCGGCGGAGGAAGAGCCGGAGGCCCCTGCACAGGAGGAGACACCCGCGCCGGAGGCATGTGCAGCGGCGGAGGAGACGCCTGCCGAGGCGCCCCAGACGGAGGCGTCCGAGGCGCCCAAAGAGGAGGCGTAGGGAAGTAGATGGAGACAGCGGTCATGCAGAGCGAAGTGACGATGGAGAAGATCGTAGCGCTTGCCAAGAATAGAGGGTTCGTATATCCCGGTTCCGAGATATACGGCGGACTGGCCAATACCTGGGATTACGGCCCACTCGGGGTCGAGTTCAAGAACAATGTGAAGAAGGCCTGGTGGCGCAAATTTGTCCAGGAGTCCAAGTACAATGTCGGCCTGGACGCCGCCATCCTGATGAATCCCAGGACCTGGGTGGCTTCCGGCCACGTAGGCGGTTTCTCCGATCCCCTCATCGACTGCAGGAGCTGCAAGACCCGCTTCCGCGCTGACCAGCTCATCGAAACCTACATGCAGGAGAACCATATCGAGGGCGTGCCGGTCGACGGCTGGAGCCGGGAGCAGCTGGAGGACTACATCGCGACGCATGAGGTCCGCTGCCCGAACTGCGGGGAGAGGGACTTTACGCCCATCCGGCAGTTCAACCTGATGTTCAAGACATTCCAGGGCGTGACGGAGGATGCGAAGGCGGAGGTCTACCTGCGCCCCGAGACGGCGCAGGGCATCTTCGTCAACTTCAAGAACGTCCAGCGGACCACGCGCCGCAAGATCCCCTTCGGCATCGCCCAGATCGGCAAATCCTTCCGCAACGAGATCACGCCCGGCAACTTCACCTTCCGCACGCGGGAATTTGAGCAGATGGAGCTGGAGTTTTTCTGTGAACCGGGCACGGACCTCGACTGGTTCGCCTACTGGAAGAAGACCTGCATGGATTTCCTGCTGAGCCTGGGCCTTCGCGCGGAGAATCTGCACTTCCGCGATCACCGGAAGGAGGAGCTGTCCCACTACAGCAAGGCGACCACCGACATCGAGTACCTGTTCCCGTTCGGCTGGGGCGAGCTGTGGGGCATCGCGGACAGGACGGACTTCGACCTGACGCGGCACATCGAGACATCCGGGCAGGACCTGACCTACACCGATCCGCAGACCAACGAGAAGTATGTACCGTATGTCATTGAGCCATCACTGGGGGCCGACCGGGTCGCACTGGCGTTCCTCATCGATGCATACAGGGAGGAGACATTGACGGACGCCGACGGCAAGGCGGACACGCGGGTGGTCCTCGGACTGCATCCGGCGCTGGCGCCCTACAAGGCGGCCGTTCTGCCCCTTTCCAAGAAATTATCACCAATCGCAGAGCCGATCCATGAGGCGCTTTCCAAGCACTTCATGGTCGACTACGATGCAGCGGGTTCAATCGGAAAGAGATATAGGAGAGAAGACGAAATTGGAACTCCATTCTGCATTTGCGTAGACTTCGATACGGAGAGCGACGGCCAGGTGACCGTGCGCGACCGCGACACCATGCAGCAGGTTCGGATACCGGTTGCCGATGTGCGGCCCTATATCGAGGAGAGGATCGCGTTCTGACCGGCGGGTCGGAGCGGGCCGGTTCCGTCGCCCCACCGGGCTGCGCGGAGCCGGGCAGACGTCTTTTGAGAAGACAGAAATGGAGAAGAACATGAAGCAGTACGTCTATTTCTTTCACGAGGGCTCCAAGGATATGCGCGAGCTTTTGGGCGGCAAAGGCGCCAATCTGGCGGAGATGACCAGGATCGGCCTTCCCGTGCCCTTCGGCTTTACCATCACCACGGAGGCCTGCAACCGCTACTACGAGGAAGACTGCACCATCGCCGACGATATCCTGCAGGCCGTCTATGAGAAGCTCGCGGAGGTGGAGGAGGTATCCGGCAAGACGTTCGGCGGCAGGGATAATCCCCTGCTCCTGTCCGTGCGCTCCGGCGCCGTGATCTCCATGCCGGGCATGATGGACACCATTCTGAATCTGGGCCTCAACGACGAGACGGTGGAGGGCCTGGCGGCCCTGACAGAGAATCGCCGCTTCGCCATGGACAGCTACCGGCGCTTCATCCAGATGTTCGGCGACGTGGTTCTGGAGATCCCCAAGAGCGAATTTGACAAGATTTTTGATGGGCAGAAGAAGAAACGGGGCGTCACCCTCGATATGGATCTGCGCGCGGAGGACCTGGAGGAGGTCATCGCCGGCTACAAGGCGCTCGTCCGCAGCGCGACGGGCGAGGACTTCCCGCAGGACCCCAAGGTGCAGCTCGTGGCCTCCATCCGGGCGGTGTTCCGTTCCTGGAACAATGAGCGCGCGATCCTCTACCGGAAGCTGAACGGCATCGACGACAGCCTGGGCACCGCCGTCAATGTGCAGACCATGGTCTTCGGCAATATGGGCGAGACATCCGGCACGGGTGTGGCCTTCAGCCGCAGCCCTTCGGACGGCACGGACAGCATCTTCGGCGAATTTCTGGTCAACGCCCAGGGCGAGGACGTGGTGGCCGGCGTGCGCACGCCGATGGATATCAAGGAGATGGAGACCGTATTCCCGCAGGCATACCGGGAGTTCGCGCGCATCGCCAAGCTGCTGGAAAAGCACTACAAGGATGTCCAGGATATGGAGTTCACCGTGGAGCGCGGCAAGCTGTTCATGCTGCAGACGCGCAACGCGAAGCGGACCGCGCAGGCCGCCGTCAAGATCGCCGTCGACATGGTCGAGGAGGGCCTCATCGACAAGAAGACCGCCGTGTCCCGTATAGAGCCGGCGCAGGTCGAGCAGCTGCTGCACCCCACCTTCGACGCGCAGGAGCTGGCGAAGGTCAAGCCCATCGCCAAGGGGCTGCCCGCCTCACCGGGCGCGGCCAGCGGACAGATATACTTCACAGCGGAGGAGGCCGTCAGCGCGGCCCAGCAGGGCAGGAAGGCCCTGCTGGTGCGAGAGGAGACGTCGCCGGAGGACCTGGCCGGCATGGTGAAGGCCGAGGGCATCCTCACCGCGCGGGGCGGCATGACCTCCCATGCGGCCGTCGTGGCCAGGGGCATGGGCAAATGCTGCATAGCCGGCTGCGCCGACATCCTCGTGGATGATGAGGAAAAGACCATGAAGATCGGCGAGACGGTCTACCGCGAGGGGGATTTTCTCTCCCTGGACGGCGCCAACGGCTTCGTCTACGCCGGTGCGATCCGGACCGTCGAGCCCTCCCTCTCGGGCGATTTCGGCACCATCATGGAGTGGGCCGATGAGTTCCGCGAGCTGAAGGTGCGCGCCAATGCGGACAATCCGCGCGACGCCAAGCAGGCGCTGGCCTTCGGTGCCGAGGGGATCGGCCTCTGCCGCACGGAGCACATGTTCTTCGACGAGGAGCGGATTCCGGCCATCCGCCGCATGATCCTGGCGGATACCAAGGAGGAGCGCATCGAGGCCCTGAACGTGCTCAGGCCGTACCAGCAGGGCGATTTTAAGGGACTGTTTGAGACCATGGGCGAGCTGCCCGTGACCATTCGGCTGCTGGACCCGCCGCTGCACGAGTTCCTCCCCAAGGAAAAGGAGGAGATCGAGGAGCTGGCGGCCCTGATGGACATCAGCACGGAGCGGCTGGAGGCGAAGATCGGCGAGCTGCACGAGATGAACCCGATGCTGGGGCACCGGGGCTGCAGGCTGGCCGTCACCTATCCGGAGATCGCCGTCATGCAGACGGAGGCCATCATCATGGCCGCGCTGGAGGTGAAGGCGGAAAAGGGTCTGGACATCATGCCGGAGATCATGATTCCGCTCGTCGGCTCGCTGGCGGAGATGCAGAATGTCAAGAAGACCGTGGTGGAGACGGCCGACCGCTGCATCCGCGAGGCCGGCGTCAAGCTGAACTACCTGGTGGGTTCGATGGTGGAGACGCCGCGGGCGGCCCTGACGGCCGGCGAGATCGCCAAGGAGGCGGAATTTTTCTCCTTCGGCACCAACGACCTGACGCAGATGACCTTCGGGTTCTCCCGGGACGACACGGGCAAGCTCATCAAGACCTATGTGGAGAAGGGCATCCTGCCCGAGGATCCGTTCCAGGTGCTCGATGAGGAGGGCGTCGGCAAGCTGATGGAGATGGCCTGCGTGGCCGGCCGGCAGACGAGACCCCGCATCAAGCTGGGCATCTGCGGCGAGCACGGCGGCGATCCCAAGACCATCGCGTTCTGCCATCGCATCGGCCTGCACTATGTCTCCTGCTCACCGTTCCGGGTGCCTGTGGCCCGCCTGGCCGCGGCCCATGCGGCCCTGCAGGACAAATAGGCGGCGGGCGATCGGGCGATACGATTGGATTTCTGAACTTTTGAGGTAGACACATGAACGAAAAAACCGTATGGGAACTGTACACGGAGGCGGACCTCGCCGAGATGGAGAAGACGGTCCGCCAGTACATGGACATGATGAACCGCGCCAAGACGGAGCGGGAGTCGGCCCGTCTGACGGTGGAGATGGCCCGCGAGGCGGGCTACACATCGCTGACCGAGGCGATCGAGGAGGGGAGAACCCTCAAACCGGGCGACAAGGTCTATGCGAACTATAACGATAAGACCGTCATCCTTTACCACATCGGGCGGCGCGACCCGGAGGCGGGTATGCACATCCTGGGCGCCCATATCGACTCGCCGCGTCTGGATATCAAACCCAACCCCCTGTATGAGACCGACGGTCTGGCCTACCTGGATACCCAGTACTACGGCGGGGTGAAGAACTACCAGTGGGTGACCATTCCCCTGGCGCTGCACGGTGTCGTCGCGAAGAAGGACGGCAGCGTCGTACAGGTGGTCATCGGCGAGGACGAGGACGACCCCGTCTTCACGATCACCGATATTCTGCCGCATCTGGGAGATAAGCAGATGCAGCGAAAGGCCAAGGACATCATAGAGGGAGAGGATCTCGACCTGCTCATCGCCGGCCGTCCCCTGACGGGCGCGGCCGAACCCGAGGGGACCGAGGATGCCAAGGATGGCAAGCCCAAGGAGCGGGTCAAGGCGGCCGTGCTGCAGATCCTGCAGGAAAAGTACGGCATGTGCGAGGAGGACTTCCTCTCCGCAGAGCTGGAGGTGGTGCCGGCCGGCAAGGCGCGCGAGCTGGGCATCGACAGGAGCATGGTTCTTGCCTACGGGCACGATGACCGCATCTGCGCCTTCACCTCTCTGATGGCCATGCTGCGGCTTGCGGATACGCCCGAGACGACATCCTGCCTCATCGTGGTGGACAAGGAGGAGATCGGCAGCTACGGCGCGAGCGGCATGCAGAGCCGATTCTTCGAGAACATGACGGCGGAGATGCTGACGCTGGCCGGACATCCTTCCCCGCTGGCGGTGCGCCGCTGCCTGCAGCATTCCAAGATGCTGTCCTCCGATGTGAGCGCGGGCTACGATCCGCTCTATCAGGATGTCTTCGAGAAGAGGAATGCGGCCTACCTCGGCAAGGGGCTGGTGTTCAACAAGTATACCGGTTCCCGCGGCAAGGGCGGTTCCAGCGATGCGAACCCCGAATACATGGCGGCGCTGCGCCGGGTGCTGGATGAGAAGCACATCGCCTTCCAGCTCGCGGAGATGGGCAAGGTGGACGCCGGCGGCGGCGGGACCATCGCCTGGGTGACAGCGCGCTACGGCATGGAGGTCATCGACAGCGGTCTGGCGCTCCTGTGCATGCACGCCCCCATGGAGGTGGCCAGCAAGGCGGACATCCATGAGGCCGTGCGCGGGTACCAGGCTTTCCTGGAGGCCGATCTGTAGGCGGGAAAATCCGACGGGGCGGGGAAAATGGCATGATGTTCCATAATTTTCCTCGCTCCGCTGCCTCGAGAAGGGCTTGACAGCATCGGGCAAATCGTGCATAATGGTAAACGCTGAGGGGCCCTCCCCTCGGTTTGTCGGGGTGTGGCGCAGTTTGGTAGCGCGCTTCGTTAGGGACGAAGAGGCCCGGAGTTCAAACCTCCGCACTCCGACCAGGAAGACGTCGGTCTGGCTTGGATAGGCACGGCCGGCGTCTTCGTTTATGGGGAAAAATATCTATCCAAGCGCCTGAAAACATGATACAATGGGGACAGGTTCGCGGAAGGAGGATAGGCATGGGAAGGCTCATTCTGGCGTCCGGCTCGCCGCGCCGCCTGGAGATTATGCGCCGGGGCGGCTATGATCCCGAAGTGATGCCGGTGGATGTGGACGAGAGCCTGCCGTACATCTGCGGCATGCGGGATACGGTCCTCTTTCTGGCCCTCAAGAAGGCGCGGGCCGCGGAGAAGCGCATCCTCGCCGAGGCGCCGGCGCGGGTAGATGCTGAGGCCGCACCGACGTTCCCGGCCGCATCGGCGCCCTCGGCCGTGCCAGTCTCTCCGGCGAAGCCCACCCCCACACTCATCCTGGCGGCCGACACGATCGTATTCTGCCGCGGCGAGATCATGGGAAAACCGAAGGACAGGGGGGACGCCTGGCGCATGCTCACGGCGCTGCGGGGCGATGTCCATCAGGTCGCGACGGGCGTGGCGCTGGTGCAGGCGGGCCTGACGGGCGCGAGGACCTTCTGCGAGGTGACCAGGGTGTATGTCCGCCCCTTCAGCGACGAGGCGCTCGCGGCCTATCTGGACACCGGCGAGCCCTACGATAAGGCCGGAGGCTATGCTATCCAGGGTGCGTTCGGCCCCTACATCGACCGCATCGAAGGCGATTACGACAATGTGGTGGGGCTGCCCTGGCCGCGCGTCGCCGCAGAGCTTTTGGCGCTGGGCTATCCCCCCGGGCCCGCCGCAATATTTCACGAAAAAGGAGATCGACACAAATGAAAAAGTTCTTTTCTGAGTTCAAGGATTTCATCGCCAAGGGCGATGTGATGAGCATGGCCGTCGGTATCATCATCGGCGGCGCCTTCACCGCCATCGTCAACTCCCTGGTTGCGGATGTCATCACGCCGCTTCTGGGCATCATCATGGGCGGCCTCGACTTCAGCGGCATCGCCATCACGGTGGGCGATTCGAAGCTGATGGTCGGCAACTTCATCCAGGCGATCATCACCTTCCTGCTGACGGCACTGGTGCTCTTCACCATCATCAAGCTCCTCAACATGCTCAAGCGCAAACCGGCATCTGAGCCCGCGCCGGAGCCCGTCGTGGAGGAACCGCCTGCACCGCCTGCAGATGTGCAGCTTCTCACCGAGATTCGCGATATCCTAAAGGAAAAGGAACAGTAGGGACCCCATGCCCTGCGGCGTATCCGGGCGCTCCGGGCACAGAGAGAGGTAACAGATGGAACGCATGATCCTATATGGCCTTGCCCTCGCCGATGTGGCGGTAGGCTGCCTCCTGTACTGGCGGGGCAGCGGCCGGTTCGGCCTTATGACCTATCGCAGCTATCTTCGTGCGCGGGCGAGGCGCCTGCGTCCCTGATGTTGCCGTTCAGCCTGTCCAGGTAGCAGACCCACAGGAAGCTGGCCCGCGGGTCCGGGAGCGGACGGAAATGGTACAGGACCTGCTCGTGATACAGGTCGAAATGCCTGCCCACCGCCGCCGGAAAGGCCAGACCCGCCGTGCGCTGCGAGAAGGCGACAGGCTGCCCGAATACCGTGCCCTGCACGCGGATCAGCTCCCTGTCCATGTATAGATGCGCATGGCCCGCATCCTTGACCATCAGACCGCTTGGGCCGACGGCCGCCACGTCTGCATCGCATGCCAGCGGCTGCTCCAGGTCGATTTCCGCGAGCTGCCACAGGTACCACTGGTTTATGGAGGAAAAGGGACCTCCCTGCAGGCGGTAGCGGTTGTCCAGCCTGGCCGAAAAGCCGCAGGCGGTGCAGCGGATGGTGTCCCCCGGCAGGTCGCCGCCCGTCTGCATGGTGAAATTCTGCCGGCAGACCGGGCAGCGGTACAGTACGCCGTCCAGACCCTTGGCGATCGCCGGACTGTGAAACGGTACCTGCCACGCGCGCGCCACCGCATCCTCGTCGTGGTACAAAGCCGCCTCCAGCGCCGCCTGCACCGCGCCGAGCGGCATCGCGCCGAGGTCCGCTCCATCGAACAGCCTGGCGGCCTCAACCCGGATGCGGCCGAGGCGAAAGCCGCTCTTTCCCCACTTGGGCAGCGTCAGATAGGCGCCGTTACCGGTGATGGTGTAGACATCCACGCCCAGCTTCTTGACCAGCTGCGCGGTGCCCTCCGTCAGGTTGACGGAATGCCCCACGCAGGGGAGACGTCCCTCCGGAAACAGCACGACGATCCGGCCCTGCGCCCGTGCGCGCAGGATGGCGCGAACCGTGCGCACATCGGCGCTGTACATCTTCTTGGGGATGACGGCCATCCGGCGCAGGAACCAGCCGACCAGGGGCTTGGCCAGGAAGTGTTCGCTCACGACGAAGGTGGGCCTGTGCGGCAGCAGGGCGGCCGCCACGAGGATGAAGTCCAGGTTGGAGATGTGCGGGCAGAGGATGAGGGCCGGTCCTTTCAGACCGCGGATCGCATCGAGATCGAAGCGCGCCCGCAGAAAGAGACGGACAAGCAGCGCGGCGAGCAGGCAGAGCGGGTAGTAGAGCCAGGCCGCCGGCTTGCGCACCCGTTTGTCCCTGCGTTTGGCAGACGCTCCCTTTGTCGGTCTGTCCTTTGCGGGGGCGCTGCCTTCGGCCGGGG
>CAZDUM010000004.1:7097-14770 GCA_964508645.1 uncultured Oscillospiraceae bacterium | reverse complement strand
GCCGATACTGTCCGCGCAGCCTTTGCGATGTCTCGACTGCATCATAGCATCTCCATCGTGCCGTGGCAAGAAAAAACCCATGGCGGCAGGTGAGTGTTTTCGCCCGCTGCCGCGACTAATCCATGCAGAAGGAGGAAACATGGGGGAGGATGACAGCCGCTATCGCCGCTTTCTGGACGGCGATATGGAGGCCTTTGCGGAGATCGTGGAGGCCTACCGCGAGAGCCTCATACGGTTCCTGTGCCGGTTCATCGGAGATACCGATCAGGCCGAGGACCTGGCGGAGGATGTATTCGTCGAGGTGCTGCTGCATCCTAAGCGGTACCGGTTTTCGTGCAGCCTGAAAACCTGGCTCTTCACCATCGGGCGAAACAAGGCGGTCAGCCACATACGAAAGCACGCGCGGACGCAGCCCTACGGCCTCGCCGCCGATCTGGACATCCTGCAGGGGGCGGATGTGCCGGGTCAGCTCTTGGCGGATGGCGGAGAGGGGGAAGCCGGCCCGGGGAGCCGGACGGAGGCTGCCGTGCTCGAGGCGGAGGAAAAGGCGATGTTGCAAAAGGCCATGGCCGGCCTGCATGCGGATTACCGCGAGGCGCTGACACTCCTCTATTTCGAGGATCTGCCGGTGGAGGCGTGCGCGAGGGTCATGGGAAAGAGCCGGAAGCAGGTGGAAAACCTGGCCTACAGGGGGAAAAATGCGCTGCGCAAGGCGATGCAGCAGATGCAGGAGGAGGGCGCGAAGGCGCCGGTGAAGGTCGCGAGGGAGCCGCAGAGCGCGCGAGAGGTCCAGAACACGCAGCAGGTGGAAAATGCGCAGGAAGTCCGGCGCGCGCAGGGGGCGCGGGGTGCATGAGAACCGTGGAACGCGCGGGAGATGTAAAAGGCGCGCGGCGTGTGCCGTTAACACCGGTACGGGTAGCGCAGCGGAGGCAGGAGCCGCAGGGCCGGCGCATGTCCGAGGAGGGGTGAGCAGATGAAGAGTAACGAGGATTTTCTGGAGGATGTATACCGGAAGCGCGACGATGCGATCAGGAAGAGAAAAAGGCGGATGCGGCAGATCACGGCTACGGTCGCGGTCGCGGTGCTGGCCGTGGGCATCGGCGTCGGCAGCAGCGGCATACTGCGGGATGTGATCGGCGGGCACGAGGATAACAGCGGCATATCACCCGCCTCGGTGAACGGGCCGGAAGGCGAGAACATCTGCCTGCGCGGCGGACAGGAGCCCGTGACCAGCCAGAACCAATCCGTCGGGACGGGCCGGGAACCGGAGGCAGGCACGAACGAGGTGTGGAGTGCGTCGACCGAGGAGCTGACCGGCGACTTCACGGGCACCGCCCTGCCGGCTCTCACGGCGGAGGCAGGCAGCGATCTGACGCAGGCGGAAAGGACTGCGGCCAGGGATGCCGTGCTGGATGCGGCCTGCACGCTGTTTCAGAGCTGCCAGGCGGAGAGCGGGGAGGACAATCTGCTCGTCTCGCCTCTTTCGCTGCTTCTGGCGCTCGATATGACGGAGCAGGGCGCCGAGGGAAACACGCTGGCGGAGTTCGAGGCGATGATGGATGGACAGACGCGCGAAACCCTGACGGCCTATCTCGCCGGTTATCAGGCGGATGTGATGGGCCAGGCGGATGGAGAGAAAGCGCCCCTGAAGATCGCCAATTCCGTCTGGGTGCGGGATGAGGCGGACGCGCTGACGGTGGAACCCGCGTTTCTCGACGCCGTGTCCGAAAATTTCGGGGCGCAGGTATTTAGCGCCGCCTTCGATGCGCAGACGGTGGAGGATATCAATGCCTGGTGCCGGGAGGCCACGGATGGCATGATCGATACAATCCTGCAGGAGATAGACCCAAGCGATGTCATGCATCTTCTGAATGCCGTCTGCTTCGATGCCGAGTGGGCGATGCCCTATGATGAATACAGCGTGAAGACCGATGTTTTCACAGCGCTGAGCGGCGAGGAGCAGCAGGCGGACCTCATGTTCAGCCAGGAGAGCACCTATCTGGAAAACGATAGCGTTCGCGGATTTCTAAAGCCCTATAAGGGCGGCCGTTACAGCTTCCTCGCCCTGCTGCCCCAGGAGGGTGTGAGCCTCGACCGTGCGGCGGCTTCCCTGACAGGGCCGGCGCTCTCGACCCTGCTCGCGCAGGCCCGCACGGATATCAGCGTTCATGCGGCGCTGCCCCGTTTCTCGTTCGACTGGGACGCCGAGATGACGGAGATATTGCAGAGCATGGGCCTGCACGATCTCTTCGAAGCGGACACAGCAGATCTCAGCGGTATGGGGCAGGCCGCAGGGGGGAACCTGTTCGTCTCGAAGGTTTTGCAAAAGACGCACATCGAGGTGGATACGGCGGGCACCAGGGCGGCGGCCGTCACGGATGTGGCGGTGGCGACGCAAGGTGCCTTCGTCGAGGAGGAGACCGTCCGCCTGGATCGACCGTTCATCTTCGGCATCCTGGATACGGAGACGAATCTGCCCGTCTTTCTGGGCACCCTCTGCGACCTGCAGCCCTGAAGAGGCGGTGAAGATATATAACCTATAGGAAGGAATTGCAGTGCGGTGCGCCGGCGGGCGCACCGTATTTTATGAATGTCGTAAAACATACCGCTCCACACGCGGCCGGCCCGCCTCGGCGGCCTTCGGTTCACGCGGCCAGTTGAAACGTCATCGGCCGGCTCCATATCTGTGGGCAGCGTATTGGCATCGCGCTGCCGGCGCGCATCGGTAGGCGATAGGCCGCACCTTGTCTTCTCCGAATCGGCCGGTTTCACATCGCCGGACATCACGCCGGCGGCTCCGACTTTTCTGACGTACACGCGGCCGGCCCGCACCGGAAACTCTCTCATCAGTCGCCCAGCAGCCGCTTTGGTCCCCCATGCCGCCGTAGCCGCCCGCATCGCGAGGGAATCATTTTTTGTACAATGCGGCGGCCTTTTTTGCGCGGTGCGGGGGTTGCGGGAATCCGGCAGATGAGGCATAATAGGCGTGACGACGGCAGGCCATGCGCCTGCGTGACCGCCGGTATGGGCCCGCAGGGCGCGGGTATGTATGGAAAGGGAGGCGTGAGGATCATGGAGAAAAAGCTGTTTTTCATCAGTGCGGATATCGAGGGCGTGACGGATGTGACGTCCTGGGAGGAGACGCAACGGGGCGCGCTGGGCTATGAGGAGGCGTCGCGGCAGATGAGCCTGGAGGTGGGCGCGGCCTGCGAGGCGATCCTGGCGGCCGGTCACGACGTGGTGGTCCGGGATGCCCACGACAGCGCCAGAAACATCAAACATGATCTTTTACCGCGTGGCACGAAGCTGATGCGCGGATGGGCCAATCATCCGGGCGGCATGATGGCGGGCGTCGACGAGAAGTACGCGGGGGCGCTGTTCATCGGCTACCATGCGCCGGGCGGCAGCGATGAAAACCCGCTCGCCCATACCACCAGCAATACAACCGTTCGCTGGATCCGGATCAACGGGAAGCTCGCGTCCGAGTTCACCATGAACCGGCTGTTCGCCGCCGAGCAGGGTGTCCCGGCGCTTTTGATCACCGGAGATGCCGGCATCTGCCGCCGGGCGAAGGAGGAGGTACCCACCATTCACACGGTGGCGGTCAAGGAATGTCGTGGCGGCTCGACCTTCAACATGCACCCGCTGGACGCCATCGACGCCATCCGCAAGGAGACGACGCTGGCGCTGGCCGATCTCGAGAGCATCCAGCCTGTGACGTCGGCGCCCTACGAAGTGATCGCCTGCCTGGTCAACCATCAGACCATCCGCAATTCGCTGGCGCACCCGGAGGTGGAGCAGATCGACGCCAACACCGTGCGCTTTACGGCCCGCACCGCCAGGGAGCTGTGCAGCATGTGGAGCTGGATTCGCCAGTAGGCCTGGTAGAGGTGTAATGTGGCAAAACAGTTAAACCTGCTCGACAAGTCCATCTCGCCGGGCCGCATGATCTTCCTCCTGGCCTGGCCCACCATCGTGGAACAGGTCCTGATGACGATCGTCAGCTATGTGGATACGGCGATGGTCGGCTCCATCGGCGTGAACGCCACCTCCGCCATCGCCGTCAACACCTCGATCATCTGGCTGATTGACGGGTTCATCGGCGGCGTCGGCGTCGGCTTTTCGGTCCTCGTCTCGAAGTTCATCGGGGAGGGGCGGCTGGAGCAAGCGCGCGAGGTGATCCGCCAGTCCATCCTGTCCATGGTCATCCTCGGCCTCGCCATCACGGGGATCGTGGAGCTGATACTCGCGCCGCACCTGGCCGACTGGATGGGGGCCGACGCGGCCATCCGGGACTCCGCCAGGAACTACCTGTTCATCGTGGGCAGCACGAAGCTGTTCAGCGTGTTCCTCGCCGTGGGCGGCGCCATCGTCCGCGGCACGGGCGATACCCGCCTGCCCATGGTTTTGAACCTCATCAACAACCTGATCAACATCGTGCTGAATTTCCTGTTCATCTACCCCTCGCGCACGCTGCACATACTGGGCGTGGCGGTGCGCGTCTGGGGTGCGGGCCTGGGCGTGGAGGGCGCCGCCATCGGTACGGCCGGCTCCTTCGCGGTGTCCGGCACGCTGATGCTTCTGGCGCTGTTCAACAAGAAATCCATCGTGGCGATCACGCCAAAGGACCATTTCGCCCCGAACTTCAAAATCCTGCGCAGTGTGACCTCGCTGGCCGTGCCCGCGATCCTGGAGCGGGTCGTCCTTTCCTCCGGGCAGATCATCGTCACGAGCCTCGTCACCGGCATCGGCAACGTGGCGCTCTCGGCGCACCACCTGGCAAACTCCGCGGAGTCCATCTGCTACATGCCCGTGTTCGGATTCAGTCTGGCCGCCACGACGCTGGTGGCGCAGGCCCTCGGCGCAGGGGACAAGGAGCTCGCCGTCACCTACGCGAAGAAGAGCGTCTGGTACAGCCTGGTGATGATGGTATGCACGAGCGTCGTGCTGTTCGTGTTCGCCCCGTACCTGATCCGCATCTTCATCCGGGATGCGGCGGTCATCGAGATGGGCGCCTCTGTCCTGCGGATCGAGGCGTTCGTGGAGCCGCTCTCGGCGATAGCGACCGTGGCCTCCGGCGCATTCCGCGGCGCGGGCGATACCAAATGGCCGTTCTACATCTCCGTCATCGGCATGTGGGTGGTCCGCATCACGCTGGCCGCCGTGCTGGTCAAGGGATTCGGCATGGGACTGTACGGCGTATGGATTCCGATGGCGCTGGACTGGGCGGTCCGCGGCCTGCTCTGCCTGCACCACATGGGAAAGGAACGCTGGCTCAAGACCTGGAAAGCGGAGAAGTAAACCCCGCATGCAATTTGAACCTGAACCCGCACCGGCATCTAAAGCTGCATCCAAACGAAAGACAGGACAAAGACAGGGCTGGGATCAGCGATTGGATTTGCGTCAGAATCAGAAAGAGTCAAAATCAGAATCAGAAGCTGGAGCCGAATCAGTTGAAATAGCGGAACACACCCTTGACGCGGCCGCGAATCTTCACATCTTTGACGAGGATCGGGCTCATGGCCTGGTTCTCCGGCTGCAGGCGAATATGCGTTCCCTCGTTATAGAAGGTCTTGACGGTAGCTTCCGTCTCGAAACCGTCGATCATGGCCACGACGATCTGGCCGTTTTCGGCGGTTTCCTGCTCCTCGACGAGGATCAGGTCGCCGTCCATGATGCCGGCCTCGATCATGCTCTCCCCCTTGACGCGGAGCATGAAATGCGTGCCGCCTCTGATGTACTGGGCGGCGATGGGGAAATATCCCTCGATGTTCTGTTCGGCCGTGATGGGCACGCCGGCGGCCACCTGTCCGATGACGGGGATGTCCACGACATCGATGCGCTCCGTGCCGTCCTCCCGCAGGGCTGTCTGCGGCATCCGTTTTTCCGTCTCCGGCATGGCGGTCTGCGTCGTCTCGCTGCCGCGACCCGCGCGCCCGGCGGCGGGGTCCACCACCATGAGCGCCCGCGGCTTGGCCGGGTCCTTGCGGAGGTAGCCCTGGCGGACCAGGCTCTCGATATCCTTGTGCGCGGTCGAGGTGGATTTGATACCGATGGCGGCGCAGGTCTCCCGCACGGTGGGAGGATAGCCCTTGGTCCGGATCGTCTCCTGCATGTATTCCAAAATGCGGCGCTGCCTGTCTGTGAGTTGATTCATGGAAAACGATCCTTTCTCTGAGGGGGTCTCAGGGCGCCTCGCGCCTGACGGGTTTCACTTCGGACTACGCAGGGCAGTATAGCATAAAGCGAACAAAAAGTAAACGCCTGTTCTGCAAAAAAAAGCCGCCGAACACCCCGAAAACGGCCCGAAAGGGCCTTGACAGGCCGGGGCGCTTCGGTGTATAGTGTTCCGGTAACGAAGAAGAAGTATCCGCTTCTCACCTGTGGGGCCTTCGTCGCCGGCACGGGTCGATAGGAAACACGGGCGCGCATGCGCCTTGGCGGAGCTTTTTCGGTGTCCGCTTTTTTTATGGGAGCCACGGGCGGGCCGCACGGCCTGCCACCCGGCAGGAAACACTTTGGGAGGTGCTGAGTCATTAGTAAGGAAAATCTCATCAACGAGGAAATCCGTGATAGAGAGGTCCGGGTCATCGATACCGACGGGACGATGCTGGGCATCATGCCGACGGAGAAGGCCCTGGAGCTGGCCGCGGAGAGGAAGCTCGACCTGGTGAACATCTCACCGAACGCCAAGCCTCCGGTCTGCAAGATTCTGGACTATGGAAAGTACCGTTACGAGTTGCAAAAGCGCGAAAAGGAAGCGCGCAAGAAGCAGAAGACGACGCAGGTGAAGGAAATCCGCCTGAGCACTTTTATCGATGAGCACGATATACAGGTGAAGGCGAACACGGCGTCCAAATTCCTGAAGGATGGTGACAAGGTCAAGGTGAGCCTGCGGTTTCGTGGCCGCGAGCGGGATTACAAGGACAAGGGCGTGGCGGTCATGAAAACCTTCGCGGACAGCGTGGCGGACGTGGGCGTCGTGGAGAAGAAGCCACTCTTCGAGGGGCGGAGCCTGACCATGGTCCTGGGACCGCGCCCGGACAAATAAGTTACAGGCCAGTTGATATAGGAGGAAAGCATCATGGCAAAAAACAAGATGAAATCCCACCGGGGCGCCTGCAAGAGGCTGCACTTGACCGGTTCCGGCAAGATCAAGAGAAACAAGGCATACAAGAGCCATATCCTTACAAAGAAGACACCCAAGCGCAAGCGGGGGCTGCGCAAGGCGACGGTTCTGACCAGCGCGGACCAGAAGAGAATGTTGCGCTCGATGGCGAAATAGCGGTGAGGAGGTAAGCAGAGATGGCAAGAGTGAAAAAAGGTGTCAATGCACACAAGAGACATAAAAAGGTTCTGAAGCAGGCCAAGGGGTATTACGGTGCCAAGAGCAAGACATACAGAGCCGCCAACACCGCGGTGATGCGCGGTCTTAGCGCCGCCTACGCCGGCCGTAAGCTGAAGAAGCGTCAGTACAGGCAGATGTGGATCGCCCGCATCAACGCCGCCGCACGGACGAACGGCATCAGCTACAGCCAGCTCATGAACGGTCTGAAAAAGAGCGGTATCCAGATCAACCGCAAGATGCTCTCCGAGATGGCGATCTACGACGCGCCCGCCTTCAGCAAGCTCTGCGAGACGGCCAAGGCGGCGGTGCAGTAGAGCGCCCC
>CAZDUM010000004.1:4840-6997 GCA_964508645.1 uncultured Oscillospiraceae bacterium | reverse complement strand
CGCAGCGTCTACGCGCGGTTCTGCCGCGCCACCAGTCCGGCTGCGCCGTACATCTCCCGGAGTTTGGGCTTCTCGATCTTACCCGTGGGGTTGCGCGGCACATCCGCGAATATGATGTGGCGCGGCCGCTTGTAGCGCGGCAGTTCCCGGCAAAATTCGTCTATATCCTCGGCACTGCAGGAGGCGCCCGGCACCAGTTCGATGATGGCGGCCACCGCCTCGCCCAGGCGCTGGTCCGGCAGGCCGATGACGGCCACATCCTTGATCTTGGGATTGGTACTCAGAAAATCCTCTATCTGCACGGGGTAGATGTTCTCGCCGCCGGAGATGATGACATCCTTGCGGCGGTCCACCAGCCAGATGAAGCCGTCCGCATCCTCCTGCGCCATGTCGCCGGTGAGGAGCCACTCGTTGTGTTCCCCGCGCAGCACGGCCGCCGTCGCCTCCTCGTCGTGGTAGTAGCAGGTCATGACGCCCGGCCCCTTGACGGCGAGCTCCCCCACCTGTCCCCGCGGGACCCTTTCAAAGGTATCATCTACGATCTTCGTCTCCCAGCCATAGCCCGCGACGCCGATGGCGCCGACCTTATGGATATTTTCCACACCCAGATGCACGCAGCCCGGCCCGATGGATTCGGAGAGGCCGTAGTTCGTGTCGTACTGATGCTGCGGGAAATACTGCAGCCAGCGGTGGATCAGGCTCTGCGGCACCGGCTGCGCCCCGATGTGCATCAGGCGCCACTGCGACAGGTCATAGTCGTCGAGGGACAGCTCTCCCGCGTCGAGCGCCGTCAGAATATCCTGCGCCCAGGGGACCAGCAGCCAGACGATGGTGCAGCGCTCCCGCGAGACGGTCTCCAGGATGGTCTTCGGGGTCGTGCCCTTCAGCAGGACCGCCTTGCTGCCGCTGATCAGGGAGCCGAACCAGTGCATCTTCGCGCCGGTGTGGTAGAGGGGCGGGATGCAGAGGAACACATCGTCCGGGCCCTGGCCGTGATGCTTCTGCTCCACGATGCAGGCGTGCATCAGGCTCTCATGGTTGTGCAGGATGGCCTTCGGAAAACCCGTCGTGCCGGAGGAAAAGTATATGGCGGCATCATCCGTATCGAGCAGGGTGATGTTCGGTTTCATGCTGGAGCAGTTCGATGTCTCGCTGTTGTAATCCTCCGCGAAGGACGGGCAGTTCTCGCCGACGAAGTAAAGGAGGCGCCCCTGGCAGAGCGTGTCGGAGATGGCCTCCACGCGCCCGATGAACTCCGGGCCGAAGACCAGCACATCGACATCGGCCTTTTCCACGCAGTACTGGATCTCCTCGGAGGTGTAGCGGAAGTTAAGCGGCACGGCCAGCGCCCCCGTCTTCAGGATGCCGAAGTAGATGGGCAGCCATTCCAGGCAGTTCATCAAAAGGATGGCCACCTTGTCGCCCTTCTTGATGCCGCTCTTTAAAAGGAGGTTGGCGAAGCGGTTCGCCTTCTCGTCGAAGACCTGCCAGGTGATCTCGTTGCGGTAGTAGGAAGGGGAGGTGGACTCGATGAGCTCATACTCCCGCCATGTGACGCGCCGGGATTCCGGCCGCTCCGGGTTGACCTCCACCAGGCAGACCCTGTCGCCCAGGTCCCGGCTGTTTCTCTCAAGCAGTTCTGTGATCGGCATGATGCATTTCCTCCATTATCCGGCGCGCTGCGGCGGGATACACCCTCGGCGCGGCGCGGCCGTCCGTCCCCGCGGACCTCGACCTCGCACCGCTATGTGCTGCGGTCGTTTGACCCGCTGCGAGCCTCGATTTCGCGCCGCCTTCCGACGCCCGTGCCGCGCTGTTTCCGCCCTATACTGTAGCGCACGGCACCTAAAAAGTCAAGAATATTCAAAATATTCGGAAAGCTCCTTCCGCGCCCACCGACCCCATGGCGCCGACCGGCATCATCGCCGCACCTTCGAGCCGTATACCTCGGCTGTCCCCCGCGCCGTCGGCGCGCGTCGTCACCGGGCAGCCGCCGCCGCACCGGTCGCCGCTGCCGATTGCCCGTATTGTCAGCTCCTCCGCGGCTGCCCGTCACTCCCTCTGCACCCCCGTCACGCATCGTCTCCGGCCCCATCCTCATCCCATCCGCAGATTTCTGTTTACAACGCGCCGCCCCGCATGGTAGAATGGAGACGC
>CAZDUM010000004.1:0-4740 GCA_964508645.1 uncultured Oscillospiraceae bacterium | reverse complement strand
ACAGGTATACAAGACTATGAGAGAATTGATGCTCGGCAACGCCGCCGTGGCCCGCGGCCTGTACGAGGCGGGCTGCGAGGTGGTGTCCAGCTACCCCGGCACCCCCAGCACGGAGATCACGGAGGCCTGCGCCACCTACGACGAGATGTACTGCGAATGGGCACCCAACGAAAAGGTGGCCGTCGAGGTGGTTTTCGGCGCCTCGCTGGCCGGCCGCCGCAGTTTCGCGGCCATGAAGCACGTGGGCCTCAATGTGGCGGCAGACCCGCTCTTCACCATGTCCTACACGGGCGTGCGGGGCGGCATCGTCATCGCCGTCGCCGACGACCCGGCCATGCACTCCTCCCAGAACGAGCAGGACTCGCGCCACTACGCCAGGGCCGCCAAGCTGCCGATGCTCGAACCCGCGGACTCCGCCGAGTGCCTCGCCTACGCCAGGCTCGCCATGGACCTCTCGGAGCGCTTCGATACGCCGGTCCTGCTGAAGCTCTGCACCCGCATCGCGCACTCCCAGAGCGTGGTGGAGACGGGCCCCCGCGCCGTGCCGCCGCGAAAGCCGTACGAAAAGGATAACGCCAAGTACATCATGCTGCCCGGCTATGCCCGCAGGCGCCATCCCCTGGTGGAGCAGCGGCTCCTCGACCTGGCGGCGTTCGCCGAGACGAGCGAGCTGAACCGCATGGAGATGGGCGACACATCCCTCGGCATCATCACCTCCTCGACCTGCTACCAGTATGTGCGGGAGGCCCTGGGAGAGGCGGTGTCCGTGCTGAAACTCGGCATGGTCTGGCCCCTGCCGGACGCCCTGCTTCGCGACTTCGCCGCGCGCGTCGACCGTCTGGTCGTGGTGGAGGAGCTGGACCCCTTCATCGAGGGCCACTGCCGCGAGCTGGGACTTCGCGTCGAAGGAAAATCCCTCCTGCCCGCGGTGGGGGAGTTTTCGCAAAATCTCATCGCCTCACGCCTCGGCCGGGCGCCGCAGCCGGGTCCCTCCCTCGACGAGCCGATCCCGGAGCGGCCGCCGGTCATGTGTGCGGGCTGCCCGCATCGGGGTCTGTTCTACACCCTCGCGAAGCAAAAGGTGACGGTGATGGGCGATATCGGTTGTTATACGCTGGGCGCAGCGCCACCCCTGTCGGCCATCGACATGACCCTCTGCATGGGCGCCTCCGTCAGCGGGCTGCACGGCTTCAACAAGGCGCTGGGACGGGAGGCGGAGCGCCGCACCGTCTGCGTGATCGGGGACTCCACCTTCGCACACTCCGGGATGACGGGACTGGCCGACATCGCCTACAACCGCTCCAACTCCACGGTCATCATCCTGGACAACGCCATCACCGGCATGACGGGGCACCAGCAGAACCCCACCACCGGCTACGACATCAAGGGGGCGCCGGCGGGCCGCATCGACCTGGAGGCACTCTGCCGCGCCATGGGCATCGAGCGCGTGCGCGTGGTCGACCCCTACGACCTCACGGCCTGCGACGAGGTCCTGCGCGAGGAGCTGGCGGCGGAGGCCCCGTCGGTCATCATCAGCCGCCGCCCCTGCGTCCTGCTGAAGCAGGTCAAGCCGCAGCCGCCCCTGCATGTCGATCCGCAGCGGTGCAAGGGCTGCCATGCGTGCATGCGCATCGGCTGCCCAGCCATCAGCCTGCGGCAGGGCAAGGCCGTCATCGACCACACCACCTGCGTGGGCTGCGGGGTCTGCAGGCAGCTGTGCGCCTTCGGGGCGCTCGGAGAATAGGAGGCGGACCGGATGGAAGGAAACGGGAAGGCCGTGCGGCCTGAGGACCGGACGACCAACATCATGATCGTGGGCGTGGGCGGCCAGGGTACGCTGCTCGCGAGCAAGATTCTGGGGCACCTCCTGGTGGCCGAGGGATACGATGTCAAGGTCTCGGAGGTCCACGGCATGAGCCAGCGCGGCGGCAGCGTGGTGACCTATGTGCGCTTCGGGCGCCGCGTCTACGCGCCCATCATCGACGAGGGCGGCGCGGACTACATTCTCTCCTTTGAGAAGCTGGAGGGTGCCCGCTGGCTCCGCTATCTGAAGCCGGACGGTCTGCTGATCACGAACCTGCACGAGACGGACCCCATGCCCGTCATCACCGGCGCCATGGCCTACCCGGCCGATCTCATCGAGAAGATGGAGGCGCGCGGCGTCAGGGTGGATGCCGTCGAGGCGCTCGCCCTGGCGGAGGAAGCGGGGAGCGCCAAGGCGGTGAACCTGGTCTTGATGGGCAGGCTGTCCCGCCACTTTCCGGATATCGCGGAGGCGGCGTGGCGAGAGGCCATCACGGCCTGCGTGCCGGCCAGGTACCTGGAGATGAATTTGAAGGCCTTCGCGCTGGGACGCGCCTGAGGCGGAGGGGCCTCCCGCGGGGAATGCCTGGGGCGGAGCGCATTTTGAAACACTTTCTATAGAAGAAAAACCCGCGCGGCCGAATCGCCCGGGAGGAGATCTTTTGCGAAGCGGCCCGCTGTGACGAACGCGGTTGACGAGGAGAAATCTCCGGCGGAGAGGTCTTTTGCGGAGAAAACTCGCTACGACGCAAACGGTCGACGAGGAGGAACCTCCGGCGGGGGGATCTTTTGCGACGAAAACTCGCTACGGAGAATCGGCTGACGGAGAAAAATCCGAGGCGGAGGGATCTTTTGCGGAGAAACCCGCTGCGGCGGGAACGGGGCCTGCTGACGGCTGGCAGAACGCGGGCGGGCAGGATGACGGAGGCTCGGCGGGATGCTGCGGGGCCGACGAAAGGGGGATACCGACAGATGAAGATGAAATCGATGCTGAAAAAGGGGTTGGCCGTGGCGCTGGCCCTGGCGATGGTTGCGACCTTGCTGCTCCTGTCCGGCTGCGGCAAGGAGGACGAGGAACCGGAGGCGCCGCCGGCTGACACGCCGCTGGCGCTGCCCTATGCGGACCTGGACCTGAGCACCTATGTGACGCTGCCGAACTACGATGTCTACACCACGTCGACGCCGAAGGTGGAAATCGACGATGAGGATGTGGAGGCGGAGATCCAGTCACGGCTGGAGGAGGCGGCGACCTATGAGACCGTGACCGAGGGCACGGTGGCGGAAGGGGACAAGATTCACGTCTCCTTTGCCGGAACGCTGGCGGATGGCACGACGAAGGACGGCATGAACTCCGACGATTTTGAGATGACGCTGGGTGTGACCAGCATGATCGACGGATTCAGCGAGGGCCTGTACGGCGCGACCATCGGGGAGCCGGTGACGATGGACCTGACGTTCCCGGACCCGTACCCCAACGACCCGACGCTGGCCGGACAACCCGTCACGTTCGTCGTGACCGTCAAGAGCAAGGATGTGCCGCAGGTGCCGACGCTGGATGAGGCGTTCGTCAAGGCGAACAGCGAGGCCGAGACGGTGGACGAGTATCGGGAGCTCGTGCGCAAGGACCTGGAGGAGACGGAGCTGGAGACGCAGCTTTCCGACCTGTACGCGGAGATATGGGACCAGATCTCGCAGGAGGCGGAGGTGATCAGCTATCCGGAGGGCCTCGTCGAGAAATGGGAGGAGAACCTGGACAGCAGCTATCACAACCTGGCCGAGGAGCAGTACGGGTACGGGGAGGACGAGTGGGAGCAGTTCCTCACGGATTACTTCAAGGTGGACCAGGCGGAGTTCGACGAGCAGATACATCTGCTGGCGGAGATATATGCCAAGCAGGAGCTGCTGACCTATGCCATCGCGCAGAAGGAGGACTTCACGCTGACGCAGGGCGAGTATGACGAGTACCTGGACGGGATCCTGGAGGACGCCGGCATCCCCAGCCGCGATTCCTTCGCGGCGGTGATGGGCATGACGCTGGAGGACTACGCCGAGGAAAACGAGATGCTCCAGAATGTTGTGCTGGACAAGGAGCTGGAGCTCATCTACAACCGCCTGAGCCGCACGGAGTAGGCGGCGGGCCCGGCCTGTGACTGGTAGGACCGGCTGAGGCCGTTCGGCGGCGGGACAGCTTGGGACATGGCGGGACCGGCTGACTGCACATGACCAGCTGTGTCTGACGGGGCGCCGGAAGTCGGTCGACTGAGGCCGGATGTGGGCCGGATGTGCGCGCGTGTGGCGACCGGCCGGGGTCTGCTGCGTGTGACCGAATGTGCGCGGGTGCGGACGGCTGAGGCCCGCCACGCGTGTCTGAACGTGAGTGGGCGCGACCGGGAGAGGCCGCCCGGAGGCCGCGCGGCGCGAAATGTTTTTTGTAAAACCCCCTTTTCAATACCGGGGGAGTGTGATATAATGCTCTCGCTGTGGCGGTCTTCCCGCAGCCTGAGATCGGGGTGTGGCGCAGTTTGGTAGCGCGCTTCGTTCGGGACGAAGAGGCCCGGAGTTCGAACCTCCGCACTCCGACCAGTATCATATGATGGCGGCTCGGTCCGCACCAGCAAAAGCCCGGCGTCCCGGGCTTTTGCCGTACCCGGGGTGTTATCGCCCCGGTGTTACTGTTTCGGCCCGCGGCGCCAGCGCATCTCTCTTTGCTTCTCTGCGTCGCAGCGCCACTCCATCTCGCGGCGCTGTTCTGTCCGGCCGTGCAGGTCCGTTGCGCTGCTTCGCCGCATCGGCTCATCCCGCCGCATCGTTCTATCGGGCTTGGCGCGCCGGCCTCCGCATTCCGCTGGTTCGCCACGGCTTCTCGTAATTCTACCCCGCCGCGTCACGGCATCCCCGCATCTCTGCATCTCACCGTATTCGCGCCGCCTCGATGCA
>CAZDUM010000003.1:37729-46313 GCA_964508645.1 uncultured Oscillospiraceae bacterium | reverse complement strand
CCCTGTGAAAAATGACCGGTCATTCTGGACAGGGGCCCATATTTTTGCTATACTGGACCCGTACATCGGCCCGGTGCATGGCCGCTATGACAGGCACAACAGGTGTGGCGGGAACTCCTCCCGGCCGGCACCCCTGCGAGAGCGTCTGCATACCTGGACGCGCTGCCGGCAAGTGCGCGGCAACCTCACGAGAATGCCTGATTGTGGCCCCGAAGTGGAGGAAAGACATATCGTCAGCGCGCCCTTGCGTCAAAAGTGTAGCGCGCAGGGAGGCCGCGAAGCACCCCTTAGCCACTCTCCCGCCCGGCGAGCGGGACGGCGCACGCGGGCCGCGAAGGGATACATGAGCTCAAGGGATTCATAAACTCAAATGCAAGGAGACACGCGATATGTATAGGAAGATGACGACGCTGCTCATCGCCCTCGTGCTGGTCGTGAGCTGTACGGCGCCGGCCTTTGCCGCGACGGGTGAAGACGCGGGCGCGGCGGAGATGCCCGGCACGCCGGGCGAGGCGGCACCGGAACCCGGACAAGGCAGCACATCCGGCGCGTCCGGCACGGATACGCAGACAGGCGGCACGGACGGTGCGGGCGGCGCAGATGGCACGCCAGGCACCAGCGGCACACCGGGCGCGAATGCGCCGGTGGATGGCACATCCGGTGCATCCGGCACGCCAGGCACCGCGCCGGAGGGAGAAACCGGCACGGAGGAGCCGGATCCCTCCGAGACGGGCGGCGGCGCAGGAAGCGACCCAGCTGCCCCTCCGGACCCTTCCGTCCCGGACATGCGCGCCGACACGGACGGGGACGGCCTCATCAGCGAGGCCGAGCAGGCCGCCTGGGACGCCAGGATCGCACAGGAGGAGGCCGAGCGCGCAGCGGCAGAGCAAGCCGCGGCGGAGGAAGCCGCCAGGAAGGAGGCTGCCGAAAAGAAGGCCGCTAAGGAAAGAGCCGCCAAGGAGAAGGCCGTGAAATTCAGAAACGGCCTGGCCTCCTACATGCGCAGCCGCAACCACGACATGGGCCGCATTTGGTCGCGCAACCTCGCCCAGCTCTTCATCGACGCGGGCGAAAAATACGATCTGGACCCGAAGGTTCTCATGGCCATCGCGCAGCGTGAGAGCGGTTTCCGCTCCAAGGCCGTCAGCACTTACGGCTACAAGGGTCTGATGCAGACCAGCGACTTCCTGGCGCGCACCTACGGCTACAAGCCCTCCAGCGTCCTGAAGCCCGAGGTCAGCATCGACATCGCCGCGCACTACCTCAGCGCCCTCAAGCGCAGCTTCAAGACCTACACCAAGGCCCTTTCCGGCTATGTCTACGGCGGCGTCGCCGTCAAGAACGGCCGCTACTCCACGGCGGCGGCCAAGAGCATGCTCAGGATTCGCGACGGCATCACCGACTACCTGGAGAAATGGGATTTTGTCTAAAACGGAATTTTGTTTGAGGAGAGACGCGGCATGAGTTACGTGGAGTTTTCCGATGTACGCAAGGTCTATCAGATGGGAGAGGTCTCCATCGAGGCCCTGCGGGATGCCACCTTCACCATCGAAAAGGGCGAAATCTGCGTCATCGTCGGCTCCTCCGGCGCTGGCAAGACGACGCTCCTGAACATCTTAGGCGGCATGGACACGCTGACGAGCGGACGGGTCATGCTGGACGGGGAGGAGATTTCCGCCTACACGCCGCGGCAGCTGACCACCTACAGGCGCCACGATGTCGGTTTCGTCTTTCAATTCTACAACCTCATACAGAACCTGACGGCTGTCGAGAACGTATCGCTGGCCACGCAGATCTGCAGCGATCCGATGCCCGCGGAGGAGGTTTTGCAAAAGGTCGGCCTCGGCGACCGTCTCTACAATTTCCCGGCACAGCTCTCCGGCGGGGAGCAGCAGCGTGTCGCGATCGCCAGGGCGCTCGCCAAGAACCCGAAGCTCCTCCTCTGCGATGAGCCGACGGGCGCGCTGGACTATCAGACGGGGAAGGCCATCCTGAAGCTCCTGGCGGATACCAGCCATGCCACGGGCATGACCGTCGTCATCATCACGCACAACCAGGCCATCACGCCCATGGCGGATCGCATCATCCGCATCAAGAGCGGCTCGGTCTCCTCGATTGAGCGCAACGAGCGCAAGGTGCCGATCGAGTCCATCGAATGGTAAAGGAGGAGCATGAAGCACGTTCTGATCAAAAGCACCCTCCGGGAGATCCGGGACAGCTTCGGACGCTGGATGGCCATTCTGGCCATCGTCGCCCTGGGCGTCGGGTTCTTCAGCGGCCTGAAGATGTGCGAAACGGACTTCGTCGCTACGGGCGATGACTATGTGCACAGACTCAACCTCTACGATGCGCAGCTCATCACGACCTTGGGCCTGGAGGACGCGGATGTGTCGGCCTTCGCGCAGGTCGACGGCGTGGCGGACGCGGTCGGCAGCTACTCGACGGATGCCCTCTACACCCTGGAAGCGGCGGAGGCGGCGGTGCCGGATGCCGATGCGACCGGCGGCGGAGAAGCTGCGGAAGACGCGAACCCGGATGACGCAACCGAGGCAGACGAGGAGATATCCGCCATACCCGCCGGCGCCTCCGTAGGCAAGTTCCATGCCCTTCTCTCCGATATCAATCTCCTCTCCCTGACGGCAGGCCGCATGCCGACCGCCCCTGACGAGCTGGTCGGCGACGCGAACCGCTTCAGCGAGTCGGACCTCGGCGCGCAGATCTGCCTGTCTGCGGACAACAGCCAGGACACGCTGGACATGTTCGGCCCGCAGCGCTTCACCCTGGTCGGACTCGCCGACTCCCCAGCCTACCTGAATTTTGAACGCGGCTCCACCTCCCTGGGAAATGGCACGGTTTCCGCCTTTTTCTACGTGCCCCTCTCAGCCTGGGAGAGCGAGGTCTACACCGAAGTCTATGTGGACTATGCGGAGGACCGTCCGGCCTTCTCGGACGCCTACACCGACCTTGCGGACAGCATGGAAGACCCCCTGACCGAGGCGCTGGATGCGGCGGCCGACCGCCGCTACGAGGCGGTCATCGGGGAGGCGCAGGACGCCCTCGATGAGGCCGAGGAGAAACTGCGCGACGGGGAAGAGGAGCTGGCTGCACACGAGCAGGAGGTGCGGGACGCCCAGAAGGAGCTCGATGACGGGCAGCAGACGATCGACGAAAATCGGCAGAAGCTGGCCGACGGCAGGAAGGCGCTGGCGGACGGGGAAAAGGAGCTGGAGGAAAACCGGCAGACTCTGGAAGAATCCAGGGCGGAGCTCGACAGCACGCGGGAGACCCTGGAGCAGGGCCGCGCCGAATACGAGGCGGGGCTGGCCGCCTATGAGGAGCAGCGCGACGCCGCGCTTGCGCAGCTCGACCAGGCGCTGGCGGCCGGCATGATGGATCAGGCGCAATACGAGGCGGCGAGGAGCCAGGCCGAAGCGGAGCTGGCGCCGGCCGCCGCGCAGCTCGAGGAGACGAGGCAGACGCTGGAGGCGGGTGAGCAGGCTCTCGCCGAGGGCGAGGCAGAGCTCTCGGATGCGGAGGCCCAGCTCGCCGAGGCGGAGACGACGCTCGCCGACAAACGCCAGGAGATCTCGGACGGCGAGCGGGAGCTCGCAGAGGCCCAGCAGGATGTGGAGGAAGGCCGGAAAAAGCTGGCGGATGCCAAGGCCAAGCTGGCGGACGGTGAGCAGGAACTCGCGGATGCCAGGGCGGAACTGGCGGATGCCCGCGAGGAAGTCAACGACATCGAGTACCCGAGCACCTACCTGCTGGGGCGCGAGAGCAACATCGGCTATGTCTGCTTCGAGAACGATGCGCGCATCGTCGACAGCATCGCCAAGGTGTTCCCCGTGTTCTTCTTCCTGGTGGCCGCCCTGGTCTGCATGACGACCATGACGCGCATGATCGATGAGCAGCGCACGCAGATCGGCGTGCTGAAGGCGCTGGGCTACGAGCGCCGCCAGATTCTCGGCAAATACCTCTTTTACTGTGGCAGCGCCGCGGTCCTGGGTGCCGTCTCCGGATACTTCATCGGCATTCACCTGTTCCCCTATGTGATCTGGGAAGTCTACGGCATGATGTACGGCTTCGCGGACATCATATTCCAGAATAACTGGCTGCTGGGCAGCGCATCGCTCCTCATCTCGCTCGCGTGCTGCCTGGGCGCGACGATCTTTTCCTGCAGTGGGCAACTGCGGGAGGTCCCCGCGCAGCTCATCCGGCCGAAGGCCCCGCAACCCGGCAAACGCGTGCTCCTGGAGCGGATTCCGTTCATCTGGAACCGCCTACGTTTTCTCATCAAGGTCTCCATCCGCAACACGTTCCGCTACAAGAAGCGTTTCCTGATGATGCTCATCGGCATCAGCGGTTGCACCGCCCTCCTCGTCACGGGACTCGGCATCAAGGACTCCATCGCCAATGTCGTCAGCAAGCAGTATGACGACATCTACCACGTGGACTATACCGTCACCTTCCAGCATTCTCTCTCCCCCGAGGAGGAGACGGCGTTCGCAGAGGACGCCGCCGAGGTCGCCTCCGATGTGCTCTTCCTGCATACCGGCTCCCTGGATGCGAGAAAGGGCGACATGACCAAGTCCATCAACCTGGTGGTCTGCAATCCGCAGGACCCGATCCAGAAATTCATCGACCTGCATAACGATGACGGTCCCATCGACTACCCGCAGACCGGCTACGCGGTCATCAACAGCGGGTTCGCGGAGCGCCTGTCGCTCAAGGTCGGCGACAGCCTGACCCTGTACGACAGCGACATGCGGGAACTCACCGTCACCCTGTCGGCGCTGTGCGATAACTACATCTACAACTATCTGTACATCAACGAGGATACGTATGCGCAGGTGTGGGGTGCGCCGGAGCAGAACAGCGCCTTCGTGCTGGGCATCCGCGGGGAGGACGGGCGGGTCGCCGATCCGAGCGGGGACGGCGCCTATCTGATGGATATCGACAATGTCGCCTCCGTCAGCGCTTCCAACGATTTCCGCCTGCGCATCGACAGGATGATGCAGAACCTGAACTCCATCGTGCTGCTGGTGGTCGTCAGCGCCGGCGCTCTGGCCTTCATCGTGCTGTACAACCTGACGAACATCAACATCACGGAGCGCGTGCGGGAGATCGCAACCATCAAGGTCCTGGGCTTTTATCCAAACGAGACGGCGCAGTATGTCTTCCGGGAGAACATCATGCTGACGGCCATAGCCTCCCTCGTGGGGCTGCCGCTCGGAAAGCTCCTGCACGCCTTCGTCATGGCGCAGGTGAAGATCGACATGCTCACCTTCGATGTCCACATCGAACCGCTGAGCTACCTCATCGGCGTGGCGCTGACCTTCCTCTTCGCGATGCTCGTGAGCCTCGCCATGCAACGGAAGCTCTCGCGCATCAGCATGACGGAATCTCTGAAATCCATCGAGTAGGACGCTTAAAACAGCAGGTGATTCAGGATCACGAGCACCAGGATGTGCGCCGGATAGTAGGCATAGCAGGCGTACTGGATGGCTTTGCTCTTTGGGCCGGGCTTGCCGTTGTACATCCAGATGAAAAGGAGTGCGAAGACGGCCAGGCCCTGCTCCGGGATCATGCAGGCTTTGCCAAAGAGAGTCACCTCCCACACCAGGCCGCCCATCATGAACCAGTTGATATAGACGAGGCCCGCAGCCTCCACCAGCCAGGCGAAGCGCTTCGGGATGAAGTGGCAGAAGTAGAACAGCAGAACCATCCACTGCCCGTAGCCGTTGTAGTCCACGAAGGTCAGCGTGCCGGCCAGAAAGCTGACGAGCACGATCCCCACCGATGCCAGGACGAAGATGACGGGCCCCTTCGCGCGAGCCTTTTCCTCCAGGAACAGGAACAGAAGCGCCAGGCAGAAGGTGAACAGCACATTCTGATGGAAGGGGTACAAAAGACCGCCGCCGCTCATCATGTTGAAGGGAAGCTCCGCGATCAGGGCGAAGATGAGCATGCGCAACAGGTATTTCTTGAAATTCTTCGTGTGAAAGAAACCCTCCACGGTCAGGAAGGCAAAGATGGGAAAGGTCAGCCGGCCGATGGCCGTCAGCCACGTGTACTGCACGGCGATCGTGGCCCAGGCGTGGTCGCAGGTCATCAGGATGAAGCCGATGATCTTCAGCTGCAGGGAGTTCAGGCACTTCAGCCTGGCCAGTCCGCGCGCAGGCGGAGTCTGTGCGGCAGCTGGGGGTTCCACCGAAGGCGATGCCTGTCCGGCCGCCGGATCGATTGGCTCCACCGCGGCCACTGTCGGCGCTCCTTGTGTCTCTGCCGGCTCCACCGAGCCGGATATTTCTTCGGGTTTCTGGAAGTCCGGCTCCACCTGGCTGGATATTCCACCCGCTTCCGGGCCGTCCAGCTCCACCTCGGCTCCGTCACGTACCTCATACGCCACCTCGGGCGCCGCAGACGCCCCGGCAGGCCCGCCTTTCTCCCCTGTCTCCCGCAGGGATTTCACGCGTTCCTCGTCCATTCGCTCCCTCTCCCCCACTGCTTCTCCGTCTCTCCGCTTCCTATCTTTCGGTCCTTTCGGCTGCCAGCCCGCGCGCCTGCCACATTCGGTCCGAATGGCGCGCTGACAAAACGTTTTCACTCCACTTCAAGGCCGCTGCCGGACATTTTTCCAGGGCCTTCGCCCACCTTCCAGCTGCGGCGCGGCGCCCACATATCCAGACGCTCTCCCCGCGCGCCTACCACCCGTTTCCGGGTCTGGCCGCGTCCATGATCACCAGATTGTCGTTGGCGAGCTCATAGTAGGCAGCCTCCGCCACGTCGATATAGGCGTTCAGGAACAGCATGGGGATGGCCATCACGAAATCGCCGAGGACGGCGAGCAGGCCGGGCAGCGTCAGCAGCGTGCTCAGAAGGCTCGTGGGAACCGCCGCCACGAGGGCCCAGCCGATGAACGTCAGATGCAGGTAGAAATAGTTCCACTTGTTCCCCCGCATCAGGCGCTTGCTCTCCTCGATGCAGCGGCTCGCGCTGTAGTCGGGATGATCGATGCAGACGAAGAAGGCCTGGCTGTAATTGATGGAGGCTATGATGCCGGGGATCACGAACAGCATCGACCAGAGGAACACCTTCACGGTCGCCAGGATGGAGAGGCAGAGCGCCTTGCCGAAATGGCTGAATCCCTCAAGCACCGTGGAGTACTGCGCCCGATGGTTGCGGAAAAAATCGAGCAGAAAGGCACTCAGCCCCCAGGACATGGGCCCGGATATCAGGAGCGCATATAACCAGCCGCCATAATTGATCGGCACTTGCAGCGGCTCCCCCAACATCGTCACCGTCTGCGTGGTGGAGAAGAGCAGGCCGATCAGCAGCTGTACGGAATTGGTGAGGAGATAGTATATACCCATGAAGATGACCACCTGAACCCAGCGCCCCTGCAAGGCAGCGCGGGCGACCTCACGGATTTTAGCCGCCGGCTCGATGACGATACGGTTGTTGTTCATGTGCGTTACTTCCTTTCTGCGCTATGCGGCTCTGTGCGGCACACCTTCATGCTCTCGATACTGTCTGCGGGCTTTCCGAAGGTACGGCGGCGCTCGGTTACGTCGCAAAAGACCTCTCGTCGAACGCTGTGGCGCACCCCCCCGTTTTTCAACATGTCTGATTATACACCCGCTCTATTTTCGATGCAAGGGACTCTTGCGGGGCGCTCCGAAATGTGATAGAATTTTTGGCGGAAAACGCCTGCAGGAGCCCGCATCCGGGCAGGATAGGCGCAGGAGATATGCAGGTGATATGAAGAAGGAGAGGGAATACCCATGTATCAGACGATCCAATATGAGACGAAAGGCCCCGTGGCCTATGTGACCATTTCCCGTCCGGAGGCCTTAAACGCCCTGAACGAAACCGTGCTGCACGAGCTGTCCGATGTGATGCAGACCATCGAGGCGGACGAAGCATGCCGCGTCGTCATCCTCACGGGAGCTGGCCGCTCCTTCGTGGCGGGGGCGGATATCGCGCAGATGTGCCCGATGACCACCGCCGAGGGGCGGGCCTTCAGCGCCTACGGCCAGCAGGTTATGAATTTCATGGAGTCGATGAAAAAGCCCATCATCGCGGCGGTCAACGGCTTTGCCCTGGGCGGCGGCTGCGAACTGGCGATGGCCTGTGACATCCGCATCGCCTCCACCAAGGCGAAGTTCGGGCAGCCCGAGGTGGGCCTCGGCATTATCCCCGGATTCGGCGGTACCCAGCGCCTCTCCAAGCTCGTAGGCCGCGGCATGGCGAAGTATCTGATCCTCACGGCCGAGACCATCGGCGCCGAGGAGGCGCTGCGCATCGGCCTTGTCGAGAAGGTCACGGAACCGGAGGCCCTCCTTCCCACCTGTGAGGAGATCGCCGCCAGGATCGCCGCCAAGGCGCCGATCGCCGTCGGCATAGCCAAGAGCTGCATCAACGAAGGCTATGCCCTCGACCTGCATACCGGCAGCAGCCTGGAGGCGGCGGCCTTCAGCGGCTGCTTCGGCACAGAGGACCAGAAGGAGGGCATGACGGCCTTTCTGGAGAAGCGTCCCGCCGACTTTCACAATCGGTAGACCGTCCGCGCCAGGCGCGGCGC
>CAZDUM010000003.1:21059-37629 GCA_964508645.1 uncultured Oscillospiraceae bacterium | reverse complement strand
ATACAGATGAAACCGGAACTGAATGCCAAAAAAATCATCATCGTGGTCGCGCTGCTGCTCATCGCCATCATCTCCTTCACGGTGCTGGCGGGTCCGTTCTCCGACCCGGCGAACCACAGCAGCTCAGTCTCCTACCTGGATGAGAAGAAGGAGACCGTCATGAAGCTGGTCGGCGGCACGACAGCCGTCTCCGTCGCGCTGGCCATGGTGCCCGGCGATTCGACGACGCCGGCCGCCGGCACCCTGTCGGATATGAACAAATATCTCATCATCATCCTGGCCGTCATCGTGTTTGAAAAGTACCTGCTCACCCTGTCCGGCCTCGCGGTCTTTAAGATTCTCGTGCCGCTCGCCTGCCTGCTCTACGCCATCTATGTGATCCTGCACCGCGAACGCTTCAAACGGTTCGCCTCCAAGCTGCTCGTGCTGGCCCTCGTCATCTTCCTGGTGGTGCCCGTCAGCGTGCGGGTTTCCGCCCTCATCGACCGCACATATGAGGATTCCGTCGACGCTGCGATCTCGTCAGCCGACGAGTTCACGGCGGAGATGGAGGGCGAGGGCGGCGCGGAAAATGGCGAGGCGCAGGGAGAGGCGGGTGAATCTTCGGCCGGCTCGAATGCGCAGGGTAGCGGCTCGGGCGCCGCGTCACAGGAGAAGGAGGACGATGCGGAGGAAAAGCCGAGCGGGCTCGGTGACATCCTCGCCGCGCTCGGCGAGAACGTGCGCGATGTGTTCGACAAGGCGGCCGGCACCGTCGAAAACGCCGTCGAGAGCATCCCAGGCGCCGCCTCCCTGGCCATGGAGAAGGTGGAGAGAGCGATCGGCAATTTCGTCGAATCCATCTCCGTCATGCTCATCACCGCCTGCGTCATTCCGGTGGCCGTGCTGGTTTTCCTGTGGATCGTCATCAAAAACCTCTTCAACGCGGCCGCACCCCTCACGGCTGCCGACCTGGCCGGCTTCGAGAAGCGCCTGAAGGAGTGGGCCGGCAAGGACGGCGCCGCGCCGCACGGCAAGAAGGATGCGTAGAATGCGAAGGCGCTCCCCTGCGCGCGGGCGGCGCGGGCCGCGGCGTGCCTTCCATGCGGGGCCATACACCCGCCTCCTGGCGCTCGCGATCCTTCTCTCGCTCCTCGCCGCCCTGGCGGCCGGCTGCAGCAAGGTGCCAACGCCCCCTTCCGGCCTGGAGGCGGATGACAGGCCCTCCATCGTCTGCACCACATTCCCCCAGTACGACTGGACGGTGCGCATACTGGGAGAGGCCGCCGATTCCTTTCGTCTGACGCTGCTGAACAGGCAGGGGGCGGACATGCACAGTTTCGAGCCGACGGCGCCGGACATGCTCTCCCTGTCCGACTGCGATCTTTTCATCTGCATCGGCGGCTTCTCGGAGAACTGGGTTCCGGCAGCCCTGCAGGCGGCGGACAACCCGGATGCCACCGTGCTCTACCTGCTGGATGTGGTGGACGCCCTGCAGGAGGCAGCGCTGCCCGGCCTTGCGGAGGATGAACACCACGATCACGAGCACGGGCACGGCGAGGAGGCAGAGGACGAGGAGATGGATGAGCACCTGTGGCTCTCCCTCCGCCGCGCCGCGCAGGCCTGCGAGGCCATCGCGCAGGCGATCAGCACCCTGGACCCGGACCGCGCCCCCCTGTACCGACAAAATCTCCAGGCCTACCTCGACAACTTGGAGGCGCTGGATCTGCGCTACACGGAGGCCGTGCAGGCCGCCTCGCAGGACGCATCCCCTGCGCCCTTCCTCCTCATCGCGGACCGCTTTCCCTTCCTCTACCTGACGACGGATTACGACCTGCCCTATGCGGCGGCGTTTTCCGGCTGCGAGGCGGACAGCGCCGCCGGTTTCGACACGGTCCTCTACCTGGCTGAGGAGATGCGGGCGCACCGGCCGCCGGCCATCCTGATCCTCGAAGGCAGCGACCCGGCGCTGGCTGAAACCGTCCTCAGAACTGCGGACTGCGAAGCCGAAATCCTGCATCTGAACTCCCTCCAGTCCGTCCCCGCGCGAACCATCGATGACGGATTCACCTATTTGGGCGCCATGGAGGAGAACCTGCGCGTGCTGCGAACGGCCATGGGCCTTCCCTGAGAGGTGCACCGAGACGCGCTATGCGCCGCCCTTCAGACGCGGGCGTGCCTGGCGAGTCATGCCATACAGCCGACAGACGGGCGATGACTGCAAGGAAATGCCGGGCTTTGGCCCGGACGTGGGGATAAGTAGGTAAGAGGCGGAGGTGAAGTGAAGTATGGCACAACTCATCTGCAAAGACCTGACGGTAGGCTATGAGGGGCAGGCGATCGCGCACGGCCTCACCTTCTGCGTGGAGGCGGGCGATTACCTCTGCATCGTAGGAGAGAACGGCTCCGGCAAATCCACCCTGCTCAAGACGATCCTGGGCCTGACCGCCCCCCTCGCCGGCCGGATCGAGAGAGGCGACGGGCTTCTCCCCACCGAGATCGGCTACCTGCCGCAGCAGACTCCCCAGCAGCGCGATTTTCCCGCATCGGTGGAGGAGGTGGTCCTCTCCGGCTGCCTGGCGCACCGCGGGCGTAGGCCCTTCTTTACGGCGGAGGAAAAGGACCGCGCCCGAGGCAGCATGAAACGTCTCGGCATCGACGGCCTTTCGCGCGAGAGTTACCGCACCCTCTCCGGCGGCCAGCAGCAGCGCGTGCTCCTGGCCAGGGCGCTGTGCGCCGCGCAGAAGATGCTCGTGCTGGACGAGCCGGTGAGCGGCCTGGACCCCCGGCACGCGGCCGACCTGTACAGCTGCATCGACGAGCTCCACCGCGAGGGCGTGACCATCATCATGGTGTCACACGATATGGCCGGCGCGCTGGGCCAGGCCACGCACATCCTGCATCTGGCCGGTGAACCGCTATTCTTCGGCACGAAGGAGGCATACCTGAAGACCTCCCTCGGCCAGGCCTACGCCACCATCCTCATCGCAGGCGTCCGCACGGAGGATGCCGAGGTGCCTGGCGGTTCCGCCGCGCCGGCTTCATCCCCGAAAGGAGGCGCCTCCCGTGTCTGAGCTGCTGCACACCCTCTCCCTGTATCTCTCCTACGACTTCGTGCGCTACGCCCTGATCACCGGCGTGCTGGTGGCGCTCTGCGCCTCGCTTCTGGGCGTCAGCCTGGTGCTGCGGCGCTTCGCTTTCATGGGCGACGGCCTCTCCCACGCGGCCTTCGGCGCCATGGCGGTCGCGGCGGTAATAGGGCTGAGCGACGAGATGCTCCTCGTGCTGCCCGTCACCATCCTCTTCGCCGTCCTTTTGCTGCGAAAGGGAGAACGGGCGCGCGTGCAGGGAGATGCGGCCCTGGCCATGCTCTCGGCGGGTGCCATGGCGTTCGGCTACCTGCTGCTCCATCTCTTCTCCCCCTCGGCCAACATAGCCGGCGATGTCTGCAGCACCCTCTTCGGCTCCACCTCCATCCTGACCCTCTCGGCGCGGGATGTCTGGATCAGCTTCATCATGTCCGCGGCGGTCGTGCTGGTGACGCTGCTCTTTCACCACCAGATCTTCGCGCTGACCTTCGACGAGACCTTCGCCCGCGCCACGGGCCTGCCCGCTGGCCGCTACAACCTGCTCCTGGCCATCATCACGGCGGTCACCATCGTCCTGACCATGCGCCTCGTGGGGGCGCTGCTCACCTCTGCCCTCATCGTCTTCCCCGCCCTGTCAGCCATGCGGCTCTGCCGCAGCTTTCGCGGCGTGCTGACGGCATCGGCCCTCCTCTCGATCCTCTCCGCCCTGGTCGGCATCCTCCTCTCCATGCTGGCCGGCACCCCCACCGGCGCGACCATCGTGCTGACGGAGCTCTTTTGCTTCGTGATCTGCAGCCTCCTGCACCGCCTCCGCCGCCAGGCATAACAAAAAAGGCCCGCGGCCCGGCGTGCAAACCGCCCGGCACCCGTGCCCGTGCCTTTAGAAACCGCGGACCGCAACTTGCGGGCTACGGTGCAGCGCAGTGACAGTGACCTTGATCGAAGTTATATCCATCCTTCGCTATAGAATGGTCGCAGAACCTTTAGAGTCGGCATTCTGCGCCAGTTTGGCGCACATAGACTGTAGATACCAGATCAGAATACCCGCATAAGGCGTCTTCGGATTCTCCTCATGCAGAAAGACCTCCAGTCTCTCTCTGCAATATATGGGGAGTTCCGCCTCCGGTACGCTTCCCATATCGAGCATCAGCGCATCCAGGGATTCCTTCCGCTCGGACACAAGCGGAGCATTCTCGCAGTTCAGATTTAAGGTGTCCGTCAGGTCAAACTCAACATCCGGATCCTTCGCGTGTATTTCTCCGTTTAATTCATAGTAAATCGTCTCCAGGGTCTCCTGTTTCTCGGGGTTGATCTTTCTAAACGGCCTGTTATTCCTGTGTTTATCGCAGGTCAGATCGTCAAATGACTGGGTCCTGCGGACACCCCTCGTATGAGGCTTCGTATTTCCATGGCAAACCGCGTACATATTCCGATAGTCGAGCCCCCGTTCGGGATCACCATCGGAATCCGCGCTCAGGGGCAGAAAATGTTCGATCGTTTCCCCGGAGATGCTGGGGGCTCTGCCCGCATCTCCTTCACGCTGCGTGACATCACGGGGAATTCTACACATGCAATATACGCATAGCTGCCCCTGATCTCGCTTCAGGCAGTGAAGCACCTCTCCTTTCAGCGGGTTTTTTAGCTCCCTATAGGCTTCCTTCGCTGACAGTCCCTGGGATTTGCAGAATTCTCGCAGCACCTGCAGCGCATCCGGTTCCGTACCTTTCCTGACCACGATCATTTCTGACCTCCCCGGATTCTCTCCAGCCTTAATTTGACGCGGTCTGCCGCGATCTCCTTATCATGAAAGTTCCTCTGCTCATCGAGCTCATCCAGGACGCGTTCCGCTTCATCATACTCGCCGTCCTTTAGCAAGGACTCAAATCTTTCAAAAAGTCCCGCGACAGCCGGAATGCGCTCCGGTACACGCATGATATCCCTTAATATCGAATTCACATCATTGCCGAAGATTTCGGATGTCGCATCCAGGACTTCAGACCCCTTCAAAATGACCAGGTTCTCGCTCTTTACGCTGCTGATCACCGCAGGCGCATGTGTCGTAACGATAAACTGCACCTTGGGAAAGATTTCTGTCAAATCCGAAAGAATGCGCTGCTGCCATGCCGGATGCAGATGTAGATCAACCTCGTCAATCAGTACGACGCCGTCCGTATCCCTGAGCACATCCGCTCCCAACTGCGGATTGAGAACAGCCATGCGATAGGCGATATCTGCGATGAGGCTGATCGTACCTTTATAGCCGTCGCTCATCTGCGAGAGGGGCATCTTCATCATGCATCCGTCCCCGCTTTTGTAGTAGCAGTCCATCTCGTTGGTGTCCAGGTTATAGGAAATTTTGACATCCTGATAGCCGGTAATCCGCTCAAAGCAGCTGCCCATCGCCCGGTAAACCGCATCCAGCTGCACATCTGAATTTGAACCGAGTGCGCTCTTCTGCGCCATCTGCACCGTCTTTTTGCGGAACCAGTTCATCATCAGCTTGATGTTTGCCGTTCCATCCAGGCTGTCAATGTACCCATTCGTTTTTCGGTTTTCCTTGAAGGCGTCCGATTTCTTCTGCCTGTGATAATCCCATAAACGTCCCGTGCCGTAGTATGCAACCAGCGGGAGGATCAGGCTTTGATCGCCTACCCGCATTCTCCGCTGATACGCCTTGGCCAAATCGACAATGGGCTTGGCATCTTTGATCGTTGTGCTTCCGCCTTCTCGGTTGAGGGCGCGCGTCCATGTAATCTCCCTGCCGGAACTGCCGCCCTCCTGGACGATGCCTTCCGCTATGATTTCCACCGGATACTGCGCCTGCACATCTTCCGCGTCGCCCATTTGGTACGCCTTCAAATGGGCGTCCTTCTTGTCGATGCTCGTACCCGACAGTCCATCCAAACCGGTGAGCAGCGTTCCCAGCGCTACCGCCGTTCCTTCCAGGACAGCAGTCTTCCCGGAACCATTGATGCCGACGATCACCGTAAGCCTGTCATGAAAATCTACCTCAATAGTCTCGAAGCATCTGTAATTCTTCATGAGCAGTCTTTTGAGCATCATTTTCCTCACTCCTCCATCTGCGTATTCTATGTCCTAAATTCATCCGGCGTTTCATCTTCTGCAAACCGGGGTCGAAGCGAGATTTTCCATGAACCTTCAGCCTCGTGCCCATCTCTGTAAGGGTTTGCCTGCCCCACATTTCATAGAATAGAAACCGCTCATGGCGGCGGAAGCGTTGCCGATCCACTCCAGAACGCTTTTCACCGACCGGACAGGAAAACACGTACGCCTCTCCACCATTATATCACCAGATATGCGAAAGTGCCACATATGTGCATATTCAAAATGGCATTTTTGCGATTTCTGCGTGCCCGTGCCGCTCCTCATACGGAATGGGGGCGGGTTTAGGGGCGCAGGAGGCAGAATCGGGCAGAATCGGCATAACCGGAGGAGGCCGCAGCGAAAATTAATTTCTTGACAAAAGGACGGCGGCCGGGGTAAGATAAGGATGCCGCGGGGGACGGCGCGCCTCAGAACTGAGGCGGGTTTTTTTATCAGGAGATACCGCGCGGACGAATCTTTTGACGGATGACGAGAATGCAAAGGAGGCGGTGCACATGCCCATCAAAATACCGAACGGTCTGCCGGCAGCCAAGACGCTGACGAGTGAGAATATCTTCGTGATGACGGAGGATCGGGCCGTCACGCAGGACATCCGGCCGCTGAAGGTCCTGCTTCTCAACCTGATGCCGAAAAAGATCGAGACGGAGACGCAGATTTCCCGCCTCATCGGCAACACGCCGCTGCAGGTGGAGCTGGAGCTGATCGCCACCAAGGAGCACCGGCCGAAGAACACGCCGGAGGAGCACATGTTGGCCTTCTATAAGACGTTCGACGATGTCTGCAACAACAACTACGACGGCATGATCATCACCGGCGCGCCCGTGGAGCTTCTGAACTTTGAGGATGTGGAATACTGGCCGGAGCTGTGCGAGATCATGGAGTGGAGCAAGCGCCATGTCCACAGCACCCTGCACATATGCTGGGGCGCCCAGGCGGGCCTGTACTACCACTACGGCATCGAGAAGCAGCCGCTGCCAGAAAAGATGTTCGGCGTCTTCCATCACAAGCTGGAGACGACCAACAACATCCTCTTTCGGGGGTTTGACGATGTGTTCAGCGTACCCCATTCGCGCCACACCACGGTGCCCCGCGAGCAGATCGAGCGCATCCCCTGCCTGGAGATACTGGCTTCCTCCCAGGACGCGGGCGTTTACGCGGTGGCTACCAAGTCAGGGGACCAGATATTCCTCATGGGCCATGCGGAGTACGACCTGTACACCCTCGATGCGGAGTACCGGCGTGACTTGGCCGCCGGTCAGCCCATCCACGTGCCGAAGAACTACTATCTGGGGGACGATCCGGACAACCCGCCCTATGTCACATGGCGGTCCTGCGCGAACCTGCTGTTTTCCAACTGGCTGAACTACTATGTCTACCAGACCACCCCGTACAACCTGACCAAATTGCAGGAGAGTCCGCGGGTCGACGTGTCGGAGGTGGGCACGAAGCCGCAGGTGGACCGGTAGGCGGGGCGCCTCCACCTTTGATGCCAGGGGTGGCAATATATTTGCCCCCACGTAAGAGCCATCGACAGACAGTCCCCTGAGGTCGCTGCCACCTATCGGCAGCGCGCCCAGGTATGGCAGACGCTCTCTCGAGGTTTCTAACTGAACTGTGCCTCATACAGGCGGCGGTACGCGCCGCCTTTTTGCATGAGCGTCTCATGCGTCCCCTGCTCCACCACCTCGCCGTTATCCACGACCAGGATCAGGTCCGCATGCCGGATGGTGGAGAGGCGGTGTGCGATGACGAAGCAGGTCTTCCCCACCATCAGCTGCCGCATGGCGCGCTGGATCTCCTGCTCCGTCCTCGTATCCACATTGGATGTCGCCTCGTCGAGGATCAGCATGCGCGTGTCCAGCAGCATGGCCCGCGCGATGGTCAAAAGCTGCTTCTGCCCCTTGGAGATGTTGGCGCCTTCGTCGGTCAGGACCGTATCGTAGCCCTGCGGGAGCCGCCGGATGAACCCGTCGATATGCGCGGCCTTCGCCGCCGCCTCCACATCCTCCCGCGTGGCGTCCACCTTCCCGTATGCCAGATTCTCGTACACGCTGCCCGTGAAGAGCCATGTATCCTGCAGCACCATGGCGAAGGCCTGCCGCAGGCTGCTGCGCGTGCAGTGCATGGTGTCGTGGCCGTCCACGCGGATGCAGCCCGCGTCCGGATCGTAGAAGCGCATCAGCAGATTGATGAGGGTGGTCTTGCCCGCGCCGGTATGGCCGACGATGGCGATGAGCTGACCGGGCCTGGCTGTAAACGACAGATCGCGGATGACGGGCCGGTCCTTTTGGTAGCCGAAGGAAATGTGCTCTCCCGTCACCTCTCCCGCCACATCCGATAAAATCTCGGCATCCGGACTGTCCGGTGCCTCCGGTTCCTCATCCAGCAGGCGGAACACCCTCTCCGCCGCCGCGAGCGCCGACTGCAGCTCGCTCATAATATTGGCGAACTCGTTGATGGGGCCGGAGAACTTGCGTGAATACAGGACGAAGGAGGAGATATCCCCGATGCCGATACCGCCCGCCAGGTAGAGCAGGGCCCCGAACACGCTGATGAGGGAGAGCGAGAGGTTGTTGACGAAATTGACGGTCGGACCCACGATGCTGCCGTAGTATTCGGCCCGGTAATAGGCCTCCACCGCCTCCTTGTTCTTCACATCGCAGCGCGCGATGGTGTAATCCTCCCGGCCGTAGGCGCGCAGCGTCTTCTGCCCGGAGATCATCTCCTCCACGAAGCCGTTCAGCTGCCCCAGCTTCGCCGAACGCGCTCGGAAGAGCGGCCGCGTCTTCCCCGTGATGAATTTCGTCCAGAGCATGGAGAGAGGCACCGTGACCACGAACACGAGGACCAGCTTGGGGGAGATGGAGAGCATCATGAACAGGGCGCCGGTGACGGTGATGATCGTGGTCAGAATCTGCACCAGGTCGTTCGACAGGGAGGCGTTGACCGTGTCGATGTCATAGGAGATGCGGCTGATGGTGTCGCCGGTCTGGTGGACATCGAAGTAGCCCACGGGCAGGGTCAGGAGCTTTTCCAGGACGTCCTGCCGCATGCGGTAGACGACGCGGCGGCTGATGGTGATCATCAGGACCTGCAGCGCGTAGGACAGGAGCGAGGACAGCACGTAGAACACCACCATCAGGCCGGCGTAGTAAAAGACGGTCGTGAAATCCACCGCGCCGGGGCCGGGCTCGATGGCGGCGATCGCATAGCCCGTCAGGCGTGGGCCGATGAGGGCGAACGCGTTGCTCGTCACCGTCAGGAGCAGCGCCAGGGCCAGCAGCCACTTGTAGCGCAGCATGTAGGCGCCGAGCTTGCGGATCGTGCGGCGTGAGTAACGGGCCTCGGCCGCCTCCTGCCCGGACGCCTGCGCATCATCCTCCGCATCTCCGGGCTCCGCAGCCTCCGTCTCCTGGGAGGGCGCACTCTCCGCCGCCTTCATTCCATTCGCATCTTGTGAGGGTGCTTCCTCCGTCTCCTTCGTCCCGTCCGCGCCTGCAGGGACTTCCTCCGCCGGGCCCGCTTCGTCCGCGCCTTGAGGGACGCGTGCCTCGGCGCTGCGCACCACGTCCATGCCCCAGGGGGAGACTTTCATCGCGCTTTCCACCCCATCAGCATCGGCGGAGGCACCGCCCTTTACGCTCTTCGCTCCGTCCGCAGCGGAGGCGGCCACGGTGCCAGGAGCGTCCACGCCGGCACTCCCCTCGCCCATCTGGGAACTCGCGATCTCCCGGTAGACCGGGCAGGATTCCATGAGCGTCTCGTGCGTCCCGTAGCCCAGCATGCGGCCGTCATCGAGCACCAGGATGTGGTCCGCATGGCGGATGGAACTGACCCGCTGCGCGACGATGACCTTCGTGGTCCCGGCGAAATGCGCCTGCAGGCTGCTGCGCAGGGCGGCGTCCGTCTGGTAGTCGAGCGCGCTGGAAGCATCGTCCAGGATGAGGATGTCCGGTTTCTCGACCAGGGCGCGGGCGATGAGGACGCGCTGCTTCTGCCCGCCGCTCAGGTTCGCGCCGCGGATGCTCAGGGCCTCGGCCTCCCGTCCCTCCCGCTCCTCGACGAATTCGCCGGCCTGCGCCAGGCGCAAAGCCTCCCGCACCGCCGTCTCCGGAATCTCCCGCCCCAGCGTCACATTGCCGGCGATCGTCTCCTCGAAGATGGTGTCGTTCTGAAAGACGACGCCGAACTTGGCCTTCAGATCGGCCGGATCGTACGCCCGCACGTCCCGTCCGTCTATGAGGATGCGCCCCTCGTCCGCGTCGTACAGCCGCATCAGAAGATGGATGACGGTGGACTTGCCGGCACCGGTCGCACCGATGATGCCCAGCGTCTCGCCCCGCTGCAGGGAGAAACTGATGTCCTGGAGATTCGGCTCCTTCTGTGGGACGTAGGAAAAGGTGACGTGATCGAACGTGATGGATGGCGCCGTCTCCCTCTCCGCCGCACCGCCCGGGGTCGCCACCTTTTGCGAAGAACCGCCTGCTACCGCTCCTCTGCGGGCCGCCGCCTCGCCGTCCCCCGCCGAAGCCGAACCGGACGCGGATGCAAAAGCCTGGGATGTCACCTTTTGCGCCGTGCTGCCCGAAGCCACTTCCTGCCCCGCATCCCCTTGCGCATCGCGCGCTGCCTCCTCCACCGGCACCAGGTCCTGCGGCGTGTCGAGGACCTGCCAGATGCGTCCGGCGGAGGCCACGGCCTTGGAGATGATCTCGAACATCTTGGAGATGGAGATCATGGCGTTGAGGATGATGGTGAAATACGTGGTGAAGGCCAGGATCTTGCCGACCTCGCCCGTATTGCCGTTGACGCGGAAGGCGCCGACCACGATGACGCACACGAGCCCCAGGTTGAGGAGGACGTTCATCGAAGGGTTGATGACGGCCATGAGCATGCCCGTCCTGCGCTCCCGGCTGACCACCTCTTTGTTGACGGTGCGGAAGCGCTCCGTCTCGTACCCCGTCTTGGAGAGCGCCTTGATGACCCTGACGCCCGCGATATCCTCCCGTACCGTGCGCACGAAGCGGTCCGTCGCCTCCTGCAGGGCGGTGTACATGGGGATGCTGCGGCGCGACACGAAGATGATGATGGCGGCCAGAAGCGGCAGGATGGCGAGGAGGACCAGCGCCATGGACCAGTCCAGCGTGAAGGTGATCAGGATGCCGCCGAGGAGCAGAATCGGCGCCCGAACGCCCAACCGCTGCACCCGCCCCAGCATCTGGTGGAGGTTGTAGGTGTCGGTCGTCATGCGCGAGATGAGGGAGGGTTTGGTGAAGCTGTCCGTCTGCCGCTCGGAGAGATACATGATGCGGGTGAAAAGGTCGTGTCGCACCTTCTCCGTCACGTCGCTGGCGACGCGGGAAGCCCGGCGGTTCGCGAAGATGTTGCCTGTCACCGCCGCGAAGGAGCACAGGAGCATCACAAGGCCCCACCAGAGCACCGCCTCCCGGTCCCTCGTGGGAATGACCTCGTCGATGATATGGGCCAGGATATAGGGGATGCACAGGTCCATGATCGTACCGATGAACTTGATGGCGAATCCGCCCGCCATGCGGCCGTAGAACGGCCGCACATAACGTCCTATGATCTCCTTCATGCTCCGCTCCGATGTCCTCTATGCTGCCCGCCGCGACAGCGCTTTTACGCCGTCTGCCCCTACATCATGCCGAAGATGCTCAGCTGATCCGTCTCCGGCAGGCCGTCCAAAACGCCGTGCGCGCGCAGTCCTTCCATCGCCATCCGATTCAGCCTGGCCCGGTGCACCGCGTCCTCCACCGTCTCGAACTCCTTCTCGGCGTAGGCGGCCGCCAGGTTGCGCGCAGCCGTCTCCCCGACGCCGGTCACCGCCACGAAGGGCAGCAGGACCTTTCCCTCATCGACCCAGAACCGCATGGCGTCCGATTTTCCGAGGCGGGCCGGGGCGAAGTCGTAGCCGCGGCTGTACATCTCGTAGGCCACCTCCAGCACGGGGATGTCGTCCCGCTCCTTGGGCGAGGCGCCGTTGCCCTTGGCCTGGATCGCATCCATCTGCCGCAGCACGCTCTCGGGGCCCTTGAGGATGACATCCGCATCGAAATTCGCCACCGCGCTGGTAAAGTGCGTCGCATAGAACTCCAGTGGATAGTAGACCTTGTACCAGGCCATGCGGAAGGACATCATCGTGTAGGCTGCGGCATGCGCGCGTGGGAACACATACTGAATCTTGATGCAGGACTCGATGTACCAGTCCGGCACGTCGTGGGCCTTCATCATCTCGATCTGCGCCTCTTTCAGCGGCCTGTTCTTGCGCACGTCCTCCATGATCTGGAAGGAATCCTTGCTGGGTACGCCCATGTGGAGCAGGTAATGCATGATGTCATCCCGGGTCGCGATGACCTCCCGCGGGGAGGCTACGCCCTCCCGGATGTAGTCCTGGGCGTTGTTCTTCCACACATCCGTCCCGTGGGAAAATCCCGAAATTCTAACCAGGTCCGCGAAGGTGTCCGGCTTGATATCGTCCAGCATCTGGCGCACGAAGCCCGTGCCGAACTCCGGGATGCCGTAGGTGCCGTGGACGAAGCGGTAGTGTGCCGGGTCGACGATGTGCAGCGCCTCGATGCTGTTGAAGATGGACAGCACCTTGCGATCGGCCAGATCGACCGAGAGCGGATCCACGCCCGTCATATCCTGGAGCTGCCGGATCATGGAGGGGACGTTGTGCCCCAGGATGTCCAGCTTCAAAAGATTCTGGTCGATCTTGTGATAATCGAAATGCGTGATGATGATGTCCGAATTCACGTCGTTGGCGGGATGCTGAATCGGGCAGAACTCGTAGATCTCGTGATCGTCCGGCACGACGACGATGCCGCCCGGATGCTGGCCGGTCGTCCGCTTCACCCCGGTGCAGTGCTGCGTCAGCCGGTCGACCTCGTACTTGTTGATCGGCCGTCCCGTCTCCTCGAAGAACTTCATCACATAGCCGTAGGCCGTCAGGTCCGCCACGGCGCTCACGGTCCCCGCCTTGAAGACGTTCTCCTCGCCGAAGATGGTGCCCACATACCGCTGCGCGGTGGCCTGATACTCCCCCGCGAAGTTGAGGTCGATATCCGGTTCCTTGTCGCCGTCGAACCCCAGGAAGGTCTCGAAGGGGATGGTGTGGCCGTCCCGGCGCAGGGGCGTGCCGCAGCGCGGGCAGACCTTTTCCGGCATGTCGACGCCGCAGTCGTACAGGGATTTGTCGCCCCACTCCAGGTATTTGCACTGCGGACACACATAGTGCGGGTCCAGGGGGTTGACCTCGGTGATGCCCGCCATGGTGGCCACCAGAGAGGAACCCACAGACCCCCGGGAGCCGACGAGGTATCCGTCCTCCATGGATTTCTGGACGAGCATCTGGGCCGCCACATACATGACCGCGTAGCCGTTGCCTATGATGGAGGAAAGCTCCTTCTCAAGGCGCTTGTCTATCGCCTCCGGCAGCGGGTCCCCGTAGAGCTCGTGCGCCCTCTGCAGGCAGGTCCGCTGCAGCGTCTCCTCCGCGCCGGGAATCCTGGGCGGGAACTTGCCCTTCGGCACCGGCAGGATATCGGGGTCGCAGAGGTCCATGATGGCGTTGGTGTTTTCGATCACGACGCGCCTCGCGGTCTCCTCGCCGAGATAGGAAAACTCCTGCAGCATCTCGTCGGTCGTGCGCAGGTACAGGCCCTGCCCCTTCTCGGCATCCTTGTATCCCTGCCCCGCCATCAGGATGTTCCGGTAGATGGCGGCGGAGGGGTCCTGATAGTGCGCATCGGTCGTGGCCACCACGGGTTTTCCGAGGCGATCCGCCAGCGCCACGATCCGGCGGTTGATGTCCCTGAGCGCCTCCTCACCGTTGACCTGCCCGCCTTCGATCATGAAGCGGTTGTTGATGAGGGGCTGAATCTCCAGGTAGTCGTAGCGGCCGGCGATGCTAAGGAGCTCCTCCTCCGGCAGATCGTGCAGCACCGCCCGGTACACCTCGCCCGCCTCGCAGGCCGAGCCGATCAGGATGCCATCGCGATACGCCTCCAGCACGGACCAGGGCAGCCTGGGCCGCCGGTAAAAGTACTGCAGGTGCGAGAGGGAGACCAACCGGTAGATGTTCTGCAGGCCGGTCTGCGTTCTGGCCAGCAGGATGATGTGGTAGGTGGGCTTCTTCTTGTACTCGATCTGGCCGTCCGGCTGCAGGCAGTCCCGGTCGTCAAAGACATAACCCTCCATGCCGTACAGGATGCGGATGGGCATGCCGGCCTTCGTCATCTTCGCCGCTGCATTCGCCGCATCCGGGAAGGCGTGCACCACGCCGTGATCCGTGATGGCCACCGCGGGCTGTCCCCAGAGCGCCGCCTGGCGCACCATGTCCGTCACATCGTTCAGGCCGTCCATGGCGCTCATCTTCGTGTGGGCGTGCAGTTCCACCCGCTTGCCGAGCTGGCAGTTGTCCTCGCGCCCCGGGGGACGCTCCGTCTTTTCGATGTCCTGCATCTTTATGATGTTCAGCTGCTCATAGGTATCGAACTGCACCTCGCCGCGGATTTTGAGCGTGTCGCCGGGCTGCAGGAGGGTGTCGATCTCCCGCCACTTGCTTTCCGGCACAAAAGATTTGCAGCAAACGGTCGTGGTCTTGTCGTCGGTGAGCAGGAGGGTCACGAGTCGGTTGCCGTTTCGGATGACGCGCTGGTCCTTGCGAAAGAGCAGGCCCTCGACGGTGACGGTGCCGAGCTCCGGCCTGATGTCGCCTAAGGGAACATCGGCGGGACCGAGGGGTCCCTGCCCCATGATGCGGTTGCCCTCGGCAGGCAGGGCGTTGTCGCGGCGGCGTCCCCTGCGGCCCGGCCGTCCGCCGGCCTTGCCGGCGGGGGTGAGCGCCTTTTGCGCGTGATTGGCGGCGGTGCTGGATGTGTTTCGCGCCGGATTGGCGGCGGAAGACAGTTTCTGCGCGGCCTGGTCGAAGGGAAGAATCGTTCCCCGTTCGCCGCCGGCAGGGATATCGAGTGAGGCAGAGGTGGCGGGGGCAGCGGATATCTCCCGCGCATCGCCGGCGGCGGCGGATGTCCTTCTTCCAGCACCGCCAGCATCAGCGGGTACGCTCTGTGCGTCGTCGCCCGCGGCCTGATCGTACCGCCCCGCTTCCTCATACAGGACCTCGTGGTTGCGAAATTCCACATTCACGTGCAGCCCGAACCGATTCGCCAGCTGGAAGGCAAACGGCGCCTTTTCCCGTCGGTTCAGCTCCTCGACCGCGAACTTGCCAATCGCGTAGATGATGACCGCATCGTCCTGCAGGGAGGCGGAGTCCGCGCGGACGGCGTGGGACAGGGAGGTCTCCGGCATCTGCTGCACCATGTAGGGAACATAGAGGCGCACGATATCCTCGGGCCGCAGGCAGATGTCCGCATAGGCGCAATGAACCTCCACATCCCTGAGACCGTCTATATCCCGCAGGAGCTGTGCCCGCATAGTCTCCACATCCGTGAAGGGAAGGATGAAATTGGCGGTCAGATACAGGCAGAGGACGCCGCTCTCCCGGTGCAGGACCACCCTGTCCAGGCTGTATGTGAGCTGCGTCCTGTCATATGCCCCTATGGATGCCCATTCGATCTGCTTTTCTATCCAATCCCTCATGGTTTCGGAATCCTTTCCTCCAATGCCCGGGCGGCGAGGTCCAATAGGGCCCTCTCCAGATCCGCCTCCGCGGCCGTGCCGACCACCTCGCCGTGGGCAAAGAGCACGCCGCGGCCCTTCCCGCCGGCCATGCCGAGGTCGGCGTGGCGCGCCTCCCCGGGTCCGTTGACCGCGCAGCCCATCACGGCCACCGTCAGGGGACGGATGCGCCGCCTCTGCGCCGCCGAGAGTCCGGCCAGCCGGTCCGCCGCCATCGCATCCAGCGCGCGCTCCACGCGCAGCGCCAGCGCCGGCAGATCGATCCCGGTCCTGCCGCAGGTCGGGCAGGCGATCACCTGAAAGGCCGCGGGCAGCATATCCAGGCTCCGCAAGATATCCCGTGCCGCGTGGACTTCCTCCACCGGGTCGCCCGCCAAGGAGACGCGCAGCGTATCGCCTATGCCGTCCAGAAGAAGACTGCCGATGCCGATGGCGGATTTGACCAGTCCGCGATGCACGGTGCCCGCCTCCGTCACGCCGATATGCAGCGGATAGTTGCAGGCGGCGGCCACCAGACGGTACGCCCTGTCGCAGACCCATAGATCGGAGGCTTTTACCGAGACCACCAGCTGCTCATACCCCATATCCTCCACGGTATGCAGGTTGCGCAGCGCGCTCTCCGCCAGGGCTCCGGCCAGCGTCTCCCGCCAGTCCATGTCCGCCGTCATGGACGCGCCCGGCTCACTCCGATCACGCGCCTCGGTCCCATCGCC
>CAZDUM010000003.1:19059-20959 GCA_964508645.1 uncultured Oscillospiraceae bacterium | reverse complement strand
GGCGCAGGCCATCCGCATCCCCGATATTGCCCGGATTGATGCGTATCTTGTCGGCGCCCGCGGCGAGCGCGGCCAGGGCCAGGCGATAGTCGAAATGGATGTCCGCCACGATGGGCATCGGGGATGTCCTGCGGAGGCGACCGAGCACCTCGGCCGCCTCCGCATCGGGGACGGTCAGGCGCACGATATCGCAGCCGGCCGCGGCCAGCCTGTCTATCTGCTCTCTGAGGGCCGCCTCATCGTGCGGGTCCGCATTGGTCATGGATTGCACGCTCAAGGGGGCGCCGCCGCCGATGATCACATCGCCGCACCGCACGCACCGGCTCACCCGCCTGTCTCCGAGGCGGCCGGCGCCATCTCCCATCGTCCCCGCTGCCATCTCTGCACTCACACCCTTCCCATACCGCATACGGCCCCGTCAGCCGACGAACAGCCGCGTCACATCGTGGAATGTCACGACGACCATCAGCACCATCAGGAGCACCAGACCCACCAGATGGATCGTGCCCTCCACGCGCGCGCTCACGCGCCGCCCCGTGATCGCGGTGAAGATGACGAAGATGATGCGACCGCCGTCCAGCGCCGGCAGCGGCAGCAGGTTGATGATGGCGAGGTTCACGCAGATGAGCGCCGTCAGGAAACCGAAGTACCACATTCCCAGGCTCTGGGTCTCACTCACCATCTGCACCATGCCCACGGGCCCGGTCAGGTCGTTTAGGCCAGCCTGGCCGCTGATCAGCATGCCCAGACTCGAAAAGATGAGTTTCCCGATGTTGATGGTGGAGGTGATGCCGCCGGCCAGCGCCTTGATGGGGCTGTGGGAGATGCGGCTCGTAATGCCGATGACATAGCGCTGCTGCACGCTGCCGTCCGACCCCGCGACCTCCGTCAGAACCGGCCTAAGCGTCATATCGAGCGTCTCCCCATCCCGCCGCACGCGCATGGAAAAGGTCGACCCGTCCGTAGGCATGTGCGTCAGAACGCCGTTCCAGTCCGATACGGCCGCGCCGTTCATCTCGACGATGGCATCTCCGGCCTGCAGACCCGCCGCCTCCGCGGGGCTGCCGGCGCTCACCTCCCCGATCCGGTTCGTGGTGAATCCCATCCACCCCAGGACCAGCGCCATGATGAGGACCGCGCAGAGGATGTTCATCGCGGACCCGGCGCACAGCACGAGGATCTTTTGCCAGGGCTTTTTATGCGCAAAAGAGCGGGAGTCGGCCTCCGTCTCTCCGTCTTTTCCTGTCGGTGCTTCGGATGGTTCTGCGGATTCCGCCCCGGCCTGCACCGCCATACCCTCGGCTGCCGTAGCGAGTGCCACAGCGGACGATGCCTCGGCCTTCTCCGCGGAAGGCTGCCCGTCCGCCTGCCCGGCCACCACATCTTCAAACGCCGCAAAGGATGACGCGCCGTCCTTTTCCGCAGAAAGCCGTCCGTCCTGCAGCTCGACAGGCGTGCTGCAGGTCTTCGCATCCGCATCGCCCGGCTCGCCCGCCTCCAGCGCGGCAGGTTCTTCCTCTCCGTCCGGTCCGTCCGCCCGCCCGGCCACCACATCTTCAAACGCCGCAAAGGATGACGCGCCGTCCTTTTCCTCGGAAGGCACCTCGCCCGGCTCCGCATCCTCGTCCTCCTCGTCGCCGTCCTCGCCTTCCAGACTGCAAAAACCGCCTATGGGCAGCAGGCGGATGGAGTACAGGGTTTCGCGGCCCTGCTTCTTCCAGATGGCGGGTCCCATGCCGAAGGCAAACTCGTTGACCTTGACGCGCACGAGCCGGGCCGCCAGAAAATGCCCCAGTTCGTGGGGGAATATCATGATGCAGAACAGCAGAACCGCCAAAATGGCCGTTTTCATGGATGAAACCCTTTCCCGTCTAACATCTAACGCCGTAACGCCGTAGTG
>CAZDUM010000003.1:17741-18959 GCA_964508645.1 uncultured Oscillospiraceae bacterium | reverse complement strand
GCCGGCGCGCCGTCAAACGTGCCTCGCCCGCACCTCACCGCAAAGGGGCTAACGCCAGCGCCTGCCGCCGGCTCTCCGCATCCGCCGCCAGCACCGCCTCCAGCGTATCGACCGGCACGCTGCGATGCGCCGTCAGCACCCGCTCCAGCGTCTCCTGGATGTCCAGAAACGTCAGCCTGCCCTCCAGAAACAGTTCGACCAGCACCTCGTTCGCACCGTTCAGCGCCACCGGATAGCTGCCGCCGAGACGCGCGGCCTCATACGCCAGCGCCAGGCAGCGGAACGTATCCATATCGGGCGGCTCGAACGTCAGCGGCCTCTGCCCGAACACATCGAACCCCGCCGCCTCTCCGCCGCAGAGCCTGTCCGGATACCCCAGCGCCACCCGGATGGGGATGCGCATGTCGGCCCGGCCCAGCTGCGCCAGCACCGACCCGTCGCTAAACTCCACCATGGAGTGAATCACGCTCTGCGGATGGACGACCACCTGGATGCGCGAGGCGGGCACCTGAAAGAGCCACATGGCCTCTATGACCTCCAGGCCCTTGTTCATCATCGTGGCCGAATCTATGGTGATCTTGCGGCCCATGGACCAGTTGGGGTGCCGCAGGGCCTGCGCCGCCGTCACGTCGCGAAGCTGGTCACGGTCGAAATGCAGGAAGGGTCCGCCCGACGCGGTGAGAAGGATGCGCTTGAGACCCTTTTGCCGGTGATCCGACAGGCACTGAAAGATCGCGCTGTGCTCGCTGTCTACCGGCAAAAGACGAACCCCGCAGGCGTGTACGGCCTCCATCACGAGCTGCCCGCCGGCTACCAGGCTTTCCTTGTTGGCCAGGGCCACATCCTTGCCCGCCCGGATGGCCGCCAGCGTCGGCGCCAGACCGCGCAGGCCCATGAGCGCGTTGACCACGATGTCGCAGTTCCCCCGCGCGACGGTTTCGAGCGCATCGGCCCCGGCGAGGACCTCGGTGCCGCGTATGCCCTTCGCCCTGAGCTGTGTCCACAGGGCGGCTGCCGCCGCGCTATCCGCCAGGGCCGCGACCGCCGGATGAAAGGCTTCGATCTGCTGCAGGAGCAGCGCGCGGTTCGAGCCCGCCGTCAGCGCCTCCACCCGGAAGGCGTCGGCGTTTTCGCGGATGACATCCAGCGTCTGCGTGCCGATGGAACCTGTGCTGCCCAGTACGGTGATCCTCTTCATCTGCCCATCATCCCCTCGCG
>CAZDUM010000003.1:5873-17641 GCA_964508645.1 uncultured Oscillospiraceae bacterium | reverse complement strand
TCAGCCGAACAGGATGCGAATCATATAGTAGGTCAGCGGTGCGGTGAACAGCACGCTGTCGAAGCGATCCAGAATTCCGCCGTGCCCCGGGATCAGCTTGCCGTAGTCCTTGATGCCCATCTTGCGCTTCAGCGCCGACGCGGACAGGTCTCCGAGCTGGGCCGCGATGCTGCCGAAAAAGCCAAAGAGCGCATAGGCGAGATACGGATGCACGACCGCCTGCCCCGCCGGCGCTAGATCGAAGCGCGCCAGCACATAGCCGAAGAGCAGGGACAGCAGGACGCTGCCCGCCACGCCGCCGACGGCGCCCTCCACGGTCTTCTTGGGGCTTAGATGCGGGCACAGCTTGTGCTTGCCGATCGCCATACCGGTAAAGTACGCCATGATATCGGTCCCGAAGGCCGTCACGAAGGTGAGCCATATGAAGATGCGCTGCGGCGTCTCGTCGATCAGCACGATGTGGAAGGAAAAGAAGACGACATACACGAGACCGAGCAGCGTGGCGGTCACATCCGCCGTGGTCCTGCGCTGCACATCGAAGCCGGTGAGCAGGCAGCCCATGACCGCCAGCACCAGCCACAGCATGACGGGCCACATCGCATCGGGCCACAGGAGATGCAGCCCGTAGAGCACCAGCGTCGCGACATACCCGAACGGCGCGCAGGGCTTCACGCCCTCCGCCTCAAAGCCGTGGTACAACTCGTGCAGGCCGATGAGACCCACCAGCAGCGCGGCGATCTTGAGCGGCCAACCTCCCAGACACACCAGAATCAGAAGCGGCAGCATCACCAATGCCGATATGATCCGCGTTTTCATACTCCTCTACCCTATCCTTTACGAAATCAGAGCGCATCCGGCGCCGCAGGGCATGCCGCATCGGCCTCCCCCGCCGGTTTCTCGCAGGTCCGCCCGCCGAAGCGTCTCTCCCGCGTGCCGTACGCCCGCACGATGGACTCGAATTCGTCCGGTGTGAAATCCGGCCAAAGGCTCTGCGAAAAGGCCAGCTCGCTGTACGCGCTCTGCCAGAGCAGAAAATTGGAGAGCCGAAGCTCCCCGCTCGTGCGGATGATGAGGTCGGGGTCCGGCACGGATGCGAGATACGGCGCCGTGCCGCCTGCGGGTACAGCGCCCGCTGTACCGGTATACAGCGCATCCGCCAGGCGGGCTTCCGTCACGTCCTCCGGGCGCAGGCTGCCGTCCGCCGCCTGCGCACAAAGCGCCCGCACGGCGCGCACGATCTCCTGTCGCCCCCCGTAGTTCAGCGCGATCTGAAACTGCAGACCCTCGTTTTCGCGAGTGGTCTCGATCGCGCGCTCGATGCTCGTCACCGCCGACGGCGGCAGCTTTTCATAGTCGCCCAGAATGCGGACCCGCACACGGTTCTCGTCGAGCTCGGCGAGTTCGCTGGCCACATACCGGACCAGGAGCGCGAAGATGCCGCCGACCTCCTCCTTGGAGCGCTTCCAGTTCTCGGTGCTGAAGGCGTAGACCGTGAGATAGCGGATTCCCAGCACATCGGCGCGTTTGATGATCTCCTTCATGGCCAGCATGCCGGCGTTGTGGCCCGCCAGGCGGCTGACGCCGTGCCGCTCCGCCCAGCGGCCGTTGCCGTCCATGATGACGGCGACATGCGCCGGCAGGCCGCCTCTTGCATCCGTCCGCTCGCCCATCCTACCTCCTCGTCCCGGGTCGGTGCGCCCGCCCGGCCAGCATCCAATCCCGCCCGGTTTCGATCAGCTCATCCCGGTTCCGCCAGCCTTTCCGCCGGACTGGCGCAGTTCTGCCCTGTCCGGTTTTCCCGTCCGGCTCCCACGGCGCACACCGCCCGCCTTCTCCCGCATCTACGAAACGAGGCTGCCTGACGGCAGCCTCAAGGCCCGATGTCTCCGGAACTAAACCTCCAGGATTTCCTTTTCCTTCTCGGCCACGATCTCGTCGATCTCCTTGGTGGTCTTGTCCGTGGCCTTCTGCACGTCATCCAGCGCCTTCTTCAGGTCGTCCTCCGTGATGTCGTGCTCCTTTTCCATCTTCTTCAGCGCCTCGTTGGCATCCCGCCTGAGGTTCCGGATGGCGACCTTGCTCTCCTCCCCCATCTTCCGCACCGTCTTCGTCAGCTCCTTGCGGCGATCCTCCGTCACCGGCGGAATCGCCAGGCGGATGCACTTCCCGTCGTTGGTGGGATGAATCCCGATGTTCGCGATGTTGATGGCCTTCTCGATCTCCCCGATGGACTTCGGATCAAAAGGGATGATGAGCAGCGTGCGCGGGTCCGGCGTCGAGATGTTGGACAGGTTCTTCAGCGGCGTGGGACTGCCGTAGTAGTTGACCATGATCTTGTCCAGCAGAGCCGGATTGGCGCGACCCGCCCGCACCGTATTCAGGTCCTCCCTCAGCACGGAGATCGTCTTCTTGCTTCTGTCTTCCAGATTCTTCTTGGTTGTCTCTATGGTCTCCATCTGCGTACTCCTTCCTCTCGTGGATAGCAGCTACGATCACAGGCGCCTAACGAATGATCGTACCGATCGGTTCACCCGCCACGGCGCGGCAGACATTGCCCTCCCCGGACAGGGCGAACACGTGCAGTGCGATTCCGTTGTCCTTGCATAGCGTCACGGCGGTCAGGTCCATGACCTTGAGATCGCGCTCGATGACATCCATATAGGATAACTTCGCAAAAGGTTTCGCGTCCGGGTCTGTCACGGGGTCACGGTCGTAGACCGCGTCGACATTCTTGGCCAGCAGGATGACCTCGCAGTCCATCTCCGCCGCCCGCAGCGCCGCCGTCGTGTCCGTGGAAAAGAAGGGGCTGCCCGTGCCGCCGCCGAAGATGAGCACCTCCCCGTCCTCGAGGTGGCGCAGCGCCTCCCGCCTGGCGTAGGGTTCAGCCAGCTGCCGCATCTCGATCGAGGTCTGCACCCGCACCGGTACATGCATGTTGAGCAGCACATCCTGCAGGGCCAGGCTGTTCATCACAGTGGCCAGCATCCCCATGTAGTCCGCCGTAGCCCTGTCTATCTCGTGACTGCTGCGACCCCGCCAGAAATTGCCGCCGCCGACGACGATGGCCAGCCCGACGCCCAGATCGTGCACCTGCTTGATCTGCGCCGCGACGCCGCGCGTCACGTCCGCGTCGATGCCGAACCTATTCTCCCCGGCCAGCGCCTCCCCGCTGATCTTCAGCAGAACGCGCTTATAGATCGGTTTCATCCGCACTCCTTTCGCGTGGGCCGCACATCCTCGTCCCCGGCGATGGCAAAGCGGCCGCGCGGCGCCGGCCTTGTTACGCGAACAGGAGCGTAGCGCCGCGCGCCCGTCGTCCTTACAGCAGACCGCCGACCTGTACGAACAGCGGCGCAAACACGACGGCCACGATCGTCATCAGCTTGATGAGGATGTTGATGGACGGACCGGATGTATCCTTGAACGGATCGCCCACGGTATCGCCGACGACGGCAGCCTTATGCGGCTCGGAGCCCTTGCCGCCGAAGTGTCCTTCCTCGATGTACTTCTTCGCATTGTCCCAGGCACCGCCTGCATTGGCCATCATGATGGCGAGCAGAACGCCGGCCGCCAGAGCACCGCCCAGCATGCCGCCCAGCGCCTCCGGGCCCAGGATGAGACCTACGGCCAGCGGCGCGACGATCGCCATGAGGCCGGGCACGATCATTTCCTTCAGAGCAGCCCTGGTGGAGATGTCCACGCAGTTGGCATAATCGGGTTTGACCGTCCCCTCCATGATGCCCGGATTCTCGCGGAACTGCCGCCGCACTTCCTCGATCATCTGGTTGGCCGCCTTGCCCACGGAGTTCATGGTCATGGCGGAGAACAGGAACGGCAGCATCGCGCCGATGAACAGGCCGATGATGACGATGGGCTGCAGGAGATCGATCACGTTGAGGTTCGTCACGGCCGCATAGGAGGCGAACAGGGCCAGCGCGGTCAGCGCGGCGGAGCCGATGGCGAATCCCTTGCCGATGGCGGCGGTGGTGTTGCCGACGGAATCCAGCTTGTCGGTGATCTCACGCACATCCTCCGGCAGGTCGGCCATCTCGGCGATGCCGCCCGCATTGTCGGATACCGGGCCGTATGCGTCCACAGCCACGGTCATGCCGGTGGTGGACAGCATCCCGACGGCAGCCAGCGCGATGCCGTACAGGCCGGCGAACTTGTACGCCAGATAGACGCCGACGCAGATGAACAGAACGGGCCACAGCGTGGACATCATGCCCACACCCAGTCCGCTGATGATGGTCGTCGCGGCGCCCGTCTGGGACTGCTCCGCGATCTTCTTCACCGACTTGTAATCGGCGGATGTGTAGACCTCGGTCACCTTGCCGATGGCGATGCCGACGATGAGGCCGGCGATGATGGCAAATGCATAGCTGTAGTCACCCAGCATGGTCCTGGAGAGGATCACCGTGGCTACGATGACGATGGCGCCGCTGATGTATGTCCCCATATTGAGGGCTGCCGCCGGATTGCCGCCTTCCTTGCCGCGCACCAGCAGGATGCCGATGACGGAGGCGACCAGGCCGATGCCGGAGATGAGCAGCGGGAACAGCGCCGCGGTCGCTTCATCGAATGTAGCCGTTTCCGCGGATGTGCTGACCGCGACGGAGGCGAGGACCAATGCGGAGATGATGGACCCGACATAGGACTCGAACAGATCGGACCCCATGCCGGCGACATCGCCGACATTGTCGCCCACGTTATCGGCGATGACGGCGGGATTGCGCGGATCATCCTCCGGGATGCCGGCTTCCACCTTGCCGACCAGGTCAGCGCCCACATCGGCCGCCTTGGTATAGATACCGCCGCCCACACGGCCGAACAGGGCCATGGAGGAGGCACCCATGCCGAAGCCCGTGACGCATTCCGTGACGGTGGCCAGATCCAGGCATGTCACGATCAGGCCCAGTCCGAGGAGGCCGAGGCCCGAAACGCAGAGACCCATGACGGCGCCGCTGCGAAACGCCACCTTCAGCGCGCGGTTCATGCCGGATTCCTTGGCGGCGTTGGCCGTCCTGACGTTGCCCAGCGTCGCGACCTGCATGCCGAAGTAGCCGGCCAGCACCGACAGGAGCGCGCCGAACAGATACAGGACGGCGGTGGTCCAGCTGGTACCGAAGCCGATCAGCAGGAACAGCACGGCGACGACGATGACCATCGTCTTATATTCTCTCTTTAAGAATGCCATCGCCCCCTCGCGAATGAAGCCGGCGATTTCCTTCATCCTGTCCGTGCCCTCGTCCATCTTGCGGATCCAGGCTGCCAGGCAGAATGCCACCACCAGGCCGATCACGGCGGCAATGACAGCTAATACACTTCCCATGATACTTCCCTCCCGCCTGCACCGGGGCAGCACAGAAGAGGCGCAATCGCTGCACCTCCTGCCTTCCCTGCGCGGGCTATGAATGAATGATAAGTTCTACCGCATCCGATTCGACTCGTCGCCCGCATGCCTACTTGAAGAGGGTGACGATGACCAGGGACAATACGATGAACAGCACGGCGGCCACCGTCGTGACCTTCGACAGGATCGCCTCGTATCCCCTTCCCTTCTTCTTGCCGAACAGCTGCTCAGCACCGCCCGCAATCGGGCCGGAGAGACCTGCTGTGCTGCCGGATTGCAGCAAAACGCTGGCGATCAGGATGACACAGGCGATGGCAAGCAGGATCATCAGAAACAGTTCCATGCGCATTTCCTCCTATTGCTGTAACTTCATCATCTTACCACACGGATTCCGTTAAAATCAAGTTAAAAGTTGACGATGGCGTTGAATTTTTGTGGGTCGAGGCTGGCACCGCCCACCAGGGCGCCGTCGATATCCGGCTGCGTCATGATCTGTGCGACGTTCTCCGGTTTGACGCTGCCGCCGTACAGGATGCGCACCGTCTGCCCTATGACCTCATCATAGATGCCGCAGACCGTCTGGCGGATCAGGCCGCACATCTCGCCCGCCTGCGCGGGCGTGGCCGCCAGGCCCGTACCGATGGCCCATATGGGTTCGTAGGCGACGATGACCCGCTCCGCCTCGCCTAAGGACAGCCCGTCGAGCGCCGCCCTGACCTGCTCGTCGACGATCCTGCCGGCCAGGCCCGCCTCCCGCTGCGACAGGCCCTCACCCACGCAGAGGATCGGCCGGATTCCCTGCTCCAGGAGGACCTTCAGCTTCCGGTTCACCGCCTCATCCGTTTCATTGAAATATTGCCGCCGCTCCGAATGCCCCACGATGCAGTACTGCAGGCCGATCTCCGTCAGCATCCCGACGGAGATCTCCCCGGTGTAGGCACCTTCGCTCTCGTAGTGCACGTTCTGCGCACCCACGCCGATGTCCGTGCCGGCAAAGGCCTCCACGAGGGCGGTGAGCTGCGTGTAGGGCGCACAGATGGCCACATCGACATCCTCGCGGCGCGGCAGCCCCTTGAAGGCTGCCGCGAACTCCCGCGCCTCTTTCGTCGTCTTATACATCTTCCAGTTTCCAGCTATCAGAGGCGTCCTCATCGTTTTCCTCCTCCTTCATCCGCCCGCGCAGGGTGCTCGGCGTTTATCCGCCAGCGCGAGGCGTTCGGTTACTTATCCGAAAGCGCCGCGATGCCGGGCAGGACCTTGCCCTCCAGGAATTCCAGAGAGGCGCCGCCGCCCGTGGAGATATGCGTCATCCGGTCCGCCAGACCGAACTGCTCCACCGCCGCCGCCGAATCCCCGCCGCCGATGACGGTGATAGCCTCGCTCTCCGCCATGGCCTCGGCGACCGCCCTGGTCCCCGCGGCGAAGTTCGGCATCTCAAAGACACCCATCGGCCCGTTCCAGACCACGGTGCCCGCCTTCCCGATCTCCGCCGCGAACAGCTTCGCCGTGGCTGGCCCGATATCCAGACCCATCATGTCGTCAGGGATGGCATCTCGCGGCACGACCTGCGACGGCGCATCGCTTTCCATGGCCGCCGCGCAGACCACATCGACCGGAAGCAGCATCCGCACGCCCTTTTCCTCGGCCTCTCGCATCAGATCGGCCGCCAGGTCGATGCTGCCTGCGTCCAGGATGGATGCACCGACGGAGAGGCCCTGCGCCTTCAGGAAGGTGTAGGCCATCCCCCCGCCGATGAGCAGCGTATCGACCTTCTTTAGGAGGTTCTCGATGACCGGAATTTTATCGGCCACCTTCGCCCCGCCCAGGATGGCGACAAGCGGCCGTTTCGGCTCCTCGATCGCCTGCCCCAGGAAGGCCACCTCCTTTTCGATCAGAAATCCCGATACCGCCGGCAGGTAGTCCGCGATGCCCGCCGTAGAGGCGTGCGCCCGATGCGCCGTGCCGAAGGCATCGTTGACGTAGATATCCGCCAGGGACGCTAACTCCTTCGCAAAATCCGCCCCGTTTTTGGTTTCCTCCTTGCGGAACCGGACGTTTTCAAGCAGCATCACCTGTCCGCCCGCAAGGTCTCCCGCGGCCTTTCGGACCGCGTCATCCACCACCGCGGGGGAGCTGACGAAGATCACCGTCTGCCCCAAAAGCTCGGACAGTCTGTCTGCCACCGGCTTCAGGGTATAGGCCATGTCCGCCTTGCCGTCAGGCCGGCCCAGGTGGGACATGAGGATGACGGCAGCGCCCTGCTCCGTGAGGTAGCGGATGGTGGGCAGGGCGGCGGTGATACGGGTATCATCGGTGATGGCACCGCCCTGCATCGGTACATTGAAGTCACAGCGGACGATGACATGTTTGCCCCGTACGTCCACATCTCTGACCGTTTTCTTCATGTTCGCCTCCGTTTAGAATCCCTTCTCGACCAGATACTGCACCAGGTCCACGACGCGGGTCGAATAGCCCCACTCGTTGTCATACCAGGACAGCACCTTGACCATGTTGCCGTCCATGACCATGGTGGACTGGCCGTCGATGGTGGAGGAGACGCTCGTACCCTTGAAGTCGATGGAGACCAGCGGCTCGTCGGTGTAGTCCAGAATGCCCTTGAGATAGGTCTCGGACGCTTCCTTCAGCTTGCCATTGACCTCCTCGACCGTGACCGTCTTCTCCAGCTCCGCCACCAGGTCGACGATGGAGACGGTCGGGGTCGGTACGCGCACGGCCATGCCGTTGAGTTTGCCCTTCAGCTGCGGCAGGACCAGGGATACGGCCTTCGCCGCACCGGTCGTCGTGGGGATCATGGACATGGCCGCGGCGCGCGCCCTGCGCAGGTCCTTATGCGGCAGGTCCAGGATCTTCTGGTCGTTGGTGTAGGAATGGATCGTGGTCATCAGGCCGCGCCGGATGCCGAACTGCTCGTCCAGCACCTTGGCGAAAGGCGCCAGGCAGTTGGTGGTGCAGGAGGCATTGGAGATCAGGTTGTGGGCGGCCGGGTCATAGGTCTCCTCGTTGACGCCCAGCACGATGGTCTTGACATCATCGCCCTTGGCCGGCGCCGTGAAGATGACCTTCTTCACGCCGTGCGCGAAATGCTTGCTGCCGCCGGCCGCATCGGTGAAGCGGCCCGTCGATTCGATGACCAGCTCCACACCCTCCTCATCCCAGGGGATCTTGGCCGGATCGGGCTCCGCGAAGATGCGAATCTCGCGTCCGTTGACGACGATCGCATTCTCCTTCACCTCCACGGTGCCGTCGAACTTGCCGTAGCAGCTGTCGTACTTCAATAGATGCGCCAGGGTGGCGGGGTCCGTCAGATCGTTGATGGCCACGATTTCATAGTCCACATCCCGCTCGAGTGCGATCTTGAATGCGTTCCTGCCGATTCTGCCAAACCCGTTGATACCTACTTTCTTCATAACACATACCTCTCCTTCGTTTCTGATTCTGTTTCCCTTCTGGTTCCTTCTGCTCTGATTCCTTCTGTTTCCGGTTCTGCCGCTCTAGCATCTGCGCCATCGCGCCCCGCTAATACCGCCGCCGCTTGGAGGAGGACGGGATCATCATGCTCTCGCGGTATTTGGCGACCGTGCGCCGCGAGATCTCGATGCCCTTGTCGCTCAGGGCCTTGACCATGTCCTGATCCGACAGGGGATGCTGGGGATCCTCCGCGTCCACGAGATCTCTGATCATGGATTTGATGCTGTTGGAGGACAGGCCCTCCCCGTCGCCGCCCATGACGCCGCTGGAAAAGAAATACTTGATCTCGAACACGCCGCGCGGCGTCTGCATGTACTTGCCGTTGATCGCGCGACTGACGGTGGACTCGTGGATGTTGAGATCGTCCGCCACCTGGCGCAGCGTCAGCGGTTTCAGGTACTTGGGGCCGTAGTCGAAGAAGGCCCTCTGGTGGCGGATCACCGCATCGACCACATTGAAGATGGTCTGCTTGCGCTGCTCGATGCTCTTGATCAGCCAGATCGCCGCGTTGTACTTCTCCGTCAGGTACTTGTTCAATTCCGCATCGTCGGTGGCGCTGTGGACGAGGTTGGAGTAATAGGGGCTCACCATCAGGTGCGGGGCGCTGTACTCGTTCGTGATCACCTGGTACTCGCCGTCCGCCTTCTCGACCACGACATCCGGCGTGATGTACCGGATGTTCGAGTCGCTGGCAAAGCTGCGGCCCGGCTTCGGCTCCAGCGTGCGGATGAGATCCCGTATCATCTGCACCTGGGAGACGGTCAGGTTCGTCGCCTTCGCCACCTTGCTCAGCTTGTTCTCGCCCAGGTCCTCCAGGTGATGGAGGATCACATACTCCACCCTGTCCTCCAAAAGGCCCCGGGCCGCCAGCTGGATGATGAGGCACTCCTTGAGATCGCGCGCCCCCACGCCGGCCGGTTCGAATGTCTGGATGACATCCAGTACGCTCTCCACCTTTTGCGGGGTGGTGTGACAGGCCTGGGCGGCCTCCGCAGTCGTGACGGTCAGGTAGCCGTTGTCGTCCAGCGCCTCGATGAGGTAGCGCCCGATGTGCAGGTCCTCCCCCTTCAGGCTGGAAAACGTCAGCTGGAGCAAAAGGCTGTCCTCCAGGGTCTCCTCCTTGCTGACGAACTGTTCGTAGGAATACACCTCGTCCCGGCTGGAGGGCGCATACTCCCACTGCCGGTAACTGATGTCATCGTACTCCGCCTCCTGCACCTTTTCACGCAGGTCGATGTCCGCCTGTTCGCAGGCCTTGGCGTCCATCTGCTCGGAGCGGGAGAGCTCATCCGCATCGCCGTCCTCGGCGCTCTTGTCCAGCTCGATGACGGGATTCTGCATCATCTCCTCCTGGACATATTCGTCCAATTCCTGCGTATTGAACTGCAAAATCTGAATAGCCTGGATCAACTCCGGCGTCATGGTGAGCTTTTGCGTCTGCTCGATCGTCAAGTCATAGCCCAGTCTCATCCCGCACCTCAAGGCATCCCAATACCATATCTGCCACTCGTACCACGCCTGCCGCACCACACGCGCCGCCCGACCGCGGCGCACGGCCTCTATGCAAGGATTATACCAAATTCCTCCCTCCATTTCAACCCCCCTGCGGCGGGTTTGTCGCCGCAGCCCGCATAAAAATTCCGATTGACACTCCCACGAAGCTAAAGCGTCGAGGTCTTTCGGCTCGGGCTGTAAAGGTGTCGTGCCTCGCCCGCCGCGCGGGTGCCGGGGTGCATGGGTGCGGAGGCAGGACGCGCAGCCGGTAGATGGGCGGCCGCAGGCTGTCTGCAAGGTTTCGCGGGATGCACCTCGTCCTCGCGTCGTCCGCATCATGCACGGAGCGCCCGCAGACTGTTTACAAACCCTTCCCGCTGATATATAATCTTGGACAGCACCGCAGGAGTAAAAGGAAATGAGGAGACTGAGATGAAAACACTGAAGATCGGCATTTTGGGGCTCGGTACCGTCGGCGGCGGCGCCTACACCATCCTGACAGAGAATCACGATCTGATCGCCGCCCGCACCGGCTGCGACGTGCAGGTCACGCGCATCCTGGATGTGCGCCGGCGGGAGGGCATCCCGGACGCGCTGTACACGGAAGACCCCGATGATGTTTTGCTGGGAGACGCGGATGTGATCGTGGAGACGCTTGGCGGCATAGAGCCGGCTGCCACCTTCATGCGCCGGGCCATGGAGGCGGGCAAGCATGTCGTGACGGCGAACAAGGCGGCGGTGGCGGCGAACTACCCCATGCTGACGAAGGCGGCCGAGGAAAACGGGGTAAAATTCCTCTTCGAGGCGAGCGTCGGCGGCGGCATTCCCGTCCTGACATGCCTTCGGGGCGCCCTGCAGGGCAACCGTTTCCTCGATGTCATGGGCATCCTCAACGGCACGACCAACTACATCCTCACCAGGATGACCGAGGAGGGGGCGGACTACGCGGCGGTGCTGAAGGATGCGCAGGCTAAGGGGTTCGCCGAGGCGGATCCGACGGCGGATGTGGAGGGGATCGATGTGGCGAACAAGCTCTCCATCCTCATCGCGCTGTGCTTCGACCGCTATATCCCGCCGCAGGAGATTCCCACCACCGGCATTTCCGCCATCACCAGGGCCGACATCGAGGCGGCGACTGCGGTCGGCTGCCGCCTGAAGCTCATCGCGCACGCCGCGATCGACGCCGACGGCCATATCGAGACGCGGATCGAACCGGAGCGCATCCCGCTGGCGCACCCGCTGGCCTGCGTCAGCGATGAGTTCAACGCCGTCTATGTCACCGGGGACATGGTGGGCGAGCTGATGTTCTATGGGAAAGGCGCCGGCGCTCTGCCGACCGGCAGCGCCATCGTGGGCGACATTCTCCAGATCGCGAGGGGCTGAGGAGCTGCGGGCCGGCCCATCTGCGTGCCCCGCCTGTGCTGCGGTGCCC
>CAZDUM010000003.1:3328-5773 GCA_964508645.1 uncultured Oscillospiraceae bacterium | reverse complement strand
GGGCGCCGCGCACACAAATTCGGACCGCAGCGATTTCTGTCGCCACGGTCCGGCATGAATACCATATGAACTGGGCGCCGCACCCTCCTACATGAACTGGCACAGGAGGATGGGCAAAAAGATGGCCGGCAGGAAATTCATAACCTTCAGCTTGGTCACGCCGATGATATTGAGGCCGAGCGCGATGATGAGGATCGACCCCACGCAGGTCATCTCGTTGATGGTCGCCTCCGCCAGATAGGGTGCGATGAACTGCGCCAGCAGCACGATGGCGCCCTGAAACACGAAGACGAAGGCGGCCGCAAACAGCACGCCGATGCCGAGGGACGCTGCGAAGATGATCGAGGACACGAGGTCCAGGGTCGCCTTGGTGAACAACATGGTGTTGTCACCGGTGAGCCCCGCCTGCAGGGACCCGACGATGGTCAGCGCCCCGACGCAGAACAGCAGGCTGGCCGAGACGAACCCCTCCGCGATGGACGTCTTTTCTCCCGGCTTCTGAAAGCGCTTCTCGATCTTGTCCGCAAAATGGTTCAGGTGCCTGTCGAGGTCCAGGACGACGCCGATCAGGGAGCCGACCGCGATGGAGATGATCGTGATCAGCGTATTCTCCCCCGCCATGGCGCCGTCGATCCCGATGTAGATGGTGCACAGGCCGATGCCCAGCATGATGAAGTCCGTCCACGCCTTGGGGATCACCTTTCTGAACAAAAGACCTACTGTGCTACCGATCACGACGGTCAGGGTGTTGACCAGGACGCCGATCAATCTGCCTGCCCATCCTTCTGTTCGACTTCACGATCGTCCGCCTGGGCATCCTGGCAGCTGTCAGCGTCGGCGTCCTCCTGCTCATCCGTCTTCTTGTCCTCCTTGCGCTTGTCGCTGTCGAAGTGGCTCGAAAGCGAGGCGCTGCTGTCCTTGGCATCCTGCGCCAGCCGTTCGATCTCCGCCGCGTGCTGCTCGATCTCGTCGCAGAACGCCTTGATCCGTTCCATGTCGAGCGCCTCCAGGCCCTCCTCATGCACGGTATCATACACGTATTCGCCGATGGCTTCCTTGACGTCCTTGATCTTGTTGCGCTCCACGACGATCTTGCCCTTGGCCTTGCCGTAGTCCAGGGTGTCCCCCGCCACATCGCGCGCCTTGCCGGCGAACTGTCCCAACTTTTCCTTAAATGCCATGTCTCCTGTCCCCCTTTTCTCTTTTCTCTGTTCTCTTTCGTTTTTATATATATTTTTTATATGCATGCGATGCGCGCCAATCTACAGCCCGCGCATATGCCCGCCTGTGCGCGTACTCGCCGCATATCTACAGCCCGCAGCCTTCCCGCGGGTCCTTGTAAAAACCTGTTCCTATTTTACCACGTCTATGCTAAAATGGAAACAGAAAATATTTTCGGGAGGAACGATTGCTATGCTACTTGGACACGAAAAGGTTTCGATTCTGCACCTGCCCACGCCGCTGGAGTATATGCCGACGGTTTCCAAGGACCTGGGCATCGAACTGTATGTCAAGCGTGACGATCTGACGCCGCTCGGCATGGGCGGCAATAAGCTGCGGAAGCTGGAATACCTGCTGTACGATGCGCAGCAGCAGGGTGCGACCGTGCTCCTGACCGTGGGCGGCGCCCAGACCAACCACGGGCGGCTGACCTGTGCCGTGGCCCGCAAATACGGGCTGAAGGGCGTGATCGTGGCCGTCGATCCCTATCCGGGCGAGCTGTCGGCTAATCTGCTTCTGGACGGCATCATGGGCTGTGATGTCTACCTGCTGAAGCCGGACCCCTCCATGGAGGAGGATGTGCAGCTGCAGCAGGGTGTGGACCAGATCACCGCGCAGCTTGAGGCGCAGGGGGAGAAGGTCTACTACATCCCCGTCGGCGGCTCCAACGAGCTGGGCGCCCTGGGCTACTACGAGGCCGCCATGGAACTCGCCGCCCAGACGGAGGAGATGGGGCTGCAGGACTGCCATGTCATCTCCGCCGTCGGCAGCATGGGCACCTACATGGGCCTGGAAGCCGGCATCCAGAACGAGGACCTGCCGCTGCGCCACACCGGCATCGCCATCAGCCCCCACGGCGACGAATCGGTGCGGGCCGAGGCGTACTACGCGCGGGTCAAGGACTACCTGGGCCTGCCGAAGACCCTGACGGCGAAGGATTTTCACATCACATCCGACTACACCCGCGGCGCCTACAACAACGCCTGCAAGGAGGTGCGGGAGGCCATGTACTACATGGCGGAAAAGGAAGCCCTGATCCTCGACCCCTGCTATACCGGCAAATGCTTCGCCGGCCTGATGGACATGGTGAAGACGGGGCAGATTCCGCAGGGTGAGACGATCATCTTCCTGCACACCGGCGGCTCTCCGGGCATCAGCACGCCCCATCACCGCATCGAGATCGAGAAGGAGCGGGGCCACTTCATCCACGTGATGTAGGTTCAG
>CAZDUM010000003.1:2125-3228 GCA_964508645.1 uncultured Oscillospiraceae bacterium | reverse complement strand
TGCCGGTCGATCTTTTCCTTTAACTCCGAGACGTGCGAGATGATCCCCACCAGCCGATTGCTTTCCGCCAGGTCCGACATGGCCCGCAAGGCCTGCTGCAGGGACTCCTCGTCCAGCGACCCGAAGCCCTCGTCCACGAACAGCGTGTCCAGATGGACGCCGCCGGCCTCCGCCTGGATCACATCGGAAAGCCCCAGCGCCAGGGACAGGGACGCCATGAAGGACTCCCCGCCGGACAGGGTCTTGACACTGCGGGTGGACCCGTTGTAGTGGTCGATCACGTCCAGCTCCAACCCGCTCTGCGACCGGTAGCCTCCCTCCGTCCGGCGTTTTAACTCGTACTGCCTGTCCGACATGACCAAAAGCCGGATGTTGGCCTTGGCGATGACCCGGTCGAAATAGGTCATCTGCACATAGGTCTCCAGCATGATCTTCTCCTTGCCGTTCAGCGTACCGTTCGCCGTATCGGACAGGGTCCGCATCCAGGATAGATTCTGCTCGACGGCAGCCAGACGCTTCGCCGTTTCCCGCACCCTCTGCAGGGCCGTCCGGTTGGTGGACACCCAGGTGTGCAGGGTCCGGCGTTGATCCTCGACCTCCGCCTTTTGGGCCTCCAGGGCCCTCTCTTCCTTTTCCAGATCGCCGCGCAAAATCTCTACATCCGGCGTCTGTGCGTCTGCCAGCTGTTTTTTGAGCTGCTCCACGCGTCCTCGCGCGCCGGCAAGGGCTTTTTCCCGCTCGCCATGCGTCCTCTGCGCCTCGCTCGCGGCCTTCTCGATGGTCTCCGCTTCCTTCAGCCAGGCTGTCAGAGCCTTCTCCGCCGCCGTCCGGCTCTCATACTGCAGGCCGGCCCGAAGCTCATCCACCTGCTTTCTCTGCGCGGCGAGCCGCGCCTCGCCGCCGGCCAGCTCTTGCTGTAGCTCGGATACCTCCTCCCCACGCGTATGCAGTTCCTCACGCGCCTCGCGAAGTTCCACCGCCAGCTCCTTCCGCCGAGCTGCCTTTCGTGCCTCCTCCTGAAGGTCATCCTCCAGCCGCTGGAGCTCCTTCTTCAGCGCCGCAAGCCGGCTCCGCGCCGTCCGCAGGATGGACGCCAGGTCCAG
>CAZDUM010000003.1:0-2025 GCA_964508645.1 uncultured Oscillospiraceae bacterium | reverse complement strand
CTCCCCGCCGCCTGGCTGGCGCTGCTCTCCGCCTCCGCCGCGCTCTCCGCCTTCTCCTTGGCCGCCTTCAGCGCCGATTCGGAGGGCGCCTTTTCCGACAAAACGGCCGGATGCGGATGTTCCGTCGCCCCGCAGACCGGACAGGGCATCCCGTCCGTAAGCCGCATCGCCAGGACGCCCGCCTGCTCGTCCAAAAACGCCCGGTTCTTTTCCTCGAAGTCCTTCCTCGCCTTCGCCGCCTCGCCCTGGGCCCGGCGATAGGATGTCTGCGCCTCCCCAAGCTGCGCCTCCAGGTTCAGTCCCTCGTCCGCCGTGCGCTGAATCTCGCGCATGGTCCCCTGCTGCGCCGTAAGGCGATTCTTTTCCTCCGTCAACCGCAACGTCTGATCGCCAGCCGCCGCGAGCGCCGCATCCTCCTTTTCCAGCGCCTGCATACGCAGCTCGCAGGCCCTTCGCGCCGTCTCTGCCTCCCGCCTCCGCGACTCCATCTCCGTCTGCCGGGACGCCAGCGCCTGCAATTCCTTTTGCTTCTTGTCATAGGCATCGTAGTCGGAGAGGTTCTGCTGCAGGGCCGTCGCCTGCCCCTTCAGTTTCTCCGCATCCGGCAGCTTCGCCTGAGCCGAGGCCAGCGCATTCTCCGACAGCGCCAGCGCCTCCCCTTCCCGCTTTTCTTCCGCCTCGGCTTCCCGCAGGGCGGCGGCGGCCTCCTGGAGCTTCTGCACCTTTCCGATGTTGATGTGCACCGCGGTGAGATTTTCCTCCACACCCCGCAGCGCCTCGGAGAGCGCTTCCTCCTCCCCGCTTTGCGAGGCGATCAGCTTTTCCAGCACCTCCATCTCCTCCGCCTGCGGCAGCGCATCGCTTCGCACCTGCTCGATCCGCGGCCGAAGCGGATCATCCTCTCCGCACACCACGCCCTGCAGATGCTGATGCAGACTTTGCTTCTCCGCCTGGCACTTCCTGCTCAGGTCCGCCGCCTCCGCCTTCAGCCTCTCCTGGAAGATCTGATAGGATTTTGTCTGAAAGATGTCGCGAAAGATGGCCTGCCGGTCCCTGGTCTCCGCCAGCAGGAGCTTCAAAAAATCCCCCTGGGCCAGCATGGCGATCTGTGAGAACTGGTCCCGGGTCACGCCCAGGATCTCCGTCACCGCCCGGTTCACATCCTTGACCTTCGTGACCGTCCGACCGTCCGGATAGGTCAGGCAGGCGTCCGCCTTTTCCGTCGTCATCCCCCCGCCCCGCCGCGCTGGCCGCTCGTACTCCGGATTCCGCCGGACCGTATAGATTTTGTCCCCGTACGCAAAATCGAGCTGGACCTCCGTGGGCACATCGGCCTCGGCATACTTGGAGCGAAACATGGTCGCCTCCCGGTTCCGCCCGCTGGCCTCGCCGTACAGCGCGAAGGTGATGGCGTCGAAGATGGTGGTCTTTCCCGCGCCGGTATCCCCGGTGATCAGGTACAGCCCCCGCTCGCCCAGTTTCTCGAAGTCCACCACCGTCTCCCGCGCATAGGGGCCGAAGGCGGACATGGTCAGTTTCAGTGGCCGCATAGTCTATTCCTCCCAGATCGATTCGATCAGCTTCTGTGCAAACGCCCTCTCCTCCGGCTTGAGCGAGGCCCCGTTCTGCATCTCATAGAATTCGTCGAAAAGCTGCAGCGGCGAGCGCGTCTCCACCGCCCGCTCCGGTCCCCCGCCGATACCCTGCGCCCTGGTCCTGCGGTTGTCGTAGGCGATCCGCATCAGGTTTGGATAGATCACCCGCAGCTTCCCCGCCACATCCGGAATGTCCTCTTCATCGGTCAGCGTGATATATACGTAATCCTGCCGGTCAGCCTCCGCGTAATTCGCCCGGTTCGTAAGCTCCATATAGGTGCCCCGCAGCGCGCGCAGGTCCCGCAGCGGATGAAGCGGCACGGTGCGCACCGACAGCGAGCCCTTTTCCCTCAGTTCCACCACCGTCACGGATTTCACATGATGCTCCTCCGACAGGGAGTACTTCAGCGGCGTCCCGCAGTACCGGATG
>CAZDUM010000002.1:42399-47402 GCA_964508645.1 uncultured Oscillospiraceae bacterium | reverse complement strand
TATCAGATATTCAGATGGCTTACAGCATATCAAACTCGCTGCACATTCCGACTCTCTCGACTCGCATCCATGTGCAGAAATTTAGTCGAATTACTAAACTTTTGAAATACGAATAGGTCGAACACTTGACCAAAGGTTTAGCGAGGCAAGGACGCAAAATTCATACATGGCCCCATGGTCAAGCGGCTAAGACATCGCCCTTTCACGGCGGTAACTCGGGTTCGATTCCCGATGGGGTCACCAGTACGGCATATGGCGCACACGATACCTGATGAGTGCGGAGGGTCCGGGTGCGCCCCGGCGTGGCCGTTCTCAGTCTCGGATGAGGTCCTCGATCTCCCTGCGTGTCGCGTCGTCGACGCCGTCGAAGATATTCCTTTCCTTGCCGTATCTGCGCTCCAGGCGCTGAATCTCCGCCTTCTGGTAGGTGTGGATGTCGTCGGATAGGCGGTCATCGGTCAGCTTCTCGTGCGGCTCCTTCTCCCTGCTATCCCTGCGCGCGCCGGGCTCCTTGCCCTTTCCGCGATCCTTGGCGCGTACGGTCTCCTTTTCCTGGGCATGCTCCTTATCGCGATCACGCCCGCGGCTCACCTCGGGCCGCTCCTCCTCGTACAGACGCACGCGCACGATATTTTCCAGAATATTGGTCTCCACCACCTTACCCGGTCCGTCGGGGGTGTTGACTCTCTCGCCGACATCCGGCATGCCGCGGCGCATCTCCATGTAGATATCGTTTTCATATTTCAGACAGCACATGAGGCGCCCGCAGATGCCGGAAATCTTCGTGGGATTGAGGGAGAGGTTCTGCGTCTTGGCCATCTTGATGGAAACCGGCTCGAAGTCCGACAGCCAGCAGGCGCAGCACAATTCCCGGCCGCAGCTGCCGATCCCTCCCATCATCTTCGCCTCGTCGCGCACGCCGATCTGTCGGAGTTCGATGCGCATGCGGAACACACCGGCCAGGTCCTTGACCAGTTCGCGGAAATCCACGCGGCCGTCGGCGGTGAAGTAAAAGATGACCTTGCTGTTGTCGAATGTGTACTCCACGTCGATGAGCTTCATCGGCAGGCCATGCTTGTCGATCTTTTCCTGGCAGAGGGCCAGAGCCTGCGCGCGTTTGGCATCGTTCTCCTCGTGCAGGTTGTCGTCCTCCGGCGTGGCGAGGCGCAGGATTTGCCGCAAAGGACTGACGACCTGGCCGTCTTCGATCTCTCGCGGCTCCATGGCCACCGTGCCGTATTCGATGCCCCGCGTCGTCTCCACGATCACGTGGTCGTCCAGATGTACCGGCATGCCCGCCGGGTCAAAATAATATATCTTTCCGGCGGCCTTGAATCGCACACCGACAACTGTCATCATGCTTTACCTCCCAATTTCAGCATCAAATCCCGCATGACATAGCCCGCCTGCAGGGCGGGGCGCTGCAGGTCTCGGCGCGCCGCCTCAATATGGCGTATGCAGGTGCTCGCCTCCTCCGGCCCGATCTCTCCAAGCTGTCCGGCGGCGGCAGGTCCGCATAGGCCGAGCGATGCCCACAGGCAGTCTCTATATATGCGTTCCATATCATCCAGAAGCCGCAGGTACTGTTCCCTCGCGCCGGCCTTTGGCGTCGATTTGGCGCGCGTGGCGCGCGCTGCGGTCTTCCTGGTCGAGCCGGACCGCTCCTCGAAGGCACGGCGTATCTCCTCCTCCGCCTCCTCGAGTTCCCGATCCGCCTCCGCGTCCTCGCCTGCGGCCATGCGGCTGGAGGCGGATGGTTTGGTATACTGGGCCAGGTACATCTTCACATCCCGAAAGGGGGCACCGGCCGTCAGAGCGGCGACGAGGCGGGCAGGAATGTCCGGCTCATCCTCGCTGCCGGGGCCGACCGGCGATCTGCCCTTCCCGGAAGCGGCTGGCGACTCGGAGGTGCGAGCCCGTGAGGCGTGTCCTGCCTTCGCGCCATCCGCCGCATCCCCGGCTTTTGCAACATCTCCGACCCGCGCGGCATCCCCGGCACCTTCGACTTTTGCGACATCCTCTGCCCCGTGAAGGTGGTAGATCACCAGACGCGAGCAGACGGTGGGAAGCAGGTGCTGCCGGTTCTCCGCCAGCAGGATGATGACCGCCCCGGCGGGTGGCTCCTCCAGGGTCTTTAGAAGCCGGTTCTGCGCAAAGGTGGTCATGGTATCGGCATCCTCGATGATGGCTACGTGTCTGGGACCCGCCACGGGTTTTTTCTGAAGCCAGGCCTGCAGGCCGGCTATATCCTCGTCGGTGACGGAGGGACCTCGTCTGCGTATGCGGCGCACATCCTCGTAGGTTCCCCGGCCGATCCTATAGCAGGTCGGGCAGGCATCGCAGCCCACGCCGGGGGCGCGGGTACACAGGATAGCCCTGCACATATCCTTGGCGAATGACAGCTTTTCGCTCGTCCGGTCACCCTCGAGCAGGTATGCGTGGCTGATGTGCCCCTGTCGAATGCTTTCCTCTATGCGCCTCGCTACTTCACGGTCAGCGCTGTGTGCCTGTAATGACACGGCGCACCACTTCCTCCAATCTATCCTGTATGTCGCGACCGATCGCCTCTGCGGGACGGCTGGCGTCGAGCCCGACGATCCGCTGCGGGTATCTCGCCTCTAATGCCAGATATCCCTCGTATACGCGCCGATGAAAGGCATCATCCTCCAGTTCCAGCCGGTCCGCCGTGGATGCCTGCTCCTGCACGCGTTCCCGCACGCGCCGCCGGCCTTCCTGCGGGTCTACCTTCAGGAGAAAGGTCAGGTCCGGCAGGCAGTCCTTCGTCGCGAAGGCATTGAGAGCCTCCACCGTGTCCTGCCCCAGCGCACGGCCCCAGCCCTGGTAGGCTATGGAGGAGTCCACGAAGCGATCACAGATGACGATCCTGCCGGCGTCGAGCGCGGGGCGGATGACCTGCGCTACATGCTGGGCGCGGGCAGCCGCATATAGCATCGCCTCCGTCATCGCCTGCATCTCCGGGTGACGCCTATCGAGCAGAATCTCGCGGATGCGCTCTCCGATGGCCGTACCGCCCGGCTCCCTGGTCAGCACAGCATCCATGTTTCTCTCCGCGAAGAAACGCTGTATGTACATGATCTGCGTGGATTTGCCCGCGCCGTCCGGGCCTTCCACCGTGATGAAGAGGCCCCTGCCCTTCTCAGTATGTTCTGCGCCTGCCATGTCTTCTCTTCCTGTGTGTGCGCGCGGGCGTCTGCTCCGCCTGCGTGCTATCCGGCTGTTTCCGGCTTCTCGCGACCTCATCCACCAGCTTTCCGAAGAAATGCATGACGAGAAGGAGAAGCGGTATGCAGAGCAGGAGCACGAATATGATCTTCAAGTTCGTCACGATGACGATCTCCCTCCGTGTGCCATGGTATGGCATGCTGGCGGCCGGGTCGAACATGCCGGCGGCCGGACCGGGTATCATATACCGCCGCATGCTTTCGTCATGGCCGGTAAACGCGGCAGCGCGGCAAATCATAGCCGCGACCGCGCGGCCGGGACGCTCACAGCGCTGGCAGGCCGTGACAAAGGAAACTGCGGCACCTCAGCATTGCAGCATCAGACGCATGAAAAATTCGACGGCCCGGTGGATGACCTCCAGCCGAATGTGCTCGTTGTTGCCGTGAATGCTGTGCCGCTCCTCCTCCGTCATATCCATGGCGGAGAAGCGGTAGACCTTGTCGGACAGGGCCGCGTAATGCCGGCTGTCCGAGCACTGCACCATGAGGTATGGGGAGACCACACACCCGCGCCAGGTGGCGGCCACGGCGCGTGTGATCCGCTGCCAGCCCTCGCAGTCCGTACGGGAGATGGGACTGGGCTCCATGTGATCGCCCACGCGCAGTTCGATAGCCGGGTCTCCGATGGTCTGGCGGATGTATGCCACAGCCGATTCGACCGAATCCTGCGGATTCAGGCGCATGTTGGCGACCATGGCGCAGGATGCCGGGATGACATTGGCGGCTTGACTGCCGCGCATCTGGGTGAAAGCCACCGTCGTGCGGATCAGGGCATTCAGCTCGCCGCCGCTCTTCTTGCAGATGCTGTCCAGCAGCGGGCGGAAGCACCACAGGTTGGCGAAGATGAGGCGGTACAGGAATGTGGAATGGCGCCCGAGCGTGTCGAACATCTCCAGCACCGGTTTCGTCAGATGGGCGGGGAAGGGATGCGCCTCGACCTTCACGCAGGCCTGCGAAAGTCTGCCGATCGGCGTGTGCGGGGCCGGTGCGGAGGCGTGACCGCCATCCGTCGTGAGACTGTATGTCAAATTCAGCATCCCCTTTTCCGCAATACCGATCAGGGCACAGGGCTCGCTGACGCCGGGGAAGATGTCCTGGACCACCGCGCCGCCCTCATCGAGCACCAGGGCGGGTTCGATGTGATGCGCCTTGAACCAGTCGACGATCTGCACCGCGCCCGGGCCGCTGACCTCCTCGCCGCCTGAGAAGGCGAAATAGATGTCGCTGGCAGGCGTGAAACCCTGCCCGATCAACGCCTCGGCAGCTGACAGGATGCCGTTGAAGGTGACCTTGGTATCCAGCGTGCCGCGGCCCCACATGACGCCGTCCTCCACCTGGGCGGAGAAGGGGGGCTTTTCCCACAGGTCCTCCTCCACGGGGACCACATCGTAATGCGCCATCAGCACGGCGGGGTTGCCGGCGGGATCACGGCCCGGCCAGTGGAACAGCAGCGCACGGCCCGGCAGCCTCGTCAGGGTGCAGGCCCGGAAGACGCCGGGATACAGACCGGGCAGCAGGTCGATGAGCTTTTGAAACTCGGCATCGTCCTCCATCGCCGGATCCTCGCTGGAAACGGTCCGGCAACGGACCAGGGCAGCGAGCGCCTCCTCGGCGGCATGTTCGTCGAAGGAGACCTCCGGTTCGTCTTCGAATGTGGGCTGGGCTGCGGGTGTGAAGCGAGCAGCGCGGATCAGGATCACAGCGAGAAACGCGGCAACAAGCGCCAAGATCACGATGAGCACGGGCATGTGGCATCCTCCT
>CAZDUM010000002.1:28794-42299 GCA_964508645.1 uncultured Oscillospiraceae bacterium | reverse complement strand
TTTCTTTCTTCCCCACGGGACCACGACGGGATCGCGACCGAAAATCGGCCGAAAAGAGTATACCATATCGGCACCGGGCTTTCAAGATGGTAACACACGTGGAGCAAGCCCTGTGCACACCAGGCCCTGACACCCCGCCCTGCCCCTTGCCCTGACAAGGAATTTTACTTGACAGCCCGAAGGCCCCATGCTATACTCGTCACTGTGCCGGGATGCCCACGTGGCCGAGTCGTGCCCGGCGCGGAGGAGCGACCACCAATGGACAGCATCGCCGAGGCCAGCCTGCTATACGATTTCTACGGCGGCCTGCTCACGGAGCGGCAGCGCCAGGTGATGGCACTGTATCACGAGGAAAATCTCTCACTCTCGGAGATCGCCGAGGAGTTTCACATCTCCCGTCAGGCCGTGCATGACACGCTCAAAAAGGCCGAGCAGACGCTCTCAGCCTACGAGGAGACGCTGGGACTTGTGCGCAAGTTTCTGGAGACGGACGAGGCGCTGGCCGAGGTGGAGGGCGGCATCGCAGAGGCAACACGGCTGGCGGAGAAGGCAGCCGATGCACCGGTGGTCGCGGCCCTGACGCAGATTTTACCGCTGGTGCGGCAGATGCGAACATGAGACCGCAGGCCGCGACGCCCTGACGGCAGACCGCAGAGGACGATGCGAAGGAGAGACGATGGCATTCGAGAATTTATCGGAAAAACTGCAAAACACCTTTAGGCGCCTGCGCGGCAAAGGCGTCCTACAGGAGGCGGACATCGATGAAGCCATGCGCGAGGTCAAGCTCTCCCTTCTGGAGGCGGATGTCAACTTCAAGGTGGTCAAGGAGTTCGTCGCCGCCGTCAAGGAAAAGTGCATGGGCCAGGAGGTACTGGCCAGCCTCACACCGGGCCAGCAGGTCATCAAGATCGTCAACGAGGAGCTGATAGCCCTCATGGGCGGCACGCAGAGCAAGCTGACCTTTTCCCCCAGCGGCTTCACCGTCTATCTACTCGTCGGTCTGCAGGGCACAGGCAAGACGACGACCTGCGGCAAGCTCGCAGCCTACCTGAAGAAGAAGGGTAAGAACCCGATGCTATGCGCCTGTGACATCTACCGGCCGGCGGCTATCGACCAGCTGGAGGTCGTGGGTCGCGGCGTAGGGGTGCCGGTGTATGTCGATCGGCAAAACCGCGTGGCGGAGTCGATCGCGCTCGATGCGATCCGGGAGGCCCAGAGAAAAGGTCACGATGTGCTCATCGTCGACACGGCAGGACGGTTGCAGATCGACGAGGCGCTGATGGAGGAGCTGGTCCGGATCAAGCGGGCTGTCAAACCGCAGGAAATCCTGCTGGTGGTGGACGCTCTGACCGGGCAGGATGCCGTCAACGCGGCGGCGGGTTTTCACGAGAAGCTGGGCATTGACGGCATCATCATGACGAAGATGGACGCGGACGCCAGAGGCGGTGCGGCGCTGTCCGTCAGAAAGGTGACCGGCCGGCCCATCAAATTCATGGGCGTGGGCGAGAAATCCGATGCGCTGGAACCTTTTCATCCGGAGAGGATGGCGAGTCGCATACTCGGCATGGGCGACATGCTCTCTCTCATCGAGAAGGCGCAGGAGACCTACGATGAGGAGAAGGCCGCCAAGCTCGAAAAAAAGCTGCGAAAGAACCGGTTCACCCTGGAGGACTTCCTCGAGCAGATGGGCGAGGTGCAGAACATGGGCGGCATCGGCAAGATGCTGGAGATGATGCCCGGCATGGGACCCGGACGCGTCAGCGACAAGCAGATCGAGGAGAGCGAGAAGGAGTTTCGGCAGATGGAGGCAATCATCCATTCCATGACGCCGGCGGAGCGTCGAGATCCCTCGATTCTAAACGCTTCACGGCGTAAGAGAATTTCAGCCGGCAGCGGGCAGCCGGTTTCGCGGATCAACAGCCTGGTCAAGAGGTATGAGGAGGCGCGGAAGCTGATGAAGCAGATCAACAATCCGGGCTTTGCAAAGAAGAACAAGAAATTCAAAGGCATGTTTTAGAGGAGGAAAAAGACATGGTCAAGATCAGATTGAGAAGAATGGGCGGTCACAAGAAGCCGTTTTACCGCATCGTCGTCGCGGATTCCCGTTCCCCGCGCGATGGCAGATTCATCGAGGAGCTCGGTTACTACGATCCGATGACGGAACCGAAGGATATCAAGATCGATGCGGAGCTGGCGAAGAAATGGCTGGCGACCGGTGCGCAGCCGACCGATACCGTTAGGACGCTGTTCAAGAAGGCCGGCATCCTGGAGTAGGATCGCATGAGAGAAAGCGGTGAGAAACGTATGACGAAATTGGTTGAAACGATTGCAAAATCGTTGGTGGACCACCCGGAACAGGTGTCGGTGACAGAGGCGGAAGGGCGCCGTGGCGCCACGGTCATCCAGCTCCGCGTGGCCCCGGAGGATATGGGGAAGGTGATCGGGAAGCAAGGCCGAATCGCCCGGGCACTCCGGGTGGTGGTCAAGGCTGCTGCGATGCGCGAAAATCGGATCGTGACGGTGGAGATCACAAAGGAATAGCAGCGCGTGGTAAAAGACAGACACAGGGCGGGCAGACTGTGTCTGCTTTACTGTACGGCCGGCATCAGGTGTGGAATGGCGGAAGGTCACCCGGCCGGCGCCGCAGGAGGATGTGAAAGGCGTGGATGAGACGAGGGATGAGGAGATCACGATCGGCAAGATCGTCAGCGCCGTGGCGCTACGCGGCGAGGTGAAGGTCTACCCCTACACGGAGCCGAAGGAACGCTTTGAAAGCCTCCGGCAGATTCTGCTGGCGCAGAAGGGTGCGAGCCGACCGGTGGCTGTGGAGCATGTTCGATACCAGAAGAACATGGTCATTCTCAAGCTGGCCGGCGTCGACGACCGCACGGCGGCGGAGGCGCTGCGGGATGGCGAGGTGCGCATCTCCGCCGCCAGCCTGCCGCCGCTGCCCAAGGACACATACTATGTGCGCGACCTGATCGGCTGCACCGTGTGGGCTGTCGAACCGGTCGGCGCCCCAGGCGGACCCGCTGCGCCCGCGGATGTGACGCAGGGAGCGGCGAACGGCCCGTCCGCCCCATCGCATGCGGATGACGAGCCGGCCGCTCCGTCCGCAACCGGTGCCGCCGCCCGCATTTCCGGCGCCGCGGTTGCCGCGTGCCAGGATGACGAACCGGCCGCCCCATTTGCTCCTGGAAGCGCTGCCGCCGGCGGGCGGATGGATGACTGTCCGGCGGGCCGCGCCTCCGCCGTCATGCATGGCGTCCCGCTCAGTTCCGGGTCAGGCCCTGCCGCCGCTGCCGTGGCCCAGGCCGTGGAGCCGCCCGCCCCGCCTCCCCCCCGCCTGATCGGCGAGGTCACGGATGTCTGGCAGCACACGGCGCAGGACATCTACGTCGTCCGCCGTCCGGACGGCCGCGAGGCTCTGATCCCGGCCGTCGGCGACTTCGTGCAGCGCGTGGACATCGCCGCCAGGCGGATCTATATCCGCCCCATACCCGGCCTCATCGAGGAGTGACACCCATGGACATTCACGTGCTGACCCTGTTCCCTGAGATGTTCGAGCCCCTGTCCCGCAGCATGCTCGGACGCGCCCAGGAAAACGGCATCCTGCACCTCGACCTGATCAACATCCGCGACTACAGCACCGACAAACACCAGAAGGCCGACGACACCCCCTTCGGCGGCGGCGCCGGCATGGTGCTCCTGGCCGCCCCCGTCTTCGGCGCCATGCGCAGCCTGGGCCCCGAGGATGCCGTGCGCCGCATGCGCCGCATCTACCTGTCGCCCCGCGGCCGCAGTCTGGATCAGGCCCTCATCCGCGAGCTGGCAGACGAACCCGAGCTGGTGCTCCTCTGCGGCCACTACGAGGGCGTGGATCAGCGCGTGCTCGACTACTGGGACATGGAGGAGGTCAGCATCGGCGACTACATCCTCACCGGCGGCGAACTGCCCGCCATGGTCCTCATCGACGCGGTCAGCCGGTTCCTGCCCGGCGTCCTGGCCAGCCGGGCCTCGGCCGAGGAGGAATCCGTCTACTCAGGCCTTCTGGAGGCGGACCAGTACACCAAGCCCCGCGTCTTCGAGGGCCTCGCCGTCCCGGAGGTTCTCTTCAGCGGCAACCACAGCGAGATCGCCCTCTGGCAGTGGGAAAAGGCCCTCCGCCTGACCAGGGCCCGGCGCCCGGACATGTTCGCCCGCTGGCTCGACACGCCCCGCACCCTGACGAAGCGGGAAAAGCGGATTCTGGCGCAAATTCTGTCAGAAGAGTCAGAAGAATAGTTGTCAGGAGGCCGGGTTTTATGATAGAATACCTCGTATGAAAAAAAAGAAAGCGTCCGGCGCCAGAAAACTTGTCATCGTCCTCTATGTGCTGGTGTTGGTGGTCTTTTTTGTCATTCTGTACATCGTGCCCCGCGTCTCCGACAGCTTCGTCGACACGTACCGCGCCGAGTACGGCACCATCGAAATCAGCGACGAGGTGACCTGTCTGCTCGTGCGAAACGAGCGTGTCTACACGGCGGAGCAGGGCGGCAGCGTGGACCGGGTGGTCAAGGAGGGACGCCTGATGCGCAGCGGCGCGCACATACTGGACGTGGGCGGCCTGCGCTACCATTCGGACATGCGCGGCGTGATCAGCTATTCGTATGACGGCCTGGAGAGCACCCTGACCCCGGAGACGATGGAAACCCTCACCAGGCAGTCCCTCCAGGACCTGCAGGAGGACGAGGCGCACAAGGTCCGAAAGGCCTCCTCGAAGTCTGCCGAGACGGGCGATGTGATCTTCAAGGCGGTCGATAATCAGCAATGGTACCTGCTCTGCTGGCTGAACGCGGACCAGGTGAAGAAATACGAGGAAGGCAGGCATGTGACCGTCGATTTCCGCGACGGCACGGACGACAAGCCGGCCACCAGACTGGACGTGCGGGTCAGAAACCTCCTGCCGCAGGACGAGGACACCCTGGCCATCCTGGAGTGCAATCGGTACTACAGCAAGTTCGCCACCGAGCGGATCGGCACGTTCGATATCATCACCTCCGAGGCGCAGGGCATCATGCTCGAGACGGAAAGCCTGGTGACGGAGAACGGCCAGACGGGCGTCTACGTGGTGGATAAGCTGGGAGAAGCGAGTTTCACACCGGTCCTCATCCTGCAGCAGCTCGGCGATGTGACCGTGGTGCAGACGAATTTTTACTACGACAGCGAAGGCAAGACGGTGACGACCGTCCAGAATTACGACCAGATCCTGCGGCCGGACGAGCGGGTCAGCGCGGCGAACACGGGCAGCGACGAGGACCCCACCCCGCAAAAGACCGACGAGCCGAAGGATGATGCGGCGCCGCAGGACGGTTCTGCACAGAAGGGTGATGGGGAGGTCGGCGGCGAGCCCGACGAGGCGAGCGGCAGTACTACGGCGTAAAAGGACGGCGTGTCGTATATAACCGGCGGGTCGGGCGTTTCGGATCGGCGATGACGATGGCGGGTCGAAAACGCGGCGCCCCGCAGCCGCGCCGCGAGGGCCGAGAGGGCCTGAGAAGGCGTCCGCCGGCTGCGACTTTGCCATACGGCCCGTGAAGCAGCCGCGGCAGGCCACGCAAGCCCGCACCCGCCGACTGCCGCGTGCCGGCGATGGACAGAAGGGAGACGAGGAAGCATGTCCATACGGGAGAACATCGCCGCGGTTAAGCGGCGCATGGCGGAAGCGGCGGTGCGCAGCGGCCGTAACCCAGATGATGTGCTGCTGGTGGCGGTCACGAAACTGCATACTCCCGCCGAGATGAACGAAGCCATCGACTGCGGCATCACGGACATCGGCGAGAACAAGGTGCAGGAGATTCTGGACAAGTACGACCAGGTGAAACCGGTGCGCTGGCACCTGATCGGCCACCTGCAGACGAACAAGGTCAAGTACATCATCGACAAGGTCGTGATGATCCATTCCGTGGACTCCCTGCACCTCGCGCAGGAGATCGACAGGCGGGCGGCCCAGCACGGACTGACCATGGACATCCTCATCCAGGTCAATGCGGCACAGGAGGAGAGCAAGTTCGGCATCGCCAGCGAGGAGACGGAAGGGCTCATCCGCGACATCCTCGACACCTGCCCGCATGTGCGCATCCGCGGCCTGATGTGCATCGCGCCGTATGCGGAGGACCCCGAGGAGGTCCGCCCGTACTTCGCGGAGGTGAAACGGCTGTACGATACATGCGGCGCGATCCGCCACCCCGCTCTGGACTTTCGCTACCTGTCGATGGGCATGTCCGGCGATTTCCCGGTCGCCATCGAGGAAGGCGCAAACCTGGTGCGGGTGGGCACCTCCATCTTCGGCGCCCGCGACTATACGAGATGAGGCAACGCCGGGGCGGAGATGCTGCGTGCCGGAGATATCTTTTGCTGAGAAACCTTTTGCTGTGAAATGTTCCGCCGGGGCATCCTGCCGGAAACCGAGAGGCGGAAGCTGAGACCGTCTGCCGGAGAGCGCATTTGCGAAATCATACAGAGGAATTTACGAGGAGGAAATCATGGGTGCATTCGATTCATTCAAGAAATTCATCGGCATTGAAGAGGATGAAGACGATGAATTGACGCAGGAGGAGATCCAGGCCGCCAAGGACAAGCTCGCGCGCGAGAGCCGCACCGAGGCGCCGGGCAATCGCAAGCCGCCCTCGGACTATGCGAGCACGGCCACAGGCAAACCGGATATCAACAGGCCCAGTTCCGCGCCCGTCATCGAACGCAGACCTTCCGTCAACGGGACGAATGCCTTCAAGCTGGTGCTCATCGAGCCGAAGAGCTTCGACGAATGCCCGAAACTGGTGGACGGGCTCAAGGGACGCCGCCCGATCATCATCAACCTGGAAAAGATCGAGACCGAGACGGCCAAGAAGATATTCGATTTTCTCAGCGGCGCCACCTACGCGCTGAACGGCAGCGTCCAGAAGATCGCCAACAACATCTTCATCTTTGCGCCGGAGAGCGTGGATATCACGGCCAGCGAGGAGCGGAATGCCTTTGACTTCGGACAAAACAAGAGCCCGTGGCGGTAACGACGAGGGTGCCTGCGGCATCGCGCCTGCTGCGGATGCGGGCCTGCGCCGGAAAGGAGACGGTCAGCCATGCGGATGATTCTGGCGATGGCCATTTACTGGTTCTCGGAGATTCTGACAACCATCATGCTGGTGCGGGCGGTCCTCAGCTGGCTGCACCTTTCGCCGTACAGCATTCCCGGCAAGATCTATCAGTTCTGCATACGCATCACGGAACCGGTGGTCGCGCCGTGCAGGCGGCTGCTGTCCCGCTTCAACACGGGCATGTTTGATTTTTCGCTGGTCCTGGCCTTCCTGCTGGTGCAACTCGTGGCGAATCTCATCGTCCGCATCCTCCTGTAGACGGGGCGGACTGCGGACGGGGACGGACGGGATGCGGCCCGCCGATGAGGGGAAGGACGGACAGCCGGGGCGGCGGCCGCGCGATGTAGCGCGGGAGATTGGCGGCGACTGCGCGACGAATGCCGAATGAGATGCGCACATCAGGGGCACCACGGTCCACGTCACGGCGGATGAGCGGCCGGCAGAATAGCTGGCGCGGACGGCGCGGGACGGGACGCGACCTGCGGCCTATTCGGACAGGCAAAGGGGGATGAATGACATGATCACACCGGCCGACATCGAAAACAAGGAGTTTTCCAGAGGCGTCAGGGGGTATAAGGAGGAGGAGGTCGATGAATTTCTCGATCTCATCATTCTGGACATGGAGAAGCTGCTCAAGGAAAACAGGCAGCTGAAGAAGGAACTGGAGAAGGCGCAGGGACAGGTGGACCGCCAGGTGTCGACGGAGAGCTCCGTCTACGAAACCCTGGAGGCCGCCAAATCGCTTATGAACGATATCGCGGCCAGCGCGGAGCGTCGGGCGCAGGTCATCCTCAAGGATGCGGAGCTGGAGGCGGCCTTCACGACGCGGGAGGCGCGCGAGTCCGTGGGACGGCTGACGGACGAGGGCAACCGCCTGCGGCGCAGCGTGGAACGCCTGCGGGATACATATCGGCACATGCTCGAGACCGAGCTTGAAAGGCTCGATCTGACGGGAAGCGATTTCTTCGCCGAATTTGAGGAGGACTTCCTGCCCGCCTCCGACGCGGCCCGCGAGGCCATGCCGAAGGGCGTCTCCGGCGAGAGCACGGAAGCGACCGGGGACAGCGCCCCGGCTGACGGCGCATCCGCCACGGCGCGGACGCAGCCGGCGGATGCGCCACAGGACCTGTCTAAGACGGTGGTCAATATTCGGTAGACTATGGGCTGGGAGACGGTTAAAAAAATACGCTATCCCCTGATGATCGGGGTTCTTGTGCTGGATCAGCTCGTCAAGGCAGGGGCGCGCAACGGCATGGAGGTGGGGCAGTCGATCCCGGTGATACCCGATGTCTTCCATCTGACCTATGTGCAGAACACCGGCGCGGCCTTCAACCTCTTCGAGGGGCAGGGACTGCTCCTCATGGGGGTGACGTGCCTGCTGCTCGTGCTGGCACTGGTCTATATGGAACGCCACAGGGAGCGGCACGGCTGCCTCATCTTGGCGCTCGCGCTGATCGTGTCCGGCGGCATGGGCAACCTGCTGGACCGTTTCCTGCACGGGTATGTGACGGACCTCTTCGACTTTCGCTTCTTCCCGGTGTTCAATGTGGCGGACATCGCGATCTGCGTGGGATGCTTCTTCCTGATCCTGTATGTGTGCCTGTACGACCGGAGAGAGAAGGAATGAGACGGGCCGCACCGTGACGGCTCGGAGGAGACGCGGGATGGGAGCGGATGAAAACCTGCATGTGACATTTTCCTTAGAGGCGGCACACGAAGGCACCAGGATCGATCGGGTGCTTTCTTTGCTGTTGGAGTGCTCGCGCAGCTATGTGCAGAAGCTCATCGCCGACGGGCGCGTGTCCGTGGACGGACATCCCCTCACGACCAAGAGCGCCCCGGCCCGCGGCGGGCAGGTGGATGTGCTGCTCCCGCCGCCCGAGGTTTTGACGGTCCGTCCGCAGGCCATTCCACTCGACATCGTGTACGAGGACGACGAGCTGCTGGTCGTCGATAAGCCGCGGGGCATGGTGGTGCACCCGGCGCCCGGCAATGAGGACGGCACGCTGGTCAACGCCCTGCTGTATCACTGCCAGGGGCGGCTCTCCACCATCAACGGCGTCCTGCGCCCCGGCATCGTCCACCGCATCGACAAGGACACCAGCGGGCTGCTCATGGTCGCCAAGACCGACCAGGCCCATGCCAGCCTGTCCGCGCAGCTTTCGGCCCATACGATCGTGCGCCGCTACACGGCGCTGGTCATGGGAAACCTCACAGAGGAGGCGGGGACGGTGGATGCGCCGATCGGGCGCGACCCGAAGAACCGCCTGCGCATGGCGGTCGTCTCCCAGGGCGGCCGGCAGGCCGTCACGCACTGGCGCGTGCTGAAGCGGTTCGGCGCATACACGCTGCTCGAAGCGCGCCTGGAGACGGGCCGCACGCACCAGATTCGCGTGCACATGGCCCATATCCGGCACCCGCTGGTGGGCGATCTCGTCTATGGGCCGCAGCGGCAGGCTCTGTTCAGCGAGGGACAGCTGCTGCATGCCGGGACGCTCGGATTCGTCCATCCTGTGAGCGGCACTTACATGGAGTTTCACAGCCCCGTGCCGCCGGTCTTCGCCGCCGTGCTCCGAAAGCTCGGAGGCACCGCGGCCCCGTAGCGCCGGTCCCGCCGCCATGCGCTGAGACCGGGGTGGGGCGGTTCGCGCCCGCCGCGCCCTTCGCGGCCGCGCATCGGAGATGGAGAGCACCGCAGACGCATAGCGCCGCCGGCCTTCACCGCCTCATTTCGGAGCTTGAAAGCCCCGCGGGCATCGAGCGCCGCCGTGCTCCGAAAGCTCGAAGGCACCGCGGCCCCGTAGCGCCGGCCATGCCGCCATGCGCTGAGACCGGAGTGGGGCGGTTTGCGTCCGCCGCGCCGGTCACCCCGCGCGTCTCGTGACCGCTGGACGGGCCGAAAACATAGAAGATACAACTTTTGCTGGGAGGAAGATATGGAGAAGAAGACCGAAGGCGCGCGCCCCGTGGCCCGGCCGGACACGGACACCGCGAGGCGCACCGATGCCGCAGCCGCATCCGCAGCGCCGCCGAAGAAACGCACCCTGCCGCCCTCCACGCTGCTGGGCCCGCTGCCCGCCGTCATGGTCTCGTGCGGCGCGGAGACGGATAAGAACATCATCACCATCGCCTGGACGGGCATCGTCAACTCGGAGCCGCCCATGACCTATATCTCCGTGCGCCGATCCCGTCATTCGCACGAACTGATCCGCAAGTACGGCGCGTTCGTCATCAACCTGACGACAGACGAGTTGAAATTTGCCACCGACTGGTGCGGCGTCAAGAGCGGACGCGATGTGGATAAGTGGACGGAGATGCACCTGACACCCGTACCGGCCGACGTGGTGCCCTGCCCTATGATAGCCGAGGCGCCGGTCAATCTGGAGTGCCAGGTGGTCGAGACGCACGCCTACCCCTCACACGACATGTTCGTGGCAGAGATCGTGGCCGTTCACGCCGACGAGAGCCTGTTCGATGAGAAGGACCGCCTCGCGCTGGAAAAGGCGAATCTTTTGGCTTTCGTCCACAGCAATTACCTGATCGTGCCGCCGCCGAAGGGCAGCGACCTGCCGCTGCGCATGGGATTTTCCGTGATGAAACCCGCGACCAAAAAACGACTCAGCAAGGAGGCGCACCAGGCGCGCGTGGAGGCCAACCGCAAGAAGCGAGAGACGAAGAGATAGGGGAGGCGTGCCAGGGCGATGCCCAGCCGACCCACGCGGAAGGGGATGTGTCATCGCCGGGAACGGACGCCGGTGCGTCCCGCGCCGCAAGGAATCCGTTGAGGGGCCCGCATAAGCGCAAAGCCCCTCTCAGGAAAATGTCGCGTGGAGCACTCGTTGACCGCCAGGTGCGTGCCGCAAGAGACAGCAGCTTTAACTGACGGCCAGAGTTATGTATTGTCGAGTGGATCGCCGTACATCGAATGCAAATTTGTCCTTTCTGCAGTATTTGGGTACACGCTTGCCAGCAAAAGATGTTTTGCCATGTACTGACGCGCCCGTCAAGTCCGATCCGCTTTGAGCGCCTCCACGCATTCCTCGCAGACGAAGCCTCCTTTGAAAACTTGCACATAGCGCAGGTTCCCGCACAGAGAGCAGTACCTGATGCCGTGCAGAGTACAAGGAGTTTCCGTTCCTTCTCCGCGAAGCTCCATACCTACACCTCCTCGTATGGGATTCACCCTGCCGTCCGGCGACGGTTCTGTCCAGTGAGCAGCAGTCGGACGAGGGCGCAGCCTTATCATACGCCATGGCGGCCGGATAAGGCAAGGAAAATTTTCCAAAATGTCGAATATCAGGAAATTTTTGTCGTATATCATAATCCTTGATAGCGACACGGACGGCACGCCATGAGAACCGAAAGCGAAATACGCGGCAGCTGTGAGAGACTTTTAGAGCACCCTCGCGCGGGAGAAGGAGGACCGGAAGGCGCATGTATACGAATTTTACGATCAAACGGCCGGATACGGAACTGGTCGGCTACCAGTACCCCTGCGAGGAGGAACCGCCCACCCGCGTCGTCTGCCTCCTGCACGGAGCCGGCGAACACGCGGGCCGATATGGCATCGTGGCGGACATTTTGAACCAGAGGGGGATCGTCCTGCTCGCCATGGACCTGCGCGGGCACGGCCGATCACCGGGAAAGCGCGGCCACTGCGCGCCGCGAGACGAGGTTCTCGCCGATGTGGATGCGCTCATCGAGACGGCACAGGGCACCTATCCCGGCCTGCCGATCACGCTGTACGGGCACTGCCTGGGCGGCAACATCGCCTTAGACTACCGGCGGCGCGGCCGCTACCGTCATCAGCTGGCGGGGTATGTGATCACCGCCCCCTGGATACGCCTGGTCCACAAGGTCAGCCTCCCGCTGTACTACGGCGTGCGCCTGATGGCCAGGCTCAACCCGACCATGACCATGAACATCGCCATCGCCTTTCCCGCGGATGATCCCGCCTACCCTGCGAACGCGCGCACGGGCGACGGGGCGGACCCGCTGGTACACGGCAAGATATCCATGCGCACCGCGCTCGATGCCTATACGGTGGGGCAGGCGCTGCAAAAGGAGGAGGCGGACGCAGCCCATGCGGACCCCGTGGAGGCCATCCCCTGCCTCGTGCTCCACGGCACGCAGGACCGCGTCTGCGACATTGAGGGAACACGCGATTTCGCGCGGACGCAGCGCGCCAGAAACTTCCGCTTCGAGGAGCTGCCCGGCTACCCCCACGCGGTCCACAGCGGCGCACCGGGCGACGAGGACGGCGCGAAGGTCATCGGGCGGATCGGAGATTTTATCTGCCGCCTGTAGGCGCGGGCAGCGCCGGATTCACCCAGACGGTGCGGTTGTTGGTAAAGATGACCATGCCCGGCTTCGCGCCCGCCGGTTTCTTGACATACCGGACCGGCACATAATCCACCGGCACATTCTCCGAGTCCCGCCCCTTGCTGTGATAGGCGGCGATGGCCGCGGCCGCCAGGATGTCCGCCTCGTCCACCGGCGCCCCGCCGCTCCGCAGGATGACATGCGAGCCGGGGATATCCTTCGTGTGCAGCCACAGGTCCCTGCTCCCCGCCAGCTTGAAGGTCAGATAGTCGTTTTCCCTGTTGTTGCGCCCGACCAGCACCTCCAGCCCCGAAGGCAGGGTGTAGCGACGCGGCGCCGGTCTCTCCTTCTTTTCCCGATACCCGCCCGGCACCTTGCGCGGCCTGAGATACCCGCTCTCCACCAGCTCCGCCCGCAGGGCCTCCGCCTCGGCATAGGAATCCGTCTCCTCCAGATACGCCAGCACCGAACGCAGATACTCGATTTCCCGGTCGTTTTCCGCGAGCTGCACCTGCTTCTCCCGCACGGCGGTCTTGGACTTGCCGTATTTTTTGAAGTAAAGCTGCGCATTCTTCGCCGGCGACAGCCGCACATCCAGCGGAATGGTGACAGGCTGTCCGTCATAATAGCTGATGAGCTCGATCTGCCGCATGCCGGGCTTCACGAGATGCAGGTTGGCCGTGAGCAGCTCGCCGTACAGGCGGAGATTCTCCGAGTTCTGCGCCTGCAAAAGGTCCTCCGAGAGGCGCTGCTTCTTGAGATAGAGCTTGTCCAGGGCGGCAGTCACGGCGCGGATCAGGTCGGCGGCCTTTTGGCGGCCCCGGTTCGAGGCGCTCTTCTGCGCAAAATATGATTCTAAGCACAGGCTCATCGTCGGAAATGTCTCGACCTGGCAGACGCCCTCATAGGCCCTGAGCGGCACCAGATAAAATTCCTGCGGCACATGGTTGGCATCGTAGTAGATGCGCGGCGCCGGTCCGGCCGTATTCGGCTCTCCCGCATCCGGCGTCAGGTCCCCGCGCGCCGTGCGTCCCGCCGTGTCTCCCACCG
>CAZDUM010000002.1:26188-28694 GCA_964508645.1 uncultured Oscillospiraceae bacterium | reverse complement strand
GCCGGGCAGATGCCGCCCACGGCGGCGAGGATCGCACGACCGTCGGACGGCAGATCACCCAGAGCCTGCGCCGATATGGCCGAAAACGGGATCTTTTGCTGTGCGGGCGGGTGCTGATAGGGAAGACCGGGCAATACCTGCCGCACGCGGCTGGTGTCGAAGGAGATGTGCTTGATGGCATCGAGGATGCGGCCGTCGCCGAGGTCCGTCAGGATGATATTGCTGTGCTTGCCCATGATCTCGAAGATGAGCTTCCGGGAGGCCAGAAAGCCGAGTTCCGTCTGCGTCTCCACGGTGATCTCCACGATGCGCTCCGCCCCGTGCTGCTCGATGCGGACGATGCGCCCGCCCTGCAGATGTTTGCGCAGGAGCATGCAGAAAGCCTGCGGCACCGGCGGATTTTCGAGGGCCCCCGTGATGAGCGCGAGCCGTGCCTGCGCCGGATTGACCGAGGCATACAGACGCCGGTTACCGCGCCGCGCGTGAATGTGGATGACCAGTTCATCCCCCTGTGGCTGGTAGATCTTTTCGATCTTTCCCTGGATGATGCTTTCCTGCAGCTCGCGGACCACCGCGCCCGTGACCAGACCGTCGTATGCCATGATGCCCCTCCTTTGGCGATGCCGCCTATAGGATAGCACGCTTTTGCGGGTCTGTCCACGATCTCGCGCATATATCCCCACATCTGTTGGCACCTTTCTTGCAGTCCTCTGCTGCATGGACAGCCCCTGCGCGGGCGATGCGCATATTGTGGGCCGATGTATTTCCAGCGTGCTGCGTGGAAACAGCGCTTGCAGGCGATACATGCCCGCTTTTCAAAACCGACGAGCTCGTGGGGCATGCGCTGCATGTATTCTGGATGAAATGTCCATGGAGGAGGTCAATCGAAATGAGCCGCATATATGAACCGGGTCAGAGCGCAAGCTTCACCAAGACCATCACGGAGTCCGATGTCTATCTCTTCGCGGGGATCACGGGCGACCTGAATCCGGCGCATGTCAACGAGGTACAGGCGTCGAGTTCGCGCTTTCAACACCGGATCGCGCACGGCATGCTGACGGCCGGCCTGATCTCAGCCGTGCTCGGGATGCAGCTTCCGGGCCCCGGCAGCATCTATGTGAGCCAGACGCTCAAATTCCTGGCACCTGTCTATCTGGGCGACACCATCACCGCTACGGCCACCGTGGAGAATGTCATCCCGGAGAGAAAGCGGATCGTGCTCCTGACGACGGCGAGCAACCAGGACGGGACGATGGTCACCACCGGCGAGGCGACCCTGCTCTACCCGTAGAGCGTGCGGGCCGTTGTTTTCCCTGGGCTTCCGCCTCTCACACCGCCGCGGCTGCCAGCTCTTCATCCCTTCTCACGGCACCTTTTCGCCACGCACATATCTCACGCGCGGCCATCATCGCCGCGTCACCCTTCGCTCCAGCGCCCTTTCCGCCCTTCAAACCCGGCGCCGGCACCGCCGCGCGCCGCTTTTACGCCGCGCGCAAGCCGTCTATCATTCCCTCGGACGCCGGGACGGCGGACATCGACCTTGGCGCGTTCTATCCGATGAATTTCGCCAGCTCCCACCGGTACGCCTCCGGCTTTTCCATGAGCAGCATGTGCCCGCACCCCTGCAGGATCACCACTCGCGCATCCGGGATCAGTCTGGCCTGTTCCATGTGACAGGCCCTCCCGTACATATCCTCCTCCCCGGACAGGATGAGCGTGGGACGCGTGAAGGTGGGCAGCACATCCCAGTAGTCAGCCGCGTACATGGCGATGCCGAGTCGGATCATGGCACCGCTGTCCAGCTTGGCAGCCTGCGCGTAATAGGCGCGGAGCTTTTCGTTGGGACCGTGCGTCTCGGCGTAGGTGGCGTAGGCGAGCGCACATCCCTCGGCGAAATATTGGTTGTTGGCGGACAGCCGCTCCAGGGCCATCTTCGCGGTCAGGTTGCCGCCCAGAGAGAGCTCCGGCCGCTCCTCGTTGACGAGGGAGGGGCTCATCACGGTGATGACGATCTTGTCCAGGTCGGCGTCGCCGAACAGCTTGACATACTCATAGATGACATGGCTGCCCATGGAGTAGCCTACCAGCGTCAGCTTTTGTGGCGCGAGGGATTCGATCAGTTCCCTGAGGTCTGTGGCCAGGCGGGCCATGTGATAGCCTTCCCTGGGCGTTTCGGAGCGCCCGTGTCCCCTGTGATCGTAGACGATGATGCGATACCGGTCGGCCAGCTCGCCGGCCGCTTCCTTAAACGATTCGCCGCTGTCCATCCACCCGTGTACGAAAAGGATCGTCTTTTCCCCCTTCCCGAAGGTCTCGTAATACAGCCGGGTGTCGTCACTGGTCGTAAAATACGCCATAAAAACCTCCTGTTCTTGCATTTTTTAGCATCTTTCAGCATCTGTCTGCATTCCTCTGCCTGTCTTGCCTTTTCCGCATTCCTCCACATCTGCCGGCATTTTCTGCATTTCTCCGCATCCCTCACGAGAACGCCCATGAAGTGCATCGC
>CAZDUM010000002.1:16221-26088 GCA_964508645.1 uncultured Oscillospiraceae bacterium | reverse complement strand
CAATGTCAAACCGGAGATCGAGATATTCGATGCGGGCATGGTCTACAATACGATCTACTACATGAAGACCGGCATATTGAAGGCACCATGCCACTATCAGATCGTGTTGGGTGCCGCCGGCGGGATGACGAATACGGTGGAAAATCTGGTCTATCTGCGGAATATTCTGCCGCCGGGGAGCACCTGGGCCGCCTCCGGTATCGGCGCGGGGCACATGCCTATCATGCTCGCCACCATCGCGATGGGCGGACATCTTCGGGTCGGGTTGGAGGACAATGTCTACTATCACTACGGCGTGCTGGCAGAATCCAACGCGCAGCTGGTCGCGCGCGCCAAGCGTCTGTTGCAGGAGGCGGGCCTTGAGGCGGCCACGCCCGACGAGGCCCGTGAAATCTACGGCCTGACGCGCAAGGTCTTCTGATCAGCTGCGGCCGACGAGATGGATGGCAAGATGGATTTCGGAATGGATGACGAGATGGATTCCGAGGTGAATCCCAGGAGGTTAAACCTATGCATGCTACGAAGGTGATTGCTGCCACGCTGATCGCACTTCTGATCCTCATGTTATCGGCCTGCGGGCCAGCCGCGCAGGATGGCGGAGGGACTTCTGAAAATCCGGCGGAGCAGATCGCGGCCTCCCTGCGCCGGGAGAAAATGACGCAGGCGGAGGCGGATGCTGCACCCGCCCCGGCGGAGCTGGTCACGAAGAACACCGCCTGCGGGGATATCACGGGCATCCAGCGGGACGGCTACACGGAGTGGCGTGGCATTCGCTACGCGACCGCCGCGCGATTTGAGGCGCCGGTTCTGGTCACGCACTGGGACGGCACCTATGATGCCACGGCCTGGGGTGACCGTGCCTGCCAGTATTACGGCTTTTACAATATGGCGGACAGCAATGTCAGCCAGTTCTACATCGATGAGTCCACCATACAGTGGGAGGCGCACTACAGCGAGGACTGTCTGAACCTGAACATCTGGGCGCCGGACGACGCAGCAGACTGCCCGGTCCTGGTCTATATCCACGGCGGGTCTCTGGTGACGGGCAGCAACACCGATGTTTCCACCGATGGCGAGGCCTATGCCCGAAACGGAATCATCACGGTCGCCATCAACTATCGACTGGGACCTTTCCATCAGGTCTACGGAGACGGCTATACCGGGTATCTGGCCTTGCAGGACCAGGCAGCCGCGCTCCACTGGGTGCGGGACAACATCGGGGACTACGGTGGAGACGGCTCCCGGATTTTCGTCATGGGAGAGAGCGCCGGTGCGCTCAGCGTGCAGAATCTACTCGCCTCCCCGCTGGTCGAGGAGGGACTGATCAGCGGTGCCATCATGATGAGCGGTGGCGGCGATTTAAGAGCCCTGAACTCACCGACCTCTCCGGAGGTGGTCAAAGCCGAATGGGAGAAGGTGAAGGAGAAGCTCGGCGTGTCGTCCATCGACGCGCTGAAGGATGTGGACGCGAAGGAGCTGTATGCGGCCTGGATACGCTGCGGCGCCACCTCCACACCGACCGTGAACGGCGTGTCTCTGACCACCGATATCACGACGGCCCTGGCGAACGGCAGCGTCCAGGATGTCCCCGTGATCATCGGGATGCTGCAGGAGGATATGTGGCCGCGCACGCTCTACGATGCGGCTGTGGACTATGCGGCAAAACGTTCCGCTGCCGGCGGACAGCCTGTCTACCTGTACTACTTCGATCGGCAGATCGATGAGACCTTCGGCGCCTTCCACGGAGGGGACCTCTACTATATGTTCGGCACGCTCTACCGGAATGTGCGCGAGATGGATGATACGGACTACCGCATCGCCGGCGAGATGATCGCCTATGTCAGCAACTTCGTCAAGACGGGGAATCCCAACGGGGAGGGCCTTACCACCTGGGAGCCGGCAACCGCCGACGCTAAGCGGTTCATGCATTTCGGCGACGAGGCGGACGGCATGGTGGAACCGGATATTTCCACATTAGCGAACAACCAGGCGACGCGATCCGTCTTTCCCTATGCGGCGAAGATCAAGGTCAATCCCGTAGGGAAGCCGGACGGGGACAGCGAGAAGGAGGATGCGGACCCGGACAGCCTGCTGGGCAAATGGGAGATACTCGGCTGGACCGTGGATGCCGACGGCTCCTGGGCGCCGCTGGATGCCCCGCAGTACTACACCTTTGACGGAGAAACCATGGCGTACGACACCGGCTCTGAGGTGATGACGACCGCCTATATCGTGGAGGGCAGCGATCTTCAGCTGACCGACTGGAAGCTGACCTGGCCCATCTCCTGGGATGAGGAGGGGCAGCTCCTTTTGGGGGACGATCGATACGCGATCACCTATGTCTGTAAAAAGGCGACTGATGTCTCCTGATGTCCTGCGGTGGATAGTCGGTCGGCCGCAAAACCGTGTAAGTCGATTTTGCACATTTCGGCAGAATCGACTTACTATCTTCAAAAATGACTTACCATGCAGGGTCGAAGATCGGCGCCGGCCCGCAGAGCGCTCGGCATGAAGATTGCTAACTTGCAAGTGTAGTAAGAATCGGCAAAAGATGCGGAAAAGCTGCACATTCATCCCGCCCGCACGGAGTACGGATGGTGCACCGCAAGCATACGAACGGAGGAGATATGTATGAGTAGGGCAAAAAAGTTTTTGACTGCGGCTCTGATTTTCCTGGTGCTCTTCACCATGGTCGCCTGCAATTCCCCGGACGAGCAGGGCGGAAGCGGTGGTGAGAATCAGGCGGAGAATCAGGGCAGTGAAAATGGCGGAGGAGAGACCGGCGCGGACAGCCTGCTCGGTAAATGGGAGATTCTCGGCTGGAATGTGGATGCCGACGGCTCCTGGGCACCGCTGGAAGCTCCGCAGTACTACACCTTCGACGGAGAGACCATGGAGTACGATACCGGCTCTGAGGTGATGACCACCGCCTATGTCGTGGAGGGCACCGATCTTCAGCTGACCGACTGGGAGCTGACCTGGCCCATTTCCTGGGATGAGGAGGGGCAGCTTCTCCTGGGTGACGACCGGTACGCGATCACCTATGTGTGCAAGAAGGTAGAAGGCGAGTGACGCGCAAAATGGCGCAGCTAGAGACGAGTGGAGGAAATGTCTAAGGCGCGGGGATGGCAGGCCTGTCGGACCGCGGCCCATGTGGGCCGATGAGGAACCGCCTGCACAGGAATGTCCGCCATCCGCCTGGACATCGGATGTCGAGACGACAGAGAGGAGGAGAGACGAGCGATTTGAAAGTGGCGATTTTGGGCTGTGGTGCCATGGGAACCGTGTTGGGAGCCTACCTGACCGTGAACGGGTTTCCGGTAGATATGATCGATGCTTACGAGGCGCACGTGGATGCGCTGAACGAGAAGGGCGCACGCATCATCGGGCACGCGGACATGACCGTACCCGTGCACGCCATAACGCCGGCGCAGATGCAGGATCCCTATGACATCGTATTTCTGTTTACCAAGCAGCTGGCCAACGATACGGTCCTGCCCGCACTGCTGCCGTATCTGCATGCGGAAAGCACCGTATGCACGCTCCAGAACGGCGTGCCGGAGCCCTTCGTGGCCCACTATGTCGGCGAGAAACGAACCGTGGGCGGAACGGTGCTGTGGGGTGCCACCTTCCACGAGCCCGGCATATCCGAACTGACGCAGGACATCGGGCAGAGCGATCACCTGTTTGAGATCGGTGAGATAGACGGGAGCGTCGGCGACAGAATCCGACAGGTGGCGGGGGTGTTGGAGCATATGGGCCCCGTCAGGATCACGGATAGCCTGATGGCCTCCCGCTGGGGGAAACTGGTCAACAACGCCTGCATGAGCGGCATGTCCGCCGTGTGCGGCTGCACCTTCGGCGAGGTCCTGGCGGATCCCGTGGCGCGCGCCTGCCTGAGCTATCTGGGCAGGGAGGTCAAACGCTGCTGCGAGGCGGAGGGGTACAGGCTGCCGCCTTTGCTGGGGATGCCTTCTCCGCCGGACTATCTGGCCCTGGAGGACCAGGCCATGTTCGATACGAGTCAGAGGGAATTCCTGCGGATGTATGACGGCCTGCGCGATGCCAAGGCCAGCATGCTGCAGGACCTGGAAAAGGGCCAGCGTACGGAGGTGCACATGATCAACGGCTATGTCAGTCAGACCGGCCGGAAGCACGGCATCCCGACGCCGTTCAATGACTGGGTGGTGGAGATCGTCAGCGGCATTGAGGAGGGCAAATTGCCCCTGGGAAAGGGAAACCTGCAAAGTCTCGACCGGACGCTGCTCGACTATGCGCTGTACGACGAAGCCGGGACCGCATAGAAGCTGCGGTCGCGAAGAATGAAAGGAGACAGTTATCTATGGGAAACATGAAAAAGTTTCTGGCACTCGTATTGATCTGCCTGATGCTTTTCACCATGGCCGCGTGCAACAATGGCTCGGATGAGAACCAGGGAGCGCCCGGCGGTGGAGAAAGCGAACCGCAGAATAGCGAGCAGAACAACAATGCGGAACCTTTCGAGTACACGAAGTTCCCCTTCCTGGAAAAATACGATCAGTATCGCTACACGGACCACATCAGCGTTCTGTATCTGGTATGCACGACGCTGGCGGAGTATTTTCCGAATTCGCAGGCTGTCTTTGAACCAGAGCTGGCCAAGTACGATATCAGCATCGAACTGCTCGGACCGCCGGAGTATAACGATGAGAGCATGATCACGACGCTGGAGTCTGCGCTTGCCTCCGGTAAATACGATCTGATCCTGTACTACCCGATTACACCCGCGGCGATCACCGGCTATCTGGATAGCTGGTGGGAGCAGTACCATGTGCCGATCCTCTCCTATGCCTTTGATCCTACCACAGGGAGCGGGCATTACTACCTGGGCACCTCCTACTACGAGGCCGGTCGGACATTGGGCGAATCCATCGTGGCGTATGTGAACAAGAATGCGGATTACTTCGACACGCTCTCCGAGATCCCGGTGGTCGTCTACCAGAATTCCGCCGGTGGTGAGCAGATAGCCCGCATCGAAGGCGCCCTCGATGTCCTGGAGGAGGATGGGCGTTTCAATATATTGGAGCGGTACGAGGCCAACAACGAGGATGTCTGCCTGACACAGACGGAGACGGTTCTGACCACCTACAAGGATGTCGAGGTGATCCTGACGCAGATCGACAACGATGTCACCGGCACCTACCAGACCTGCATCAGCGGCGTGTATCCGTGTTCCGACTACCTGAGTATCTGGGGTTTTGACGCGACCGGTGCCGTGATGTCGCTGATGGCTGCGGACGGCGAGGACGGATATGTGCAGGGGTCAGCCTTTATCGATCACTACCAGGCCGCCGATGCCCTGGTGGAAGTCATCCCCATCCTGGTGGGAGCTGCCAAGCAGAATGAACTCATCGATTTCACCGATGAGGAGGTCGATGAGCTGGGGTATGCGCTAAAGGACTATTACATCACGGTTACGCCCGAGAATGTGAGTACATACTACCACCCCGCCAACTGATGCATGACGGCAGCGGTGCCGCGGGATATGCGGCGCCGCTGCCCGGCATCATCTGCGCTCCCTTTCGGAGAAAGGAAAAGGAACTATGTCGGACAATATTTTGGAGCTGAAGAGCCTGACAAAGGTCTATCCTGGGGTGGTTGCGCTGGACGGCGTGGACCTGCAGGTGCGAAGAGGGGAGGTTCATGCGATCGTCGGGGAGAACGGCGCGGGCAAATCCACCCTGATCAAATGCATCACCGGCGCCATCACGCCGGACCAGGGCGAGATCATCTTCGATGGCAAGAGTTATACGCGCCTCAGCCCGAAAGAGGCCCAGGAGGTCGGCATCGGGGTCATCTATCAGGAGTTCAGCCTGGTGCCGAGCCTCTCCGTGGCGGAGAATATCTTCCTGGGTGACTACGGCAAGGAACGCGGCCTGGTGAATTTCAGCCTGATGAACCAGCGGGCCAGGGAAATCATGACCTCCATCGGCGTCGAGGTGGACCCCAGACAGGTGGTGGCTACGCTCTCCGTGGGTCATCAGCAGATCGTGGAGATTTCACGCTCACTGTTCAAGAACATCAAGTTGCTGATCATGGATGAACCTACGGCACCCCTGACCTCGAGTGAGGTGCAGAAGCTGTTTGAGATCATAGCCTCGCTGCGCCAAAAGGGCATCACGATCATCTATATTTCCCACCGACTCGAGGAGATATTCGAGCTCGCCGACAGGGTCACGGTCATGCGGGATGGGAAATACATCACCACCCTGCAGGTATCCGAGACCAGCAAGCCGGAGCTCATCCACCACATGGTGGCCCGCGATCTAAGCAGCGGCTTCCCGAAGAGCGATCTGCCGATAGGGGAGGAGGTCCTGCGGGTGGAGCACCTCACAGGAAACGGTGTGGAGGATATCAACTTCAATCTGCATAAGGGTGAGATTCTCGGTCTGGTCGGTCTGCTGGGCTGTGGCCGCACGGAGACGGCTGAACTGCTGTACGGCGTCAGGAAGAAAGAAAGCGGCCACGTATTTCTAAACGGAGAGGAGATACAGGTGCGCTCCACCACGGATGCCGTCGAGCTCGGTCTCGGGTTGGTGCCGGAGGACCGCAAGCGCAACGGTGTATTTCTCTATTCCCCTGTCGAGTGGAACATCAGCATCGGGTGCCTGAAAAAGAAACTCATGAAGCTGCACATGGTGATAGACCGTAAGAAGGAACGTGCGCTGGCGGAGGAATACGAGGACAAACTTCGGATACGTACGCCGTCCCTCGAGCAGCTGGTGGCCAACCTGTCCGGAGGCAACCAGCAGAAGGTGGCGGTCGCCAAGATGTTGGCCATGGATGCGTCCATACTGATCTTCGACGAGCCCACACGAGGCATCGATGTGGGTGCGAAACAGGAGATCTATCATCTCCTCTGCGAACTGGTGGAGGAAGGAAAATCCGTCATTATGATATCATCGGAAATGGATGAGGTCCTGGGCCTCTGCGACCGGGTTGTCGTGCTCCACGAGGGGCATCAGATGGGCGAGCTCAGACGCGAGGAGTTCAGCCAGGAACGCATTTTGACGCTGGCCTCCGGCGTCTGCTGATAAGAATGGAGAGGATGTATCGGAATGAATAAACTGTTTATACTGTGGAGGAAGTTCGGCATGTATGCGCTGCTGGTCATCCTGGTAGTAGGGTTTTCCATCGCATCGCCCGACAACTTCTTCACCGCTACCACCCTATTTAATATCCTGAAGCAGGCGAGCGTCACGGGTGTCGTATCCTGCGGCGTGACCATGATGCTGCTTACGGGTGCCATCGACCTTTCCTGCGCATCCCGGATGGCCGTCATCACCATCCTGGTATCCACCATGATGCTCCACGGTGTCCCGATCTGGCTCAGCATTCTGGCAGGTGTCGCGGTGGGCGCCCTGACCGGCATCCTGAATGCGGTCCTCTCCGAGGCGCTGCACACATCCGTATTCGTGACGACGCTGGCCATCAACTATGTATGGACGGGCGTCTGCTATCTGGCTGTGGGCGCTGCCACCATCTACGGTCTGCCGGCAGCCTTCGGCAAGATCTCACAGACATTGGTGTTCGGGCACATACCGAGCATCATCTTCATCTTCATCGCCTGCGCCGTGCTCGCCTCCTTCGTCATGGCGAAGACGCGTTTCGGACGGCATATCTATGCGGTCGGCGGCAACCGCGAAGCGGCGCGACTGGCCGGTATCAATGTGGTGCGGGTCAATGTAATGACACACGCGGTCGCCGGTATATTCATCGCCATCGGCGCGATCATCCTGATGTCGCGCACCATGGTCGCGACGGCCATGACAGCCAGCGGAACCTACTCTTTCGACTGTTTCATCGGCTGCGTGCTCGGTGGCGTTCTTCTGAGCGGCGGCAACGGCACCATGCCCAACGCGATCATGGGCATTCTGGTCATCAATGTGCTCTTCAACGGGCTGACCATCATCGGCGTGAACGACTACTGGCAGATGGTCGTCAAGGGTGCGATCCTGTTCGTGGCCGTCGGCCTTGACATCCTCCAGACCTACAGCGAGAGACGCAAGGTGAAGGGAAGCGAGAAGGATAGCTCCGCATCTCCCGAAGCGCTGAATCCTGCGGAGAGTTAATGACGCTCTCCGCAGCGTCCACTGTGGGAGAGGAAATCCAGTATAACCTATTGGTATCGTGAATGACCGCTGCAGATGCGCCTGCAGCGGTGCTTTTGGTGGTGCGCAGATTCTCCTTGACGCGCCTCAGAATATCATGGACAATAGACAGACAGGCAGGCATTTTTACCGGTAGCGGGAATCAAAGGGAGGAGGACGCAGACATGGATTACAAGGTGTTTTATGAAGTCATGCTGGATAACATCACCGATGGGATCTATATCCTGGATGACAGCGGCAACTATGTGTATGCGAACAGCGCCTATATCGACGGCCTCGGAATCAACAAGAATACTTTGCTGTCCATGAATGTCCATGATTTTCTGGAGAGCGGGCAGATTAACTTCTGCATCTCCGATATCGTATACCGCGAGAAGCATAAGGTTGTGATGTACCAGGATGTCGTCATGCCTAGGCAGGCGGAGAGGGAATCCTTCCGGCAGATCGTGGTCTCCTCACCCATCTTCGGCAAGGACGGACAGATTCAGAATATCCTGGCGGTCTGCCGGCCGCTGGACATCAACGATGCGTTCATCCGCGAGGCCGATGCACACGAGGTCGCATTCTTTTCCAATATCGCACATACCAGGGATGTGGACGGCTCCTCCATCATCGCGGAGAGCCACGCCATGCAAAAGGTTCTCCGCTCGGCAGAGGAGGTCGCCAACATCGACGCGACGGTGCTCATCACCGGAGAGTCCGGCACCGGCAAGGAGGTCATCGCCCAGTATATTCACGAGATGGGACGGAAATCCACAGGCGAAATGATCTCCCTAAGCTGCGCGGCCCTACCCGAGAGTCTCCTGGAATCGGAGCTGTTCGGGTACGAGAAAGGTTCTTTCACCGGGGCATCGCCGGCCGGCAAGGCCGGGCTGTTCGAGATGGCTGCCGGGGGCACATTGTTTCTGGACGAGATCAACTCTCTCCCCATGGCACTCCAGGGAAAACTGCTGCGCGCCGTGGAGACCAAGACGATCCAGAGGATCGGTTCGACGAAGAGCAAGAAGATCGATTTCCGCCTCATCGTCGCCACGAATGAGGATCTTCTGGAATTGGTGGAGAGTAAAAGATTCCGTGCGGACCTCTACTACCGCATCAATGTGGTGCCGATCGAGCTGCCGCCTCTTCGGGAACGGCGAGAGGATATTTTACCCCTGACCATGCTCTTTCTCCGGCAATACAATGAGAAGTACGACAAAAAGAAGCAGATGACGCATCGCGCCTGCCGCTTCATTCACGACTACGATTGGCCGGGAAATGTGCGGGAGTTGAAATACTTCGTGGAGCGTGCGGTGATCATGAGCGTTTCGGACCAGATCGATATTCTGGACTTTGAATCCCTGGATATGCGCCGATACCGGTGGCAGCCGTCGGAGAAGCCGAAATGGGAACAGGAGAGCGAGCTGCTGCCCGTGGAGGAGGAATGCCTGGAGCGCGGCATCTCCTTGCAGGAATATCTGGACCGATGCGAGCGTCAATACATCGACCATGCGCTGCAGAGGTACAAGAGTACGTATATAACGGCGCAGAAGCTGGGTACCAGCCAGTCCTCCATCATGCGAAGAAAGAAAAAATACGGGCTGTAAGCCCCGCGTCTGCACGTCACTTCCGCGCGAGAACGCACAGAAAACACCTCAAGGCTGTCACGTGTCCCACCTTCGGTTCTGATGGGGCGCGTGCAATATGCGTATTTCCACTTCAGGGGCGCAGAGGTATT
>CAZDUM010000002.1:8406-16121 GCA_964508645.1 uncultured Oscillospiraceae bacterium | reverse complement strand
CCGCGTTCAAATTGCATTACCTCCCGAAATATGCTACAATGCGCTGTAGACGGGGCAGGCGCACCCGAATCGCTCGCCCGCTACCGCAGCCGAGATAGATACACCCGAGCCGCCCAGCACCCGCCGCGAAGGCAGGCGCACGAGGCCGCCCGCACCGTATCCGCCCACCCACACCTGGCGGCGGCCCAGCTGGCAAAGCAGACAGACATCTGCCCCACGCCCACCGCGGCGGCAGGCGCACGAGGCCGCCCACACCGCATCCACCCACCCACACCTGGCGGCGGCCCAGCGGGCAAAGCAGACAGACATCCGCCCCGCGCCCACCGCGGCGGCAGGCACGCACGAGGCACCCCGCGCCCGCCGCGCATGCAACACAGTTTTTCGGTAGAGGACCCATGAACACGCAGGATTACCAGCGATACATTCGCAATTTCAGCATCATCGCCCACATCGATCACGGCAAATCCACCCTGGCCGACCGGATCATCGAAAAGACCGGCCTGGTGGCCGAGCGCGACATGAAGGAGCAGTTCCTGGACAACATGGAGCTGGAGCGGGAACGGGGCATCACCATCAAGCTCCAGACCACCCGCCTGGTCTACAAGGCCCAGGACGGCAACGAATACATCTTCAACCTGATCGACACCCCCGGCCACGTGGATTTTACCTACGAGGTATCCCGCAGCCTGGCCGCCTGCGAGGGCGCGGTGCTGGTGGTGGACGCCACCCAGGGCGTGGAAGCCCAGACCATGGCCAACGTCTACCTGGCGATGGAGGAAGACCTGGAGATTCTGCCCTGCCTCAACAAGATCGACCTGGCCAGCGCCCGGCCCGACGAGACCCGCGAGGAGATCGAGGAGATGATCGGCATCGACGCCGAGGACGCGCCCCTGGTGTCCGCCAAGGAGGGCATCGGCATCGACGAGCTTCTCGAGGATATCGTCGCCAGGATTCCCGCCCCACACGGCGACCCGAACGGCCGCCTCAAGGCGCTGATCTTCGACTCCGCCTACGACAACTACAAGGGCGTGGTCATCTATACCCGCGTCTTCGACGGCCAGGTCAAGGTGGGCGATACGATCCTTCTGATGAATACGAAGAAGAGGTACGAGGTCACCGAGGTAGGCGTCATGGCGCCGGGACACGTACCGGTGCGTGCGCTGCGCGCCGGCGAGGTGGGCTACATCTGCGCCTCCATCAAGCAGGTCCGCGACGCCCGGGTGGGCGATACCATCACGCTGGACAGCGCACCGGCGGCCGAGATGCTGCCCGGCTACAAGAAGGTGCAGTCCATGGTCTACTGCGGCATCTACCCGGCGGAGGGCGAGAAGTATGACAATGTGAAGGATGCCCTCGAAAAGCTCCAGGTCAACGACGCGGCCTTCCTGTTCGAGCCGGAGACTTCGACCGCCCTGGGCTTCGGCTTCCGCTGCGGCTTCCTGGGACTTTTGCACATGGAGATCATCGTGGAGCGCCTGGAGCGCGAGTTCGACCTGGCCGTCATCACGACCTCCCCCAGCGTCGTCTACAAGGTGGTGCTGCGCGACGGCACCGAGAAGATGATCCAGAACCCCACCAACCTGCCCGATCCAGCCGACATCGATCACATCGAGGAGCCCATTGTCAAGGCCGATATCATGCTCCCGAAGGAGTACGTCGGCAGCATCATGGAGCTGTGCCAGGAGCGGCGGGGCCGGATGATCCACATGGAGTATGTGACCGAGAGCCGGGTGCAGCTGCACTACGAGATGCCGCTCAACGAGGTCATCTACGACTTCTTCGACGCGCTCAAGAGCAAGACCCGCGGCTACGGCTCCCTGGATTACGAATTCGTCCGCTACGAACGCTCCCAGCTCGTCAAGCTCGACGTTCTGCTGAACCACGAGCTGGTGGACGCATTTTCCATGATCGTCCACGAGTCCAAGGCCTACGCCCGCGGCCGCTTCGTCTGCGAGAAGCTCAAGGAACTCATTCCCATGCACCAGTTCGAGGTTCCCATCCAGGCCGCCATCGGGCAGAAGATCATCGCCCGGGAGACCGTCAAGGCCTACCGCAAGGACGTCATCGCCAAGTGCTACGGCGGCGACATCTCCCGCAAGAAGAAGCTCCTGGAGAAGCAAAAGGAAGGTAAGAAAAGGATGCGGCAGTTCGGCACCGTCGAGGTGCCCCAGGAAGCCTTCACGGCGGTGCTTCGCTATGACGACAATAAGTAGACGGCGCAAAATCCCATCGCGTGCGAAGGATCCCGTCTCGTCCGGGGGCGGCGGCCCGGCAGGGGATTCGATGGCAGAGGCATCTGCCTCGCTGGGCCTATACATCCACATCCCCTTTTGCCTGCGAAAATGCGCCTACTGCGGCTTTTACTCCGAGGCCGGCCACAGCCCCGCCGAGATGAGCGCCTATGTGGACGCCCTGCTTAGCGAGATTTGCTGGTACGGCAGCCAGCCCGCACTGGCGAACCGGCCGGTGGATACGATCTTCCTCGGAGGCGGGACCCCCAGCCTGCTTCCCGCAGCCGAGATCGACCGCATCCTGTCGACTCTCCGCGATACCTTTCCGGTTGCGCCTGGGGCGGAGATCACGCTGGAGTGCAATCCGGCCACCGCTGTGACTGCCGCATGTGCCCCCGGCGCAGCCGCGCACACATGCGGTGCATTCCCGGCCGACGGCAGCGCGGCTTCGATGAATGGCGATGCATGTTCTGCCACCGCCGCCTCTCCTGTCTCCTCCATCCCCACAGAGCGGGATGCCTGTGAGGACAGGATGACCGCCTGGCGCGCGGCGGGCATCAACCGCCTCTCCATCGGCGTGCAGTCCCTGGATGCCAAGATCCTTTACCGCCTGGGCCGGCTCCACACCCCCGCCGATGCTCGACGAACCGTGGAGGCGGCCCGCCGCGCCGGCTTCGCGAACATCAACCTCGATGTCATGTTCGGCATTCCGGGCCAGACCATGCAAAGCTGGCAAGAGACGGTCGAGGAGATTCTGCACCTGCGTCCCGAGCACCTGTCGTTCTACAGTCTGGAGATCGAGGAAGGGACACCGTTTGGGCAGATGCTGGCAACCGGACGCCTGACAGAGACAACCCCGGAGGAAGACCGCAGGATGTACCACGACCTGCTGAGGAGACTCACCCGCGCCGGATACGAGCACTACGAGATTTCCAACGCAGCCCTGCCCGGGTGCCGCTGCCGGCACAATATGAAGTACTGGACCCTGCAACCCTACCTCGGCCTCGGTGCCGCCGCCCATTCCTACATAGACGGGCGCCGCCTTGCCGATACCGAAGACCTGACGGCCTATATACAGGCCATGACCCGCGTCGCCACCCCGCCCGCTGCCATTTTCTGCCGATCGCCCGTCCTTCACCCGTCACCCGCCGTCAGCGCGGATACCCGAAACAGCCGCCGGGACGACATGACGGACCTGGCCTTCACGGCCCTGCGGCTGACGGACGGCATCGACAAGACCGCATTCCACAGACGGTTCGGCGAGGCCTTCTGGACGGCCTTTCCCGACGCACGAGAGGCGTTTGGCAGATTATGCGCCGAAGGTCTGGCCGCGGAGGACGAGACCCACGTGCGCATCACGCCGAGCGGCATGGATATCGCCAACACGATCATACGCCTGTTCCTCGATTGAACCCCAGGAGGAGAACCCCATGAAGACCTGCATCATGGCCTTAGACGAAGGCACCACCAGCGCCCGCTGCGCCCTCTACGACCGCGCCGGACACATCGCCAGCCTCGCGCAGAAGGAATTTACGCAGCACTACCCGCAGGAAGGCTGGGTCGAGCAAGACGCCATGGAGATATGGACCACGCAGATGGAAGTCGCCCGCGACGCCATGCGCCAGGCTGGCGTCACCCACCAAAACATCGCAGCCATCGGCATCACCAACCAGCGAGAGACCGTGGTGGTCTGGGATCGCGATACAGGCATCCCCATCTGCCCCGCCATCGTCTGGCAATGCCGCCGCACCGCCGCCTACTGCGACCAGCTGAAGGCAGCGGGCTACGAGGACATGATCCGCGAAAAGACGGGCCTGCTCATCGACGCCTACTTCAGCGGCACGAAGCTCAGGTGGATTCTGGACCATGTGCCGGATGCCAGACGGCGCGCAGAAAACGGGGATCTGCTCTTCGGCACCATGGAAACCTGGCTCATCTGGAAGCTGACCGGCGGCCGGGTCCATGTGACGGACTACTCCAACGCCTCCCGCACCATGCTCTTCAATATCCACACCCTCACCTGGGACGAAGACCTTTTGCGCCTGCTCGACATTCCCGCCTGCATGCTGCCGGAACCCGTTCCCTCCAGCCGCATCTACGGCCTGACAGACCCGGATATACTGGGCGGCGCCATCCCCATCGCCGGCGCAGCCGGCGACCAGCAGGCAGCCCTCTTCGGACAGACCTGCTTCGAGATCGGCGATGCCAAGAATACATACGGGACGGGCGGATTCCTGCTGCTCAATACAGGGAAGGAACCCATCACCTCCCGACACGGTCTGGTGACGACCATCGCCTGGGGGCTCGGCGGGGAGGTGACCTACGCACTCGAAGGCTCTGTCTTCGTCTGCGGCGCCGTCATACAATGGCTGCGCGACGAACTGCACATACTGGACGATGCGGCACGCTCGGAAGAGATGGCGAGGGCCGTCCCCGATACGCTGGGCGTGTATGTGGTACCCGCCTTCGTGGGACTGGGCGCCCCGCACTGGGACTCCTACGCCCGGGGTGCCGTGCTGGGCCTGACGCGCGGTGCCAACAGATACCACCTGGTGCGGGCAGCCTTGGAATCCATGGCCTACCAGACTGCAGACCTGTTAGAGGCGATGGCAGAAGATTTGGGCCGCCCCCTTCATGCTCTGCGGGTGGACGGCGGCGCTGCGGCCAACGATTTTCTCATGGAATTTCAGGCGGATGTGCTCGACCTGCCGGTACTGCGCCCCAGCAGCATCGAGACCACATCCCTCGGAGCCGCTTACCTCGCCGGCCTGGCCACGGGATACTGGAACAACCTCGACGACATACGCGAAAACTGGCAACTCGACCGCACCTTCCAGCCATCCATGGAGGAGGCGGACAGAGAGCGTCACCTGCGCGCCTGGCGAAGAGCCGTGGCCGCGACCCGCAGTTTCACCGCCCCGGACCGCATGTGACAGCATCCGGACTACGGCAAGGCAGACCGCGCCGACGCGCAGACCTCACAGCCACAGGGCACATGTGACAGCACTCCGCGCCGGGGGTTTCGTTGTAGTGCCGTACATATCCGTGCTGTCTTACGGCGCCATGCATGCCGTTATCTCACCATTATGAGCCATACTTTCCCACCGGACCATGCCGCAGGGAGTGACGCAGGAAAGCAGATCCGGGTAGGGAAAAGGCTCCAAAACGATGGAGAGCCGGCACGACATGATTCGTTGAATTTTAGAGAAGAAAATGATATGCTGTTTTCGGATCAGAAATTGCGTTCCGAACCATTTCAGCAAGGATCATGCACAGACCTATTCCAACGTCGGGTCTCGACAAGCACCTGGCTTGATGAAATTCTCGCCGATTTAGGGGCTTTACGACTAAGAAAATGGTTTTGTAGGAAGGATGAAGATATGGAACAGAGCACGATTCAGGAGTTGTTATCCGGGCTTCGAGCCATTTTGCAGGACAAATTAGTGCAGATTATTCTGTACGGGTCCGTCGCAAGAGGTACGAATCAAGAGGATTCCGACATTGATGTTGCGCTGCTGGTTCGAGATGAATTGGATGCAGACATGGCAGATCATCTCTCAGATTTTATTGTGGACATGAACTTAAAATATGATAAAGTCTTCTCCGTGATAGATATCAACGCGGAAAGATTTTCGGCCTGGAAGAATGATCTTCCCTTTTACCGACAGGTAAGTCAGGAGGGAATCGTATTATGGCAAGCAGCATGATTGAGCTCTCCAAATATCGTTTTATCAGGGCACAGGAAATGTTGGTATTTTCGTCTTCACAGTGCGCCCAAAAAAGTTTGTCAAAAAAATGATAAACCCGTAAAAGTATTGCAATTTCAACACATACGGTGCTTCAGAGCAGCCCAGACTCCGTGCCCCTTTTCTTGACAAATCCATAGCGGGGGACTATAATAACTGGCGTGAGGCGCGAAGAGACCGTTGGCAGCGCCGGATGCACCGCCAAGCGCCATGCGCGATGACATCCGGCAGGCCAGGTGATTTCGTCGATACTCTCGCATGCGCAGGCTACGGCGGACCAGCCGGTGGCCGCGGTGCGTGGTGATTATGAATATGTAGAAAGGTGAAAACGACATGATTAACAAAATTAAGACTGCGGACGAAGCGGTTGCCGGCGTGCAGGACGGTATGACCATCATGGTCGGCGGCTTCCTGGCTACCGGCTCTCCGGAAATCCTCATGGACGCGCTCGTCAGAAAAGGTGTCAAACATCTGACGGTCATCGGCAACGACGGCGGTCTGGACGTGGGACAGCCTGCCGGTCCCTTCGCCGGCAAGACGGCGCGCGGCATCGGCAAGCTCCTGGAGCATCACATGGTGGACCACATCATCGCCTCCCATCTCGGCGTGAATCCGAAGATCAACGAGCAGATCGCCGAAGGTACACTCACCTATACGCTGGTTCCGCAGGGCACACTGGCCGAGAAGATTCGTGCCGCGGCCTATGGTCTGGGCGGCGTCCTGACCCCCACCGGCGTCGGTACACCGATGGAGACGGAGCTCGACGAACTCGGCCGCAAGAAGAAGGTCGTGGAGATCGACGGCAAGAAATATCTGTTCGAGATGCCGCTCCACGCCGACTACGCCTTTATCCGGCCCAGCGTAGCGGATAAATTCGGCAACTACTATTGTTCCAAAGCCACCAAGAACTTCAACTATGTGATGGCCGGCGCAGCCAAGCACACCATCATCGCGCCGGAGAAGCTGGTGGAGATCGGTGAGATCGATCCGGACTACTTTGCAGTAGCCGGTGTTCTGGTAGAGACGATTGTGGAGGGAGAAAAGAAATGGCAGATCTGAAGGTAAGAATCGCGAAAAGATGCGCAAAGGAATTCAAAGACGGCGAATTCGTCAATCTGGGCATCGGTCTGCCTACCATGGTAGCGGACTATGTGCCTGCGGACATCATGGTCACCTTCCACTCTGAGAATGGATTTGCGGGTATCGACGCCATTGCCGATGAATCCAATCTGGATGTGGACATCATCAATTCCGGCGGCACCTATGTCACCGCCGTGCCGCGCGTGAAATACTTCGACACCGCCGAGTCCTTCGGCCTGGTCCGGGGTGGCCACGTGCAGGCCACCGTGCTGGGCGCCATGGAAGTCGCCGAGAACGGCGATCTGGCCAACTGGATCATCCCCGGCAAGAAGGTAGCCGGCATGGGCGGCGCCATGGACCTTTGCACCGGCTGCCCTGAGGTCATCATCGTGATGATGCACACCCAGAAGGGCGCGCCCAAGATTCTGGAAAAGTGCAACCTGCCCCTGACGGCCGAGAAATGCGTCACGAAGATCATCACCGAGATGGGCGTCATGGAGATCACCCCCGAGGGCGTGATGGTCACCGAGCTGCATCCCGACTACACGAAGGAGGATATCCAGGCGGCGACCGGCTGCAAGCTCATCTTCAGCCCCGACCTGAAGCCGATGGAAGAGGAGTAGCCTGCGCCCTCGAAATTCCGATTTCGGAAGGCGGA
>CAZDUM010000002.1:5087-8306 GCA_964508645.1 uncultured Oscillospiraceae bacterium | reverse complement strand
CGAGTAAAAGAGTTCGGCGTCAGCCGGACTCTTTTTGCGGGGGATGTCACGCGGCGTCCATAGGCGCAAGGGAGTATCGCATACATGGGCATGCCGCCGGCAGGTGGGTGGTACCCTCCAGAGAAGGACTGGCTACAGTCCCACGTGGAGCCAAGCCGTATTCCAGGCGCGCCGTTTGGCATCGAAGATGGAGATGCGAGGTAGCCATACGGCATCCCCGGGCGGTCTCGCGCAGGGCGATGAAAGGCGAAAAAAAGAGCGACCCGATTTTTCATCGACCCGCCCTTTCATCTCGCAGATATCCTCCGGCCACGGCACCGCCTCGGCGCTGTGGCCCGGATGCCCCGCAGCAAACCGGGTAAATTTAGCCGAAGTAGCGATCCAGCAGACCTTCGAAAGCCGCACCGTGTCTGGCCTCATCCTTGGCCATCTCGTGCACGGTGTCGTGGATGGCATCCAGATTCAGCTCCTTCGCCCTCTTCGCCAGAGCCTTCTTGCCCTCGCAGGCACCGGCCTCCGCCGCAACGCGCATCTCCAGATTCTTCTTGGTGGAATCGGTCACGACCTCACCCAAAAGCTCCGCAAACTTCGCGGCATGCTCCGCCTCCTCGTAGGCAGCCTTTTCCCAGTAAAGGCCGATCTCCGGGTAACCCTCTCTATGCGCGACTCTCGCCATGGCCAGGTACATACCGACTTCGCTGCACTCACCGGTGAAGTTCGCGCGCAGTCCCTCGATGATCTCCGGATCGACACCCTGTGCCACGCCGACCACATGCTGGTCAGCCCACTCGGTCTTGCCGCCGGCTACCTTGGTGAACTTGTCGCTGCCCACATGGCACACGGGGCACTCGGCCGGAGGCTCCGGCCCTTCATAGGTATAACCACACACGGAACAAACCCATTTCATACGTACATTCCTCCCTTATTTCCCAGATTTTCAATCCAATTTACATGAAACGCCCTGCGGCGTCCACCCATGATTTTATCATACCTGACGGCAAATGAAAAGTAGCTTTCACATAAATTTCATTGCAATACCGAGTTATGCAGTATATAATCAGGGTATGAAGCGAGCAAGAAAGACAATGCAGACGAATGCGGTAAATCCCGCCCGGGCGGATGGAGAAGCCGCGCCGGCCACCCACATGGAGCGGAGGCGTCGCGCCCTGCCCGCTGCACCGGCCGGTTGCCGGATACGATGCACGAGGCCCGGCCTCGCCGAGGCAGAACGACGGCCCGGTCCCGCCGCGCCCGCAGAGTATGCCGGCCCCGCAGCGCCGAAGGCGCAGCGCGAGCTGCCCGGCCCCACCGGGATGAAGCCCCACCGCGCGCCGGCCAGGCGCCTTTTCCTGTGCCTTCTCGCCCTGATCCTGCTGACGACCGCGAGCGGCTGCACCACATACACCAACTTCAAGAACACATTTTTCCCCGAACACGCCCAAGCCGAGACGCAGCCCATCCGGATCGCCGTCTACGAACCCATGACCGGCAAATCGAGCGCGCAGGGCGAGCAGGAGGTCATCGGCTTTGAGCTGGCCCACGAGCTGTACCCGACCGTCGTCGACAAGCCCGTCGAACTGATCTACGGGGACAACCAGTCCAACATGTACGTGGCCGAGAACACCATCCAGGAGCTGCTGGAGCAGAAGCCCTCCGTCGTGCTCGGCAGCTATGGGGAGGTGCTGACCCTCGTTGCCGGCGACTACATCAAGGCCGCCAGCACCCCTGCCATCACCGTCAGCGCCACCAACCCCCTGATCACCGCCAACAACACCTACTACTTCAGCGCTACATTCCCCGAGGACAAGCAGGGCGAACTGCTCGCCGACTACGCCTACACGGCCAGCAACAAGAACGTCGTAGCCACCGTCAGGACCGGCAGCGACGACCAGGCCACCGCCGCCGTGACCCGCTTTTCCGACCGCATGCACCGCATCACCAAAAACAACGACAGCGTGGTGGGGAATTTTACCGTGTCCTCCGAGAACCCCGACCTCGAGACCGTCATCGAGCGCATCCGCGAATCCGGCGCGAAAGCCGTTTTCCTGGACATGTCCCCCGCCACGGCGCAGGTTTTCCTGCAGACAGCCGTCGACCTCCGCCTGACACACATCCTCTGGCTCGGCCCGCGCACCTGGAACGACGAGAACCTGCAGGCATTCGTCCACGAGAACGACAAGTTGGATGTGGCCTATCCGGCCGATTTCAGCCAGACCGTGGCCACGGAGACGACGGAGATCTTCCTCGACGCCTACCGCGAGAAATACGGTGAGGAGACCCAGCCCAGCGAGACGACAGCCATCGCCTTCGACGCCTACCTGCTGGCACTCGACGCCATCGAACGCGCGCAGACAAGTGCCATGGAGACGACGGAGGAGGACCTGGCGGAGCGGTTTGAGAGCGACACCAGCCTCAAGGCGGCGGTCGCGGAGCTGAAGCAGGCCCAGGAGAGCGGCATCCCCACCGGCCACCAGATACTGGTCGCGCTGATGGAGACGACGGAGTTTCAAGGGGCATCCGGCGTCATCAGTTACAACGGCAGCAACGAAGCCCAGAAGACGATCTCCATCGAGCGGGTCAGCGGCGGGCAGGACCAGCCATCCTATGCCCTGACCACGACGGAGTAGGAGCATTCGGCGTAAAAGATCGGCGCGTCGGATATCGGCATGGTTTCGGGGTTGTCGAGGCGGGCGAGGTCTGCGGCGGTCGTACCAGCCGCGGACGCACCGGTAGCGCTCCCGGCAAGACCGTGGGGGCCGCGCTGCAGCGCAGACGCGCACCACAGACGCCCAGCACGGCGGGACTGCTTCCGGGCAGCGCGGCAGGGAACGGGCGCGCCGCATGATGCGTCGCGCCCGCCACGAGACTGCGAGGGCGGTTTGCCAAGCCCCCACAGGGCTTTTGCATAGATGAACTATATATAATGGTAGCAAAAAAGCGAAGATGAAGGAGGATATACACGATATGGAAGAGAAGATCAAGGACGCCATCGGCCAGATCAGACCCTTTCTGCAGAGGGACGGCGGCGACATCCAGTTCGTCGAGCTGACGGACGACAACATCGTCAAGGTGAAGCTGCAAGGGCACTGCGCAGGCTGCCCCGGCGCGCAGATGACGCTGAGCGCCGTCGTCGAGCGGATCATCCGCGAGAGCTATCCGGAGATCGCCGGCGTGCAGGCGGTATAGCGGCAGGGACATTCCGGCGCAGGCCGGACCGCG
>CAZDUM010000002.1:1825-4987 GCA_964508645.1 uncultured Oscillospiraceae bacterium | reverse complement strand
CTGCAGCCCTGCCTCGCAGCCCTGCAGGAGATCGTGCGGATAAACAGCGAGGCAGCCGAACCGGTGACAGCTGCGGACGGCACGGTATACCCGTTCGGAGCAGGCGTTGCCGAGGCGTTCCACAGGACGCTCGCGCTGGCCGAGGAGATGAGGTTTCAGACATGCAATGTGGACGAGTACGGCGGCCACATCGACTGGCCGGGCAGCGGCACGCCCATCAGGAACGCGAACGGCCGCGTCACCGGCCACGAACCTCCCAAGGTGCTGGCCATCATCGGGCATCTGGATGTGGTCCCCGCCGGAGACGGCTGGACATACGACCCCTACGGTGCCGAGATACACGACGGCATGCTCTACGGACGCGGCACGACCGACGATAAGGGACCGCTCATCGCCTGCCTCTACGCCATGAAGGCCCTCAAGGATGCCGGCTATGTGCCGGAGACCACCGTGCGCCTCATCATCGGACTCGATGAGGAGACGCACTGGCACGGCATGGAGCACTACTTTTCCAAGGTCGAACGGCCCGACTTCGGCTTCACGCCGGACGCGGACTTCCCCCTCATTCACGGAGAAAAGGGGCTGCTCATCTTCCGGCTGGCCAAGAAGTTTGCCGCTGGCCGTTCGGCGTCCCCTGGGCTCAGGCTCCGCACTCTGCGAGGCGGTATTGCCGCCAACAGCGTGCCCGACAGCTGCCGCGCTGTGGTCAGGAGCGACGCGGCGGACGCCTACGACGCCATCCGCCGCGAGGCCGAGGCCTTTCAGGAGGAGACCGGCTACCGCATCGGCTGCCGGGTCATGGGCAAGAGCCTGGAGCTGACCTCGACCGGCATCGCCGCCCACGGCGCTAAGCCGGAGGACGGCCTCAACGCCGTCTCCATCCTCATGGCATTCCTCGGGCGGCTGAATTTCGTGAGCGAGGAACAGAACGACTTCGTGCGCTTTTACAACGAATACATCGGCTTCTGCCTGGACGGGGAAAAGCTGGGCATCGCCTCCTCCGACGAGAAGTCAGGCCGTCTCGTGTTCAATGTGGGGATGGTCGAGGCCGACGAGGAGGCGGGCACCCTGACCGTCAACATCCGCTATCCGGTCAGCGATTCGGCGCAGCGCATCTTTTCCGACATGGAGCCGGCCCTGGCCCGCTACGACATCGGCTGGGTCCAGGACCAGGAGCGACTGCCCCTGTACATCGAGATGGACGACCCGCTGGTGGACACCCTCCTGTCCGTGTACCGGGACCGCACCGGCGACACCGAGAGCCAGCCGCTGGTCATCGGCGGCGCGACCTACGCGCGCGCCACACCGGGCATCGTGGCCTTCGGCGGACATTTTCCGGGGGACGAGGACCTCATGCACCAGAGGGACGAGCGCCTGGAACTGAAACGCCTCGACGACATGCTGCACATCTATGCGGAGGCCATCTACAGGCTGTCACACGGAAGGGCCGGGGCAGTAGAGACGCATGTCTGACCCATGGGACGGAGCGCGGCGGAAACCTGCATCGAGCGGTGCGGATATTGGAAAGATGGAGCGGATGGAAACGGATAGCGTGAGCATTTTGCATGCGGGCCGGTGGGAACCGGCCCGGGATGAGACGGAACCCAAGAGGGCCGGCCGCGATGCGAGCACCCTGTTCGGCCGACCCGTGCGCCGCGTGCTGCATGGGCGGGATGAGGCGGATACGCGCGCGCTGGGCCTTGAGATCGCAACCCTGTGCCGCCCGGGCACGGTCATCGGCCTGACGGGGGAGCTGGGAAGCGGCAAGACCGCTCTGACCCGCTATATCGCGGAGGGCCTCGGCATCGAAGGGCCGGTGACGAGCCCCACGTTCACGATCCTGCAGGTGTATCGGGGTGGCCGCCTGCCCCTGTTCCACTTCGACGCCTACCGCCTGCAAGGTGAAAATGCCTTCGCGGACATCGGAGCGGAGGAATTCCTGTATGGTGGCGGGGTCAGCGTGGTGGAATGGGCCGACCGCGTCGCCGGTCTGCTGCCGCCGGACACCCTCTTTATGCAGATCGGGTACGAAGGCGAGGAAGGGAGATGGTACCGGTGTACCTTTTAGCGTTGGAGACGGCAGGCCCCTATGCTTCGGTCGCCCTGTTCGGCGGACCGGAGCCGCAGAGGCGACCGAAGCTCCTCGGCGTGGAGACATCGCTGGCAACCATGGATCACCTGAGCCGCCTGCTCCCCATGGCCGATAGTCTTTTGCGCCGGTATGATGTGCCGAAAAATGGACTGACGCACATAGCCGCCGACGTGGGGCCGGGGTCCTTTACGGGCATACGCATCGGTGTCTCCACGGCCCGCGCGCTGGGGCAGGCACTCGATCTTCCCCTGGTCGGCGTGCCAGGCCTCGAAGCCTTCCTTTACAAGGATTGCGAGGGCCCCTGGGGGCCGGAGGCCATCGTGTGCGCCATTCTGAACGCGCGCCGCGGACAGGTGTACGGCATGATCGAAGGCATGCTGTCACCGCGCCCCTGCATGCTCACCGATGTGCTCGCGACCATCCGGGAAAGGCTACGGCCGCAGGAGCGGCCGCTCGTGTTTTTCGGGGACGGCATCGACGCCTACGAGCAGGATATCGTCACGGATTTGGTCGATGCGGATTTTCGCCTGGGGCGCGACTTTTTCTTCGCGCCCCAGGAGGTGCGCTACCAGGATGCCGCCGCCGTGGGCAGGCTAGCGCTGCGGCGCATCGCCGACGGCAGGACCGTGGACTGGGAGGGGCTGCAACCGGATTACATGCGGCGGACCGAGGCGGAGACCAAGCTCAGGGCGGGGCAGTTGCCCATCTGCCACCTGCCCGAGCAGCGCTGAGAGCGCTATGCCGCCGAGGCCCATGCGCACGCCGGACCGCTTGTCGCATAGCGCATGAGAACGCGCGGGGCGGCGCGGCATTCCGCATGGCCTGTGGGAATGTGCGAAGCGGCGCCGCACCGAGGGGAGGAGAGCGATGCCGGAGCTTGTGATTCGCCGCGCCGGGGGAGAGGATGTGCCCGCCATCGCGGAGATGGAACGGCGATGCTTTTCCGTCCCGTGGAGCCATAAGGCCCTCTATGAAGACATCGTCGAGAATCCGAGGAGCTTGTATATCCTGGCGGAGATGGACGGCCGGCCCGCGGGCTACGCGGGCGTGTGGAAGATTCTCGACGAGGG
>CAZDUM010000002.1:0-1725 GCA_964508645.1 uncultured Oscillospiraceae bacterium | reverse complement strand
GAGGCCGCCGGCCCGCCGCGCGAAACGGGAGAAGGATGATGAAGGACCAACGACATATCACCATGGCCATTGAGACCAGCTGCGATGAGACATCCGTGGCGCTCCTGGCGGACGGCAGAGAGATCCTGTCCAACATCACCGCTTCGCAGGTCGATATTTTTCGGGCTTACGGCGGAGTCGTACCCGAAATCGCCTCCCGCCAGCATCTGCTGCAGATCAACCGCTGCGCGGCGGAGGCCATGGCACAGGCGCAGGTCGGATGGGAGCAGATCGACCTCATCGGCGTGACGCGCGGCCCCGGCCTCATCGGTGCGCTGCTCGTCGGTGTCGCCACCGCCAAGGCGTTCGCCTTTGCGCACGATATTCCCCTGGTGGGGGTGCATCACCTCGTCGGCCACATCAGCGCCAACTATATCCGCTACCCGGACCTCGAACCACCTTTTACCGCGCTCGTGGTCAGCGGCGGCCACACGGCCCTTCTGCGCGTGACGGACTACACGGATATGAAGGTCCTCGGCCAGACGCGGGATGACGCCGTGGGCGAGGCCTACGACAAGGTGGCCCGCGTGCTCGGACTCGGCTACCCCGGCGGTCCCAAGCTCGACGCCCTCGCGCAGACTGGCGACCCGGCGGCCATCCCCTTTAAGCGCGTGTTCCTGGAAAAAGACAGCCTCGATTTCAGCTTCAGCGGCCTGAAGACGGCCGTGATCAACTACCTCCACCAGGCGCAGCAGGCGGGCCGGAAGGTCAACGCCGCGGATGTGGCGGCCGGTTTTCAGCAGGCGGTCATGGATGTGGTGGTGGAAAAGACCATGAGCGCGGTGACGCTTTCGCAGGGCTCTGCGAGTGCTGCGGAGACGGCTCCCAGGTTAGTCGTGGCCGGCGGCGTGGCAGCCAACGCATGCCTGCGCACCATGCTGGAGACGGCCTGCCGCCGGGCGGGCGTGGCGCTCTACATGCCGCCGCTCGACCTCTGCACCGACAACGCCGCCATGATCGGCTGCGCCGCCTATTATCAGTACCGAGCGCGCGGCGCAGATGATCCCTACATGGACGCCGACCCCAGCCTGCCCCTGTAAGCGGGCCATACGCCGCATGTGACCGTCCCATGGGGCTCTCCCCGATGTGCCGGTCGCGGGGCGGTGAAGCAGACTGTAAACTGCGGCGGGTCACGACGCGCCGCGATGCGGCATCGAGGGCTACTTGGCTCGACCGGAGGTTGCGACATGCCAGCCCTGGACACTGCCCCGCATGGGCAGAAGATGAGGAAAGGGCGCACCGCTTCCATACCATGTCCCACGCGCGGAAGGTGAGGAGAGAGCGGTGCCCATCGATGCGCCGGTGCGGTGAAGAAAACAGTAGAGGCTTGTGCATGATCGTCATCTCAGCAAAGGAACTGAGCAAAGTCTACGGAGAGGATGTGGTCCTGGAGCACGTCAGCTTTCATGTGAATGCGGGCGACCGCGTGGGCATCGTCGGCGTCAACGGCGCCGGCAAATCCACGCTGCTGCGCATGCTGACAGGGGAGCTCGCCGCCGACGAAGGCGATTTTTTTGTGGCGCGCGACACGCGCATCGGCTATCTCAAGCAACGGGAAAATTTTCGGGAGGAGGGCACCGTCCTCGCGGCGGCCATGGACATCTTCCAACCCATGACGCAGCTGGAGCGGCAGATGGAGGAGACGGCCGCCGCCCTCGAAGCGCTTCGGCGCGCGGAAGGATGTGA
>CAZDUM010000001.1:71807-75307 GCA_964508645.1 uncultured Oscillospiraceae bacterium | reverse complement strand
CTGTCCGTCGACCCCATCAACATCGGCGTGCACATCCATCTGGCCCTGCAGGAGCTGATCGCCAGGGAGAGCAATCCCAGTGACGCCTGCCTGGTCACGGTAGGACAGTTCAACGCCGGCACGGCGTTCAACATCATCCCGTCCACGGCCGTGCTGAAGGGCACCATCCGCACAGACCAGAAGGAGGCACGGGACAAGCTGCTGCGCCGCGTCAAGGAGGTGTCCGAGGCGACCGCCGCGGTATACGGCGGGACGGCCGAGGTGATCCTGACGTACGGCGTACCGCCGCTGGTCTGCGACGGAGCGCTGACGAAGGAGATCGTGGGCTACATGCAGGAGCTGCCGATCCCCGGTCTGACCGGCTATCCGGACATCTCCTCCAGCGCCTCGGAGGATTTCGCGCTGATCGCAAACCGCGTGCCCAGTACCTTCATGTATCTGTCCGCGGGCTATGCGGATGAGCGGGGGGATTATCCCGCGCACAACCCCAAGGTGCAGTTCAACGAGGACGTGCTGCCCATCGGCGCCGCATGCCTGGCCCAGTGCGCGAGCAGGTGGCTGGCGACGCACGCCGAAGACTAATCCCGCCTGGCGCGGACAAGTTCGATGGCCTCCTTGCCGGACAGGTGCTCGATGCGCATCTCCAGGATCACGAGATGATCGATCTCGCGGTCGATGCTGCGACGCACCCGCTCCTCCGGCAGGGAGGGCGCATATTTCGCGGCGAGTGCGTAGAGAGGCGGCAGCTTGTCGGCGGTCTCCTCGATGATGCGCACCCGCCCGAAGGCGATGGCGCTGCGAAAATAGGTCGTCAGTTCCTCCGCTACGACCTGGTCCCGCTCGATCACGCAGAAGGAGGCCTTCTCGCAGCGGCGCAGCGCGTCGATCTTGTGCCCGGCGGTCGCGCTGTGAAAGTACAGCATGCCGTCTGCGTAGGCGAAGGACAGGGGTACCGCATAGGGGTATCCCGCCTCCCCGCTGACGGCCAGGACGCCCGATGTGGCCCTGCGCAGGATCGCCTCCGCCTCCGCCGCCTCCAGCGCCTGTTTTCCTCTGCGCATTTCCCTGAACATGGGTGCCCCTCCTCTCACAGGCTCTCCTGCTGGATTTCCTGCAGCAGTTCATCCAGCATCTCGCGGCAGCCGCCGCATTTATTGCCGACATTGGCCACCTCGCAAAGGGTTTTCAGGTCGGTGATGTGTTTCTCCCTGGCGATGTCCTCCACCTGCCCGCGTGTCACATGGCGGCAGGCGCAGATCTCATAGTCGCGCGCTTTCGGGTCGGTCTGCATGGGTTCCTTCCTTTCTCCGGCACAGCCGGTCCACATCTCGTTTTTGCATGCTCTCCTACCGGTGGTCGCCCGGCAGCGAGCGCCCACCTCCGTCAGTATACCATATTTTGCCCGGGCGGAGGAGCGTGATCGCACGATACATCAGGAAAATCGTGCGGGCCGGGAAAGTCGCATCGTCAGACTTTTATCGGGTCACCGGGTTTTCCTGCCATCGCAAAAACGCGGGCACCGCCTTGCCTTTTCAGCGGGATGCGGTATACTATAGCCAGCTCGAACAGGACGCACAAGGGGGCATACCGTTCGCGCGGGGGCGTGCCTGCGCGTGCGGCCCATGGCAGGAACCGGATAGGGCGTGGCGAGGCATACCACCCGCGCAGGGGTGCGGCAGCGTGTGCGGGCGCGCAATCGCCATTCTTCCCTGCGATGTGCAGGCGACGGCGGACAAGGCGAGGTGAAGCGGGGATCATGCAGGAAAAGAAAGAGAAACAGGATGTTCGTACGATTAAAACGATCGAAACCATCTACAGCGCCTTCCTCACCCTGATGGAGAGGAAGCCGTTTCAGGGCATCAGCGTGAAGGCGATCTGCCAGAGCGCGAGAGTCAGCCGCTCGACGTTTTACGACCACTTCGAGGATAAGTATGACCTCGTTCGGCATCTCCTCCACGATATGTCCCGCGCCATCGCGCCGGACCTGGTCTTCTTCAAGGAGGATGATCCGGCGAAATCGCCGATCTTCGCGCTGGAGGGGCAGTATAGAAAGCTGCTCAACCGAATTCTGCACGAGCCGGAGAATCAGGAACTGTTTCAGATCTATCGGCGTGTCATCGCGGATGACATGTGCGAGAAGATCCGCGGGATGCAGCCGGTGGAGGGGCAGCCCTTGTGGTTGGATGTGGCCGCGGAGTTCTACGCGGGTGCCATCATCTCCGTGCTCACGCTGTGGCTCGATGCCAAATCCAGGGAGACGCAGGAGGAGATGGTGCGCTGCATCAACATTCTGCTGGAGACGATGCCGGCACACGTCCAACGGCTGCGGCGCGCGGAAGCGGCGGAATAGAAACGGCAGGATAAGAATGGAAGGATGGAGGGATAGCGTCGGCCCTGCCGTTCCAGTGCGGCCGTTTCCTCCCGGGCAGCGCTGGCCTGCGCCCCGCGGAACCCTTGCGCACCGGGTGCGATGCGGCTCGCGGTTTGCCTGCGGGCTCTACCCGGCCGCCTCGAACGCGAAATACCCACCTGCCCTTGCGGTGCAGGTGGGTAAACTTTTGCTGCGGGATACAGCGGACGGTGCCGACCGGCCGCTATTTCCCGTAGATCTCGCGCACCTTCTTCATCACGGTCGCGGCGTCGGTGACCTTCGAGGTCTGCGGCTCCATGAAGCCGACGAAGGCTTCCGTGATCTTCTCCTGCGTGGTCTCGTCGAAGCCGGGCTCGGTGGGCGCCAGATACACGACGGTCGCATCGGCGGGGATGATGTTATTGAACCAGCAGTCCGCCGCGACGATCGAGCTGGAATAGATGGCCGCCTGGTTGGAGAATCCACCCCAGACGATGGTCTCGACGCCTAACGCCCGCAGCAGGTGCTCCAGACCGGAGTCATTGAAAGCCTGACACAGCAGGTTGCACAGCTTGTAGTCCCGCTTCGGATCGAATTCCATTTCATCGATGACATCCCAGTAGTAATCCCGCTCCGCCTTGCTCGCAAAATCTGTGTTGGCGGGTGATTTTTTGATCTGCTCGAACATCGTGCCGTAGGCGGGGACATACCCGTTGAACGGATTTCCGTCCGCCTGCACATACACGACGGGCAGGCCCAGCTCGTGGAACAGGTCCTTCAGCTGTATGCAGACATCGATCATGCCAGAGTCATCGATGGCCTTCTTGGCGTAGGGAATCCACCCGGGCATCGCGCCGCCCTTCGCGCCGACCAGATTGTTCTGCATGTGCATCAGCACCAGCGCCGGTTTTCCCTGGAGCTCGAAGTCCGCGTGATTCGGCTTGAGGTACTTCATGGAAGGATTCGGATGATCTTTATACATCTCATTCATAGTGCATTCTCCTTTGCGCGGATTTGCCGCATAGTCTTTACGGACAGCATGGCACAAAGGAGCCGCGGCGGCAACAGACAAGAGGGAGCCGGCGTACGAAAACCTACAGAGAGGCAGATCTGCCCGGAAACGCCGACCTGCCGGGCATCCGGTGAGATG
>CAZDUM010000001.1:60999-71707 GCA_964508645.1 uncultured Oscillospiraceae bacterium | reverse complement strand
ATCGCAGCCCATGATGTCCTGGATCTTTTGCAGCCTGTAATACAGGGTATTCCGGTGAATGTAGAGCTTCTCACAGGTTCTGGCGACGGATTGTCCGTTTTGCAGATAGCAGTACAGGGTCCGCAGCAGAGAGTTGCGGCCGTCGGCCCGGTCCACCTCCTGCAGCAGGCGCAGGGGCGGGTAGCAGAGCAGGGAAAGATTCCGGACCTCCGACAGGCTGTCGACGATGTCCAGCATGCGCACCGCGTCGTAGGCGTAGAGACAGCTGTCCGGACAAAATCGCTCCCCCAGGCGGAACGCGGATTTTGCCTGGGCGAAATGATCCCGCAGAGCGCTTTCCTGCTCGAAGGTGCCGCTGACAGCCATGCGCAGCCGGTTGGCCTTTAGATACTCCTCCACCATGATGTCGCTTTTCTGAAAATCCGCCAGCCTGTCCGCCGTGGAGAGAAAGACCACGAAGTTCTCGTGAACGACATAGACGCTGTTGACGATCAGTTCCTGCAATGTGCTGGATAGGAGGTGGATGTCCATCTGCGCGGGCATTTCCGGCATCAGGCGGAGCGCGAGGACCCGCTTCAGCCGTTTCATCCTGTAGTTGAACGCGAGGAAGCGCTCCTCGTAGGAGGAAACCGTCGCCGGGACGCCCTGCAGCATACCGGTCAAAAGATGCGTGAAATAGGTGGCCTTGCTGGTATGTTCCTGCAGGACCTGCTGCAGTTTCAAACCGAGGAGTTTCGCCGTCTCCGATATATGGTACAACATCAGGGGGGAAAAGGTTTCGCCCTTTCGGGTGAAGATGCAAAGGTAGCCGACAGGCAGCGCGGTGCCGACCAGGACGGGGGCCGAGTAGGCGTAGACCTCGCGCGGTTCATCCTCGACCAGGACCGGCTCGCGGGAGCTCTGCATCTGGCGCAGGCTCCCGGACAGGCGAAGATACTGCACGACGTTCGGCTGGACGAGGCGCGTGCGGTTATCCTCCAGCAGGCGCGGGGAGGGAGGTGCGATGTTTTCCGACAGCGCCAGGATGTTCAGCGAAGTATCGAGGATGTCGACGTAGTGACGATACAGGCGGCCGATTTCATCCGCGAGCTCGGATAGAGGCCGGTCGGCCGCGATTCTGTCCAGAAGGTCCCGATTGCCCTGCTCCAGGCGGGCGTCCTCCAGCAGGCCCTCTCCCAGGGTATCGAGGCAGGCGGCATATCCCTCTCCGTCCGCGGTGGCGAACACATTGGTCCAGGAGGCCCAGAGAGTCGGATCGGGGTCCGGGGCATCCAGCCACAGCAGGAGCGCACCCGCGCTCTCCGGGCAGGTTGGCATCTCCGCAAGTCGGCTGTAAGTTCCGTGATACAGCACGGTGCCGGGCAGCGCGCATACCGCACGGTCCAGCGGGGCGAGAAACCGAATCTGCTGCCGTGGATGCTGGATCGTCATAACGCTGATTGGGCAAGTGCCTAATGATTTTAGCAGAACATCCAAAGTCATAATACCCCTCCATACCGCATTTTTTCTGTTTATTCCCGACGTATATTTTCTATATTCTACTGAATCCATTCCAAAAGGTCAAGAAATTTCAGACGTATGCACGATGAAAGCGAGATGGGGGTGCGATAGAATTTTTATATGGAAAATTCTCAGGGGACAAGCCCTGCAACTAAGAATTTCCGCAAAGATCTCCGCGAAGTTCCTGTACAAATCTCCCCGGGAGACACCATACGCCCCGCGTCATATGAAGTCATATGAAACAGATACGGGGCAGCGGAGATCGCACAAGGAGCGAGAAGACCGCGAACACCGAGAACGAGAGGTATAGAGAGCGAGGAGGATGGCATGGAAAGAGAAAAATCCCTGGTCGCGCTGGCGAAGGAAGAGGGCATTCAGGCCAGCGTGACGAAAGTGTTTGACCTGCTGGGCGGTGTGAGGCAGATGATCGAGGCGGGCTCCACCGTGGTTCTGAAGCCCAATGCCGGCCACGCAGCGCCGCCGGAGAGCGCCGTGTGTACCAATCCGGAGGTGGTTCGCGCCGTCATCCGCGAGGTGCAAAAGGCGAACCCGGGCAGGATCGTCATCGCCGAGTCAGCCGCCATCGGCTGCGATACCGAGGCGTGCTTTTCGGTCTGCGGTATCGGTGCCGTGGCAGAGGAGGAGGGCGTGGAGCTGATCGACATCAAACGCGATAAGGATTTGATCACCGTGCCGGTTCGCGGCGCCCGTTCCAACATCAAGCGGGTGAAGCTCCCCCGATTCCTGCTCGAGGCGGATCATATCATCAATCTGCCCATCCTGAAGGCGCACGCCAGCATGGTGTTTTCCTGCGCGCTGAAGAATATCAAGGGCACGGTGCAGGATCGCGTGCACATGGATATGCATAAGGAGAATCTGACCATGTCCATGATGGATGTCTGGTACGCGGTGCGTCCGGATATCAATATCGTCGACGCGATTTATGCGGCGGGCGGATTCTCGCCGCACACGCCGGTGCCCAAATATATCGGCTGCATCCTGGGTTCCTACGATCCGGTGGCCGTGGACCGTGTCGCCTGCGATCTGGTCGGCATCGATCCCGACGGTGTGGATTACTTCCGCGTGGCGCAGGAGGTCGGCATGGGAAACTGCGACCCGGACCGCATCACGGTGGTCGGCGCATCGGTGGAGGACTGCTACACCAAACTTTGGGTGCCCTATACCGAGAAGATCGAAGACAGATGGCCGGAGTATGATATCCGCTGCAGCGGTGCCTGTTCGTCCTGTCAGGCTTTGCTGACGCTGAGCATGGAAACCCTGAAGGCCATCGGCGAGTATGATCGCTGCGCGGCGGACACCATGCTGGTGGTCGGCGGAAACAACGAGATCCCCGCGGACCTGGGAGGCAAACGGCTGGTCCTGCAGGGAAACTGCACCCGAAAATATCTGAAGGAGCATCCGGACGCCCTGTGGATCAAGGGATGCCCGCCGGGGGAGGCCTGCGTATATGTGACCATCAAGGAAGGGGAACTGTACGATGCCCAGACCGATGAATCCGTCACATTCCTTCGGGAGCAGATGGCGGAGAACCAGCCCGCCTGGAAGTCCTACGTAGAGCGGCAGGCCGAGGAGTTTTACCGGGGCATCGAGGCGTGAACGGCAGAACTGGTAAAGGAGGGGATCTTTTGAGCAAGCAACTGGAGAACGTGGTGGTCGTCGCGTATGGACGGTCCGCCATAGCCCGCTCGGGGAAGAAGGGGGCGCTGCGGGAGATGCATCCGGTCGACCTGGGCGGCCTGGTGCTGCGGGGCCTGTTAGACCGGGACCTGCCGGACCTGCCGCCCGAGATGATCGAGGATGTGATCGTGGGGTGCGCGCAGCCGGACCTGAAACAGGGGTGTAATATCGCGCGGGCGATTACGATTCGCGCGGGGCTGCCCTACTGCGTACCGGGTGTACAGGTCAACCGGTTCTGCGCGTCCGGTCTGCAGGCTATCGCCATGGCCGCGGCGCAGATCGAAAGCGGCATGAATGACATCCTGGTGGCCGGCGGCGTGGAATCCATGACGGCGGTGCCGGCGAACTACGACAGGAGCGCCTACTACGACCCCTGGATCGTAGAGAATGAAGGGAATCTCTATCTGCCGATGGGGATCACCGCGGAAAATGTGGCCCGCCGGTACCATATCAGCCGTGAGGAGATGGATGCGTTCGCGGTGGAAAGTCATCGAAGGGCGGCGGCCGCCCGCGCCGCTGGGAAATTCACGGCGGAGATCATTCCGCTTCCCGGCGTCGACGAGGAGGGAAACGCCATACGCTTTGATCAGGATCAGGGCATCCGCGAGGATACCAGCATGGAGCGCATCGCGAAGCTGAACCCCTGCTTCGTCGAGGACGGTCTGGTGACGGCGGCTACGTCTTCCCAGACCAGCGACGGCGCTGCGTTCGTGGTGCTCATGTCCCGAAGCAAGGCGAAGGAACTGGGAATCCGGCCCATAGCGAGATTTCGGGGTTTCGCGGCGATAGGCTGCGACCCGGCCTACATGGGCCTCGGCCCCATCACAGCGGTCCCGAAGGTGATGGAGAAGACGGGGCTGTCGATAGAGGCGATGGACACCATCGAACTCAACGAGGCCTTCGCGGCCCAGGCCATCCCCTGTATCCGGCAGCTGGGGCTGGATCCGGAGAAGGTGAATCCGAACGGGGGTGCGCTGGCCATGGGGCATCCCATGGGCGCAACCGGTGCTTTCCTGACCTGCAAGGCGCTGCATGAACTGCAGCGCACCGGCGGCAGGTATGCGCTGGTCACCATGTGCATCGGCCATGGAATGGGCGCTGCAGGCATCTACGAGATGTGTTGAAAGAGGACGGGGTTGAAAGAGAACCAGGACCGTGAGGAGGGAAAGAGGACGATGATAAGACCGGAGGAAGTGAAGACCATCGGCATGATGGGAGCCGGCACGATCGGCGGCGGGTTGGCGGCATATTTCGCGCTCAAGGGCCTCGAGGTCAATGTCTGCGAAAAAAGCGAAGCGACCATGCCGGCTGCCCGGGCCGTGATCCAGCAGGCGCTCGATGTCTATGTGAAGTATGGAATCTGCCGGAACGCCGAACAGGTGGCAGCGCGGATCCATCTGACCGACGACCCGCGGGAGGCCTTTTGGGATGTACCCTTCGTGCAGGAAAACTGTGCCGAGAATCTGGCGCTGAAGCAAAGCGTGATCGCCACGCTGGAGGGCGTTCTGTCGAAGGATGCGATCATCGCCTCCAGCTCTACCGGTATGCCGGCCACCAGGATCGCGGAAGGCGCGCAGCACCCGGAACGGATTCTCGTGGCGCACCCGTTTAATCCGCCCTATCTGATTCCCCTGATCGAAATCTGTGCCGGCGAAAAGACAGAGCCGCGCTGTGTCGATTGGGCGAAGACATTCTATCAGACCTTCGATAAGACGCCGGTGGTCATGCGAAAGGAAAAGCCGGGCTTCATCGCCAACCGGCTGGCCCACGCCCTGTGGCGCGAGGAGGTGGCGTTGGTGACGGAAGGTGTCTGCACGCTGGAGGATGCGGATAACGCCATCGCATACGGGCCGGGTCTGCGCTGGGGCATCATGGGACCGGCGCTGGGATATGAACTGGGCGCCGGAGACCTGGGTCTGGGGGAGATGCTGCGCAGGTACAGCGCCTCGTCCAATGCGATTTTCGCCGACCTGTCCAACCTCAGCGCGACCCCGGAGGCGTTCCCCGCTCTCGCCGAGGAGCAAATGGCGGCGTATAAGGCCGATCTGCCGGACCATATCGGGCATACGATCCCGGAGATCGCTGCCTTTCGGGATGAGATGCTGATCGCCATGCTGAAACAGCACCGCAAGCTATAGAAAAAAACGAAACCCGGATGGAGGAAAGGATAGAGAAAAGATGGGAAAGACGAAGACGATCATTACAGCGGCCTTGACCGGCGCCGTAACACCGGCGGGCTACCATATTCCCCAGACACCCCAGGAGATTGCCGATGACGCTTATGCCTGCTGGCAGCACGGCGCCGCCATCGTGCATCTGCATATGCGCGCCGACGATGGGCTGGGCGCCATGGATCGAGATAAGTTCGAGGAAACCGTCAAGCGAATCCGCGCCCACGAGGACTGCGATGTGGTGATCAACTGCACCTCCTCCGGCTGGACCGTGGAGCATCCGGCTACCGATGAACAGCGGTATGAACACCATATGACCGTACCGGGCATAGAGATGGGTTCCTACGATGCGGGGACCTTCAACTGGATGCCCAATGCGGTATTCATGAACGCACCCCAGTTTCTGGAGAAGATCGGCGTCGCCTACATGGAAAAGGGAATCAAACCGGAAATCGAGATATTCGATTCCGGGATGCTGGGCATCGCGGAGTACTATGTCAAGAAAGGAAAGCTCTCCTCCCCCTGTCACTATCAGTTTTGTTTGGGCGTCCTGGGCGGTATGCCTGCGACGGTGGAAAATCTTCTCTATCTGGTGAATAAGATTCCGGCCGGCTCTACCTGGTCCGCCTTCGGTGTCGGGAAAGGGCACCTGCCCATCCTGTACAGCGCCCTGGCGCTGGGCGGTCACATTCGGGTCGGTTTGGAGGATAACGTGGTCTACGGCTTCGACGATGCGGGAAAGAAGATCATGGCGACCAATGTGATGCTGGTCGATCGCGCCGTCCGGGCCGTGGAAACGTTCGGGAATCAGGTGGCCACCCCGGCCGAGGCCAGAGAGATGCTGGGCATCCCGCCGCTTCGCGCCGCCGAGGTTCGGAAACAATTGGGAATCGATCGGGGATAGATGTGGGAAGCTTACGATGAACGAAAAAGACAGAGCACAGTATGCGGCAAAACTCGTATCCGCGGAGGAGGCGGTGTCCACGGTGCGGTCGGGAGATCGGGTCTACATCGGGACCTGTACCAGCACGGCCTATGCTCTGGCCCGCGCCCTCGGTGCGCGCATGGACGAACTGGAGGACATCACCATATGCTGCTCCAACATCAATAAACCGCTGGCGATCATGGATGGGAGGAATCCGCAGTTTCGCATCAACTCCTATTTCATGGGCGCCCAGGAGCGGCAGGGAATCGCGAAGGGCATCACCGATTACACGAGCTTTCACCTCAGTCAGGTGGACAGGTGGGTGCGCGATGTGGCCAGACCGGATGTGGCGTTTATAGAGGTGTCACCTCCCGATGCGGACGGATACATGAGCCTGGGCGCATCCGGCGTATGCCTGGGGACCTACCTGTTGGACTGTGCGCCTACGATCATCCTGCAGGTGAATCGGTGCGTACCCTATGTGCTGGGAGAACAGAACCGGGTGCATATCTCGCAGGCGGACTGGATCGTCGAGGCCGATGAACCCCTCTTCACCGTGGAGAATCTGCCGATCACGCCGGAAATCGAGACGATTTCGGCCTATCTGATCGATGAAATCAAGGACGGAGACTGCATCCAGCTGGGCATCGGCGGGCTGGCCAATGCGGTGGGCTACGGCCTGAAGGAGAAGAACGAGCTGGGCTGCCACACCGAACTGATGAGCGACTCCCTGATGTTCCTGATGCAGAACGGCAATATCACCAATCGGCGAAAGCGCTTCATCCCGAATCGCACCGCCGCGTCCTTCGCCCTGGGAAGCGAGGCGCTGTATGCGTTCCTGGATCACAATGCCGATGTGCAGTTCCTGCCGATGCCGCTGACCAATAATCCGGCGAACATCGCCCGAAACGACGATGTGGTCTCCATCAACAGCGCCCTGTCCATCGATCTGATGGGGCAGGTGGTCGCCGACAACATCGACGGCCGGCAGTACAGCGGGGTCGGCGGACAGATCGACTTTATCCGCGGTGCGCAGATGTCCCGAGGCGGGCGATCCTATATCGCCATGACGTCGACCTTCGACAGCCCCCGTACCGGGCGGGGAAGCCGCATCGTTTCCTGTTTCAAACCGGGAACGGCGGTGACGACACCCCGAAGCGAGGTGCAGTATGTGGTGACGGAGTACGGCTGCGTGAATCTGAAGGCGCTCTCCATGCGGGATCGCGTGCGCGCCATGATCGGTCTGGCCCATCCGGACTTTCGGCCCGCTCTGACGGCGGAGGCGAAGCGGATGGAGCTGCTCTGATCTTCGCAGAGTGTGTGCCTTCGCAGCGTATGCATCCGGCGTTAAGTCCGCCTGTTCGGATTTTGCGCAGAATGGGCGACGAAAAACCGTAGCGAAAAAACAGAGAAACGAAAGAAAGGAAGGAAGAAAATGGCGAAAGCGACAGGCGAACCGTTAGCCCCCTATGTGAAGCTTCCGGGGTTCGACGAGTACAAGGAATGGTTTAAGGATTTCTTCGATATGCGCAGGGAGGACGGCATCCTGGAGGTCACCATGAAGACCGGGGATCATCCCATGAACTGGTCCGGCATGGCGCACAGAGCCATGAGCCAGCTGACCCGCGTCATCTCGCTGGATCACGAGAACGAGATTTTGATCTGGACCCATAAGGGGCCTAACTGGATGCAGGACTCCGACCCCAACGGCTGGGAGCGGTACGGCGATGAGCGGTTCCAGCATCAGTACTTCGACGACACCAATCTGATTAAGAATATGATCTTCGATCTGGAGATTCCGACCATCGCGGCCATGCAGGGCCCCGGCTTCCATTGGGATTCGGCGATTCTCTGCGATATCACGATCATCTCCGACGATACGAAATTCGACGATCCGCATCTGCACTATGGGCTGGTGCCCGGAGACGGCATGGGAATGCTGCTGCAGCACTTCTTAGGCACGAAGCGCGGCGCGTACTATATGTACACTTCCCGCCAGTTCGACGCGCAGCAGGCGCTGGAGATGGGTCTGGTGTCGGAGGTCGTGCCGAAGGGAAAGGTGCTCGACCGTGCGTGGGAGATCGCCAGGATGATTCAATCGGTGCCGTATGAGAATCGGTGCATTACCTCCTATTTGACCAAGCGGCCTTTGGAAAGGCTGTATGTGGAGGACCTGAAGCTGCATACGGTCAACGAGCAGCTGGCCACCATGATGCAGATCGCGAAGGGGCAGCTGGGCGACTATGACAAGGGACAGAAGGACGAGGCGTATCACGGCCTGTACGCGCGCTGGAAATATGCCGCCGAGACCAGGGATATGCTGGAACCGCAGACCCTGGAGAGCTGGGACATTCACGAGCGGGCCGTCGAATGGGATAAGAAGCATCCGAAGGGATATTGATGGTTCGAAGAAATCCGACAGCTTTCACGATCTGTCGTTTAACCGACAATCGGGCGAATGTGTATTTTGTCCTTGCCGATGGAAGGTTGTAAACTGCAAGTAGAGTATGGCATGAGTCCGGACGGGCTGCGATCTGCAATCTGGCAAACCGTGATGCCCGTCCGGAGGAAGGCTCGGTACACGCCATAAGGAGGATTACGATGGTAGGAAAATATGGAACCAATGTCTCACTGGACTATTTAAGGGAAGACCACGCAAACTGGGAATTTCCGGGAAAACCCGCCCTCGTGCTCTGCCATATGCAGAACAATCTGGTCGGCGCGAAGGGAAATGCGATGCCAGGCTGGATCCCCAAGGCGAAAAAGGGCATCGATGCCTCCGGCATGGTTGCGGCCTGCAAGGAGCTGGCCGATGCGTTCCGGGCGAAGGGATATCCCGTCATCTTCATCCAGGCCGACGGGAACCCCTGCAAGGGTGCGGTCCCCAGTTTCGGCGAAACGTTCGAGCAGATTCAGAAATCCCCGAGCAATGAGGAGATGACCAAGGAGGAGCATGACTACCTGTGGGCCGTCATCGACGAGATGGAATACGACCGCGTCCGGGACTACTACGGGATCAACTACTATATGAGCACCTTTACCGAATCCGGCCTCGACACCATGCTGCGCGCGGAGGGCTGCAACACGATCGTCTGGGGCGGTTTCGCCCAGAACTCGGTGATCTACTCGAGCTGCATCGGCGCGGTGGACAGGCTCTACTCCTGCGTGATACCGGTCGACGCCTCCTACATCTGCGTCCCCGGCCCTTATGATGAAAAGGAGCAGGAGCGCGTGGATCGGGTCGTAGCCGAAGCGATCGTGCGGCACATGGCCCCGACCATCGCCCACTGCACGGACACCGCGGCGGTGCTGGAAAAGCTGGCGAAGCTGCCGGACCTTAAGAGAAAATAGCGAAAGGTGCCAGCATGCATGAGATGGGCGTCGCGCTGAACATCGTGGAGCGGGTAGAGCGCTACGCGAGGCGATATGGCGTACAGAGAGTGGTCAAGGTGACGATGTCGATCGGCGAACTCTCCGCCGTGATCCCCGGGTATCTGCAGAAATGCTGGGGTCACGCCACCGACAACACGATTCTCGCCGGCAGCGAGCTGGCCTTCGAAACCGTGGAGGGCATTCTGATCTGCGATCGGTGCCATGCGGAATTTCGAGCGCTGGAGCATGAGGTGGATCATATGCCGACCTGCCCGGACTGCGGCAGTCAAAGCTGGAAGGTAAAATGCGGAAACGAACTCATCATCAAGGAAATCACCGTGGAGGAACCGAGCGATGGATGCGTATAAGATCATCGAAGTGAAGGAAAGCGTCTTTGCGGACAACGATGCGGAGGCTCAGCGCATCCGCAGCAAGCTGAAGAAGGACAAAACATTCTTCGTCAACCTCATGTCTTCCCCGGGCGCCGGGAAGACCGAGACACTGCGCAGGACGTTGCAATGCCTGGGACAGCGATACAGGGTCGGCATCATGGAAGCCGACATCGACTCGGATGTGGATGCGGCGAAGCTGGCCGGGACCGGGGCGAGGACCATTCAGCTGCACACGGGCGGTATGTGCCACCTGGACGCCGGCATGGCGGAGCAGGGCCTGCGGGAGCTGGGCGCGGAGGATCTGGATCTGGTCGTTCTGGAGAATGTCGGGAATCTCGTCTGCCCGGCGGAGTTCGATACCGGTGCCAGCAGGAATGTGATGATCCTTTCCGTCCCGGAAGGGCACGATAAAGCGTTGAAGTACCCGCTGATCTTCACGGTATGCGATGTGCTGCTGATCAATAAGGTCGATGTGCTCCCGTATTTCGATTTCGACATGGAAAAGGCGAAGGCGTATGCGCGGATGCGAAATCCGGACCTGAAAATCTTCCCCCTCAGCGCGAAGACCGGCGAGGGGATCGAGCCCTGGTGCGACTGGCTGGTCGATGAGATCGAGGAATGGAACCGGTAGCGAAGGCGCAGACGGATCA
>CAZDUM010000001.1:48214-60899 GCA_964508645.1 uncultured Oscillospiraceae bacterium | reverse complement strand
CCCGATGATGCCAATTACAGGCTGTTTTCCGCCCTTCTGACGGAGGAGGAAGCCCGCATCGCCACGCTGACGCCGTTCGAGGCGGCGCCTGTGGAGGATATCGCGGCGGCGGCGGGGGAAGACGTGGCGCATTTTCGAGAGGTGCTGGAGCGCGTCTGCTACCTGGGATTTTGCAGCTACTATACCGGAGAGGACGGCAGGCGGCTCTATAAAAAGTGCATCTGGGTGCCGGGCATCTCCGAGCACATCATGCTGATCCCGGAGCACCAGACGCCGGAGATCGCGGCGCTCTGGCACGCGCACACGATGCAGATGTCCTCCCGAGGCAGCGTGGCGGGGCCGGGGCAGGCGCTGCTTCGCGTGCTTCCGATCAACGAGAGCATCGATGCGGAGGCGCAGGTCGCGGACTGGGAGACCATTCAGAATTACCTGGATCAGAGCGATCTGTATTCCGCGGCGCCCTGCGAGTGCCGCCTCGCCAATAAAATCTCCGGCACCGGCTGTGAGCATCCGATCGAGGATATGTGCATCCAGATCGGGCCGGAGGCGGAGTACTACATCCAGTCCGGCCGGGGGCATCGGATGACGCGGCAGCAGGTGGAGGCGCAGCTTCGGAAGGCGGAGGAGGCGGGCCTGGTCCATGAGGTATTCGTCAGCATGGGAAAGGATGCGAAGGGCCGGAACATCTCCACCTTCATCTGCAACTGCTGCGGATGCTCCTGCATCTCCCTGCGGGCGTCCCGCCTGTTCAACAATTCGGACGGCTCCCGTTCGAACTATGTGGCGCGGGTCGATCCGAAGAAATGCGTGGGATGCGGCAACTGCGTGGAGAACTGTAACGCCAATGCGGTGCTGCTCGGCTCCGGCCTTTACAAGGAGAATCAGGTTCCGGACTATGAGAAACCCTACGATACCGAATGGGGCCCGGAGAAATGGAATCTGAACTACCGGGAAATGAAATATGTGAATTCCTATGGTACTGCGCCGTGTAAGACCGAATGCCCGGCGCATATTTCCGTACAGGGATATATCCGAAAGGCCCATGAAGGAAAATTCGACGAGGCGCTGAAGGTGATCAAGCGGGATAATCCGTTCCCGGCGATCTGCGGCCGCGTGTGCCCCCACGACTGCGAACGGGAGTGCTCCCGCCGAAACGTGGATGAAGCGATCGCGATCGACGATATCAAGAAGTACATCGCGGACAGGGAGCTGCAGGAGGAACATCGCTACATTCCCGAGATCAAGGAGAGGCGGCAGGGCAGGATCGCCGTGATCGGCGGCGGCCCCGCGGGACTTTCCTGCGCCTACTATGCGGCGCTGGACGGCTTCGATGTGACCGTCTTCGAGAAGGAGAATGTCCTGGGCGGCATGATGACCTTAGGCATTCCGAGCTTTCGCCTCGAAAAGGGTGTCATCCACGCCGAAATCGATGTGCTGCGCCGGCTGGGCGTGAAATTCCAAACGGGCGTAGAGGTGGGCCGGGATGTGACCATCCCGCAGCTTCGCAGTGCGGGATATCAGGCCTTTTACATCGCAACCGGACTGCAGTCCGGCGGCAATCTGGCCGTCGCGGGCGGCGAATGCGAAGGCGTCATCTCGGGCGTGGACTTCATGCGCGGCATCAATACGGGAAGGGACACCCATCTCACCGGCAGCGTTGTCGTGATAGGCGGCGGCAACGTCGCCTGCGATGTGGCACGCACCGCGCTGCGATGCGGCGCCGAGACGGTGGATCTGTACTGCCTGGAAGGCGATGATGCGATGCCCTGCGGCACGGAGGACAAGGCGGAGGTGCTCGCGGAGGGCATCCGCATCCATAACGGATGGGGACCGGCAGAAGTGCTGACAGAGGAAGACCGGGTCTGTGGCGTTCGATTCAGGAAATGCACGGCGCTGTACGACGCGGAAGGCCGCTTCGCGCCGCAGTATGATGAGGCTGTGAACGAGACACAGCCATGCACCGCCGTGCTCTTCGCCATCGGCCAGAAGGCGGTGTGGGGCGATCTCCTGTCCGGTACGGCGGTGCGCCTCCGCGATACCGGTACGGTCGAGGCGGACCCCATCAGCTATCAGACGGCGGAGCCGGACATCTTCGTGGGCGGCGATGCCTGCCTCGGGCCGAAACTGGTCATCACCGCCATCGCCAGCGGGAAATCCGGCGCGATCTCCCTGCGCCGCTATCTGCAGGGACTGAACCTGACCCAGAGCAGAGAGAGGGAATATCATGCCCTGGACCAGAGCACGGTCGACTTCGGCTCCTACGATAAGGCGCCCCGGCAGCGGGCGCGCACGGCGGACAGCGAGGCGGCCAGGCGGAGCTTTCACGACCTGCGCACGGATTTGACGGAGGAGCAGATCATGCGGGAGACCGCCAGATGTCTCGGCTGCGGCATCTCCGTCGTCGACGAATTCCGCTGTTTCGGCTGCGGCGTATGCGCGAGCCGCTGTGAATTCGATGCCATCAAACTGGTGAAGAAGCACGACGTCGCGCCGGTGGAAAGTCCCCAGGATTGGGCGGCCCGCATCCGGGATTACCAGGCGGAGAGGGCGAAGCGCATCGCGGCGAAGCGGGTTTGATAGCCTGGTGCGTCCGCGCAGGCCGCCCGGGCGGGCGGTTTGCATGAAAAGTTTTGAAAGATTGGAAGAAAGGAAGGCTACCATGAACGATCTGAACACGAAGAGATTGTCCGAAAATCTGAAGGACACCGGGCACTACGGTCTGCTTCCAGCTGTCGATGTGGCGAAAGACATGATCTATAAGCCGGAGTTCCATGTCAACGGCTGGTTTGTCATCGGCCATTATGACATCGGCGGGCAGCTGGTGGACTTTATGCTCCATTTTCTGTACCTGAATCCGCCAGGCGGCTTTCCGGGCGGTGTCAGCGGCGGGGTCGATGTGAACGTTTCGATCACCAACGAGACCACCGGCGAATACGTCGCCCACGATGCCTTTTATCCCAACGATAGCATCACCGTCGAGACACGCGACGGGAAGCTGTACTTCGAGACGCCGACCGCCAAGATGTCCGGAGACCTGGATCATTTTCATGCGGAGTGTACGATCCCGGACGGCGCGATCTGTGTGGATATGGAGGCGTATGGCGGCGTACTCTATAACGGCGGATGCGGCCAGTTCCCGAATATGTTCGGCGGCACGTTCAACCAGTATTCCATGCCGAACTGGAAGACCCAGGGCACGGTGTCCCTGCACGGGAAGCGGTACGAGATCGTAAACGGAAAGTCGTGGCTCGACAGGCAGTTCCAGTGCCAGACGCCGGAGTATCTTAGCACCTCCTGGAAATGGTGCTGGATGGATATCAACCTGGATAACGGCGAAATCCTCTCCATGTGGGACATGAGAAATGTAGACAGCGGCCTCCACGGCGCCTGGGCGACCATCATGCATCCGGACGGACATCAGACCGTGACATGGATGGAGGACTGGGTGGACGGCGTGCAGGCGTGGTGGACCAGCCCGGTGACGGAGCGGAAGTATCCGGTGCATTGGACCCTGAAGATTCCGGAATTTGACTGCGAGTTCGAGGTCATCTCCTCGCCCGCTGAGCAGGAAATCGCTGCCACGACGGCCAGGCGGCATAAGTACGAAGGGGCCAGCCAGGTGACGGGCACCTATCGGGGAGAGGCCGTAAAAGGCTTCTGCTATGCGGAAGTGGTCGGCGACTGGTTCAAGTAGAAAGGAGTGAGGTATCCGTGAGCAAAATTCATCTTACGCCCTTCACGTATTTCGAACCGCAGACGCTGGCGGAGGCGTCGCAGCTTTTGGTCACATACGGGGACAAGGCGCAGGTCATGGCGGGCGGCATCGACCTGATCCCGCGCCTGCGGCAGGGTTCCATCGACGCGCAGCAGATCATCAATATCAAGGAACTGCCGGAGTTGCGGTACTTTACCTTCGATGCGACAGACGGTCTGCAGTTCGGCGCGATGACCACGCTGCACGAGCTGGAGCGCTCCGATGTGATGAAGGAGGAGTACCCGGCGCTGCAGCAGGCGATTCATCAGATCACATCCACCCAAACCAAGTGCATGGGCACCGCCGTCGGCAATCTGGCACTGGCCACGCCGGCTACGGACGTAGGGCCGGCCATGATGGCCTATGATGCGGAGTTACTCATCTTCGGGCCGGAGGGCGAACGCAGGGAAGCCGTCTCGGACTTCTATGTGGACTACAGGAAGTCCAGCCTGCGGGCGGGGGAGATCATCCGGGGCGTGCACATCCCGTCGGTACAGAAGGGCACCGGCGCTACGTTCATCAACCGGAACCGCACCCATGGGGATATCGCGAAGATCAGCGTGACCTGCCTGCTGACCGTGCAGGATGGCATCTGCACGAAGGCCAGAATCGGACTGGGCTCCGTGGCACCCATCGCCTTCCGCGCCAGGGAGGCGGAGGGGGTCCTGGAGGGGCAGGCCCTCAGCGAGGCTCTGCTGGTCCGCGCCTCCGAGGTCGTCCAGGAGCATCTGCATCCGATCACGGACATCCGGTCGACGGCGGACTATCGCCTGGAAGTGACCAGGGTGCTGGTGGAACGTGCGCTGCGCAGCGCATGGGAAAAGGCAAAGGGGGAGGAAGACTGATGAAACGCTTTGATGATAAAAGTGAGATCGTCCGTTTCAGGGTGAACGGCGAGGAGCGGGAGGTCATCCTCGAAGGACCCCAGGTCACGCTGGCGGAGCTGATCCGCGATAAGCTCTTCCTGACGGGAACCAAGGAGAGCTGCCGATGCGGAGAATGCGGCGCCTGTACCGTGCTGGTGGATGGCGTCCCGACCCTGTCGTGCTCCACCCTGGCCGTGGCGGTCCGGGATAAGGACATCCTCACCATCGAAGGTCTGAGCAGGGATGGACGTCTGCATCCGCTGCAGGAGGCCTTCATCGAGTATAACGGCATCCAGTGCGGCTTCTGCAGCCCCGGCATGATCCTCATGGCCAAGGCGTTTCTGGAGGAGAACGATGACCCGACGGAGGAGGAAATCCGGGAGGCCATAGGCGGAAATATCTGCCGGTGCACCGGATATACCAAGATTGTGGAAGCCATCACGGTGGCAGCACAGCGTAAGCGCGAAGGAGGTGACTGGTGGTAATGGCGAATGAATTCAAGTATGTGGGGAAACGCCTGCCGTCGATAACCGCGAAGCCGAAGTCGCAGGGCGCGGTACAGTACACATCGGACGTGAAGATTCCGGGCACACTGTTCGGCAAATGCATCTTCAGCGACCGCCCTCATGCCAACATTCGGCACATCGATGTGAGTGAAGCCGAGAAACTGCCGGGCGTGAAGGCGATCGTGACCTATGAAAATTCGCCGAAAGAGGTCTTCAATCTGTCCATGCAGCGTTGGGTCGGGCGGCTGCCGATCGACCACGAGGATATGACGATCTTCTCCCATAAGGCCCATTTTGTCGGCGACATTCTGGGCGCCGTGGCCGCTGTGGACGAAGCGACGGCGGACAGGGCGATCGAACTGATTCGCATCGACTATGAGGACCTGCCGGCTTCCCTGAACGCCTTCGACGCGCTGAAGGAAGGCGCGGCCCCGGTCCACGAGGATTCACCGGATAACCGCAGCATCGACTTCGGCCATCTGGCCAATACCGGCGACTCGGAGGAGGTCCTGGCGAAATCCGATATGGTGGTGGAGATCCCGGAATGGATTCACACATCCCGTCAGCATCTGAACCAGCTTGAGCCTTTGACCGCGACGGCCTGGATGAAGGCGGATGGGGAGTTGGAAATCTGGACGGCGGCCCAGCGCCCGCACGCGGCCCGCAAGGGGATCGCTTCGATCTTCGGCCTTCCGGATACGAAGGTCAACGTGCACTGCGAGTATGCCGGCGGATTCTTCGGCGAATCCAACTGGCCGGTAATCCCGCCCGCCGTGGCGCTGACCATGAAGACCGGACAGCCGGTCCGGGTGGAATTTTCCAAGGAAGATTTCACCAAGGCGATACCCTGCCGGGAGGTTCTGTACGAAAAGGGCAGGATCGGTTTCACCGAGGACGGCATCATCACCGGCGGTCAGGAGGAGGTGGTCTTCGACGACGGCGGATATCATAACCGCGCCGGCCACATCGGCATCATCAATTTTGCCAATTTTTCCGGGACATACCGGATGCCGTCCTTTGACGGGCATGGCATCGGCGCATACTCCAATACGCCCACGGCCGGCGGGTCCCGCGGCTATGGCGCGCCCCAGGGCCTGATCCTGTTGGAGCTGATCATGGATATGGCGGCGGAGAAGCTGGGCATGGACCGGCTGGAGATCCGAAAGAAGAACATGAAGAACCAGCCCGGCGAGGTGTGCGGCGGCATCTTTGCCGCAGAGGTCTTCGGGCAGGAAGCGATCCTGAACATCGCGGCCGAGCACATGGAGTACGAGAAGAAGAAGCACCGTCCGAAACGGGAGGGAAATATCGCCCACGGCATCGGCATGGCGACCTTCTTCGATTCCTCCGGCGGGCAGCCGATGGAAAACAGCGATCGGCACTGCTACTTCACGCTGTCCGAGGACGGTACGATCGAAATTACGGTCAATCACGCCGACGGTGGACAGAACCTGTTGGGTGCGGCGGCGGCCATCGTGGCGGAGACCTTCGGCTGCAAGATGGAGGAGGTCCACTTCGTGCACGGCGAGACGAAGGGCACCCTGTACGATTTCGGTCTGGCCGCCAACTCCGGCACCTATGTGCTGGGAAATATGATGATCCAGGGCGCCAATATGCTGAAGGAGCAGCTTTTGGAAGCGGTGGAATATGAATATGACATCGACAAGGACTCGCTTCAGGTCAGGGACTCCGCCGTATGGAATCAGGAGGACGGCTCCTGCGTGGGGACTCTCTCTGAGATCGCGACGCATATTCTGTATCACCACGATGAGCCGGGAAAATACTGCTCCGCGAAGGTGGATTACACCCCGTTCGCCAATCCAAACGCCGTCGGCTGCTGCATGGTGGACTGTGCCATCGACCTGCAGACCGGCGACCTGAAGATTGAGAAGCTGGTCTACGTGCATGACATCGGCCGCGCCATCAACCCCCTCATCGTCGAGGGGCAGCTGCAGGGCGGACTGGCCACCGGCGTAGGGTATGCTCTGTTCGAGGATCTGGCGCTGGACCCGAAGGATGGACATCTGCGGGCGGATAACTACAACACATACCGGATGCCCTCCTCCCTGGACCTGCCGGATTTCGACATCGTGATCTACGAGAACCCTTCGATCTCCGGTCCCTTCGGCGCCAAGGGCGTCGGTATGTCCGGAGTCATCGGAGTGCCCGCCGCGATCAGCACGGCGATCTATGATGCGCTGGGCTTCTATCTGACCGAGATGCCGTTCACGCCGGAGCGCATTCTCGCTGGAATCCACGAGCACGGCATCCGCTAACTGGCCGGGTAACCGGCGGGAGTGGCTTCCAATCCGCGAGGCCCTCCCGGCCGGGCCGGTGCGTCGGCGCAGGGCATCGGGGATGCGAGATAAAAAATAACCCGGATGAGTAAAAAGAGAAAGAGTAAAGAAAGAGAAAGAGAGGAAAGAGGAAATGGTAGCAGGGAAATATGATTTGAAGGTCGCAGCGCCTGTCGGAGAGATCACCTCCATCATCGAGCTGTGGGAGGAAGACGGCACCTGGAAGGGTCATGCCGAAGACAGCGAGGGTCAGTCCTCGGACCTGTCCTCCATCAAAGTGGAGGGCGAGAATGTGAAATTCAAGATGCAGTCTAAAACGCCCTTCGGCAATACGACCATGAAGGCGGACCTGACCGTGGACGGTGACGATATCGCGGGCACGGTTTCCTTCCTGATGGGTAAGCTGCAGGCCAAGGGAAAGAGAATCTGAGCATGGCGGAGAAGATTTTGGTATTGAATCCCGGTTCGACCTCCACGAAGGTCGCCGTGTTCGATGGGGAGACACCTCTGTTCACAGAGGTGATCTCCCACACGCCGGAGGAACTGGAGCCCTTCGAGCACGTGGCGGAGCAGTATGACTTTCGCCGAAAGACGGTGATGGAGTGCCTGAAGGCCCATGACTTTCGGGTCGGAGAGCTGGATGCGATCGTCTCCCGCGGCGGCCTGCTGACGCCGATTTCAGCCGGCGCATACGAGATCAACGAGGACATGGTATGGCAGCTGCAGTACAGGCCCCAGAACGAACACGCCTCCAATGTGGGGGCCATGATCGCGCTGGCGATCAGCAGGGAATGGTCGATTCCCGCGTATATTTACGATGGAATCACGGTCGATGAACTGACCCCGATCAACCGGATCACGGGCCTTCGGGAATTCCGGCGAAAGGGCATGGGCCACACGCTGAATACGCGCGCGGCGGCCATGCGATACGCGGCGGAGCAGCATAAGCCGTACAGCGACATCACCGTCATCGTGGCGCACCTGGGCGGCGGCATTTCGGTGAATCTGCATCATCACGGACGCATCGAGGATTTCGTGACGGATGAAGAGGGACCCTTTTCACCGGAACGGGCCGGCGGTCTGCCCATCTTCGACCTCATTCGGATGTGTTATACGGACGGCATGACCTACGATACCATGATGAAAAAGGTGAAGCGGCAGGGCGGACTGATGGCGCATTTAGGCACGACGGACTGCCAGGCTGTAGAGGCGCGGATCGCGGCGGGCGACGAACAGGCGAAGCTGGTCTACGAGGCGATGGGTCTGAATGTGGCCAAGAATATCGCCAAATGCGCGCCCTATGTCAAGGGCGCGGTGGATGCAATCCTGCTGACCGGCGGTATCGCCTACTCGAAATACCTGACGGAGTACATCCGGGAGCGGGTATCCTTTATCGCGCCGGTCGTGGTATATCCGGGCGAGGATGAAATGAAATCGCTGGCCCTGGGTGCCCTGCGTGTCCTTCGCGGCGAGGAGACCGCCCGGACCTATACGAAGACTGAGAATCCCGGCTACTAAAATCCAGGATACGAATCCGAGCGAGGCGGGAAACCAGTACACGAGAAAGGAAAGCACTATGAGTTATCAGGTAAAACTGAATCCCCTGAAGCCATACAGCAGAAGCGTTTCCATCATCGGCATCGGCGCTACGCCGTTCATGTTTTCGATGGACCACCCGGAGACGAACGGACTGACGGAGGGCGAACTCTTCGGCTATGCGGCCATCGAGGCGATGAAGGACGCCGGTCTGAACGCGAAGGACGTGGACTTTTACATCCAGGCGCAGGCGGGCCCCGGCTGGCAGGAGGATGCGGGAACGCCCAATATGCACGTGGCGAACTGGTTCGGCATGAAGGGAAAGGCGTCGGTGCACCATTCGGAGGCCTGCTCCACCGGCTATGTCGCCCTGGAGCAGGCGGTCGCCTATGTGGCTTCGGGCCTGTATGATATCGTCCTCAGCGGTGCCTGCGATATGTCCTATTCCATCCTCGCCGATCCGATGAAACCGTCCATCTTCCGCAAGCACTGCACGGACCAGATGTGGGGCGGCATCGTGACCAACGCGCAGCCGAAGGATTATTCCCGCTGGGCGCACAGCGCCGGCTCCCTCGGTGCGGAGTCCTGGCTGGACCGGTATGTCACGGAGAACGGTCTGGCGGATGTCATCGACGATGTCCTCTGCACGATGTCCAAGAACGCGCGGGAAACCGCCTCCAAGAATCCCCTCAGCGTCAATCAGGACACGTACGACGATATGGCGAAGATGTTCAAGATGAAGGATGCCGATGCATTCCTGCGCTCGAAGTTCAATCCGAAGGTCGGGAAGTACGTGCGCGCCAGCCATTTCGAACAGCGCTGCGACGGGGCGGGTGCCTTCGTCGTCTGCCCCACGGAGATGGCGAAGAAGCGGGGCATCCCCTATGTGGAGGTTCTCGGCATCGGCCACTCCTGCCTGGAGGTCGGCACACCGGCACTCGAAAAATACGCGACGGAAGCGGCCTATCAGCAGGTCAGCACGCTGACGGGTCTGACGGGAAGGGATATGGACCTGTTCCTCACCAACGACTTCTTCCAGGCATCACAGATTCTGTCTGCGGAAGCCTGCGAATACATCCCCGTGGGCCAGGCCTGGCAGTATATGCTCGACGGACGGATGAAACCGGACGGCGACCATCCGGTCAACACCAACGGCGGGCGCTGCGCATACGGCCACGCCCACGGCACCTCCGGGGTGCATGACCTGGTGGAGGTGGTCAAGCAGATGCGAGGAGAGATGGGACCGACGCAGGTGAAGAAACCGGTGCGGTATGCCATGATGCGCGGCTTCGGCGGCGGCCAGAACGTGCTTTGCACGATTCTGCGAAACGGTGAAACGGAGGGCTGAGCCATGTTAAAGTGTGAGAAGATCGTGAAAACCTTTTACGATGCCCTGGAGGAGGGTCGAATCCTCGGCCGCCGGTGCACCCAATGCGGCCACATCGAGTACCCGCCGTATCTGGCGTGCAATGCCTGCGGGAATTTGGATACCGAGTGGGTCGAGATGTCGGGAAAGGGAACCTGCGTGCAGATCCTTCCGCCTTCCATGATGTTCTTCGAGCCGCAATACAAGGGGATCGTCGGGGATTACTTCATCGCGGCCGTGATTCCCGAGGGAGCCGACGAGATCGGCACCACGCTGGTCCATGTGGATTCGTCTCAGGAAAAGGCGCTCAGGGCCAGGCTTCCCTTCCCGGTAAAAGCCGTGATCGTCCAGGAGGACGGGTATAAGACCGTGGCCTGGGAGCCGGAGGTGTAACGGTGCGCCGGAAAGGGCGAGGGCGGAGCGCGGACGTGACATGGGACGACCGGCACCGGACCGGCAACCGGACTGGTACAGAGCACGGAAATTTGCCGCGATGGGCCGCGGCGTTTCGCGCCACGCAGTCTAAGCCGCGCGCCGATACTGCATTATATCAACCATATCAACAGTAGGTCGGATAACCTGGGAGGAAAGAAAATGGATATCGAAAAAATCGTCATCAAATGCGCTGCGGAGGTATATAACAAGGAGCCGTCGGAGATCACCGCCGGCACGGACATTCGGGAGGAGCTTTCGAATCAGTCGATCAAACTGATCGCCCTGATTTCCAGCATCGAGGACGAGCTGGATGTGAGCATCGATTTCGCCGCCGCCATGGGGCTGAAGACGATCGGTGACTTCGTGAAGAAGGTGGAGGAGCTGTCTGCATAGCGCCTTCGCATGTGCAGGGAAAGGAAGCCAGATATGGGATTTATCGAATCGATCTATGAGAGAGCCAGGCGCATCCGGCAGCGCATCGCGATTCCCGAGTGTACCAATCCCGTGATGCTTCGCGCTGCCATGCGGGCGGGCGAAGCGGGGATCGCGGACATCGTCCTGGTCGGCGAGAAGGAGAAGATCGCGGCGGCGGCGGATGCCGCGGGGCTTTCGCTCGCCGCCGCGCGGATTGCGGATACGAATGATGAGGCGTATGCGGCCCGTCTGGTGGAGCGATATGGACAGCTTCCCGCCCGTGTCATGGGCCAGAAATCGATCGCACGGCGCATCCACGAGCCGCTCTATATGGCCATGGTCATGGAGGCGGTCGGCGATGTGGACTGCACCATCGCGGGTCTGGATGCGACGACCGGCGAGGTCGTCATGGCTGGCACGGGGGTGATCGGTCTCTCCGCCGGCACGGCGACCGCCTCCGCCTTCTTCCTGGTGGAGCTGGAGGCGTTTGACGGCGAGCAGGGAAACTGCATCGCCATGTCGGACGGCGGCATCACCGTGGAGCCGACGCCTGAGCAGCTCGCCAGCATCGCCATATCCAGCTGTGAATCCTTCCAGGCCCTGGTGGGTCGGGAGGCCTACTGCGCCATGCTGTCCCATTCCACCTGCGGGAGCGCCAGCGGCCCCGCCGTCACCCGCGTGCAGGAAGCCGTGAGGCTCGCCGCGCAGGCGAGGTCGGACCTGAAAATCGACGGGGAGTTCCAGGTGGATGCCGCCGTCGTGAAGCGCGTGGGGGAAAAGAAGGTGAAACGCTTTAGCGAGGTCGCGGGCCGGGCCAACGTGCTGATCTTTCCGGAGATCGCATCGTGCAACATCGGCTCGAAGATGGTGCAGATCTTCGCCAGGTGCAATACCTACGGGCCGCTCCTGCAGGGATTCCGGCTGCCGGTGTGCGACTGCTCCCGCAGCGATACGGAGGATAAGATCGTGGACAACATGGCCGCCTCCGCCGTGCTCGCGGCCTACTGGAGAAACAGAGAGGCGGTGCGACCGAAGGCGGAATCTGAGGCGTAGAGAATGAGGGGACTGCCATGATACGAGGTATCGGCATCGACGCGGTGTCCGTCAGAGAGCTGGCGCAGCTCATGGAGCGGATCGGGCCGCGCGCTTCCAGGCGAATTTTCACCGAGGCAGAGTGGGAAGATGCGGCAAAATCCCCGCATCGGGCGGAATACCTGGCCGCACGCCTTGCTGCGAAGGAGGCCGTATTTAAGGCCTTAGCGCCGCTGACGCCGGCGGGTGGGTTCGACCTTCGCAGGGTGGAGACGCGACACCGTCCGGATGGCAGCCCCTATATCCGTCTCACGGCAGATCTGAAGCGGGTGGTCGATCTGGCGGGGGTCGGTCGCCTGCACATCTCGATCACGACCGAGCAGGATATGGCCATCGCCCTGGTAGTCGCAGAGTAGGGGCGGGCGATGTTTTGCGCCTTGGGCTGCCGGCGTTATGAAAAAAGATGCATAACGAACGGG
>CAZDUM010000001.1:37884-48114 GCA_964508645.1 uncultured Oscillospiraceae bacterium | reverse complement strand
CACGGTGTGGATACAGAAAGGCGGATTGCAAGCATGAGACAGATGGCGCTGGTAACGGCAGCGGGACTTTCCTCCCGGATGCATCAGTTCAAACCGATGATGTGCCTGGGCGAGAGCACGATGATCGACCGCGTGCTCGATGCGTTTCGGGCCGCGGGGATCGAGGACATTCTCCTCGTCGCCGGCTATAAGGCGGAGCTGCTGCAGAAGCATCTCGCGGGACAGAATATCAAAATTTGCCACAATGTGCGGTATGCGGAGACGAAGATGCTCGATTCGATCCGCATGGGAATCGAGGAGATTCTGCGGGGAGAACCCCTGCCTGACTACGTTTTCATCACGCCCTGCGATGTGCCCCTGGTGCGCCCAGAAACCATCAGGGCCATGGCGGCGGTATGCGAACCGGTGGTCAGGCCGGTAAAGGACGGGAGAGACGGGCACCCGGTCAGGCTCTCCATGGCGGTCATCGAGGAACTCCTGCGGTATCACGGGCCGGGTGGACTGCGGACCTTTCTGGAGGGAAAGGAGGCCGACACGTGCTATGTGCCGGTGGATGACGAGGGGATTCTGTTCGATGCGGATACGCCTGAGGAGTATAAACGGCTGCGGGGCATCTTCATGAAGCAGCGCAGCGATGGAAAGCTCTGGCTGGAAATGGACATCAAGGTGAACAAGGCGGATACCGTCCTGGATGCGCAGACCGTGCAATTCCTGGAGATGATAGACCATACGGGCTCCATCGGCCTGGCATCTGGCAGTATGCACATGTCCTATCGAACGGGATGGAATCTCCTGAACCGGATAGAGGCGGACCTGGGGTTTCCCCTGACGGAGCGATGCGCCGGGGGCGAAAACGGCGGAGGTACGACGCTGACAGAGAGGGGACGCAGGCTGGTGAACGCGTACAGGCGTTTTCTGAACAGGCTCCAGGGCCAGGCGGAGGAGATCTTCGCCCAGACATTTCGGGAGGAGTTGCAGGATGAGAGACGGTAGACGTAGCGATGAACCCGGCGGCATGCGCGGTGACAGGCGCAGCGCGGGGCACGGAAAGAGCACGGTGATCCTGCTTCTTTTGACCGCGGCAGCCTTCGCGCTGTCCCTGTGCTGGGGCAGATACCATGTGCCGCTCTCTCAGGTCCTTAAAATTCTGGCCGCGCAGGTGCTCCCGCTGACGCAGACCTGGGATGCGGCTATGGAGGCCGCCGTCATACAGGTACGCCTGCCCAGGATTCTGATGGCCTGGATGATCGGGGCGAGCCTCTCGGTGGCCGGGGCGGCGTATCAGGGCGTCTTTCAGAACCCGCTAGCCTCACCGGACCTTTTGGGCGCGTCCTCGGGCGCCGGGTTCGGCGCCGCGCTGGGCATTATCCTGGGTCTTTCCCGGGGCATGGTGACGGCGCTGGCCTTTTCCATGAGCCTGCTGACCGTCGGCGTGGTTTCCTTACTGAGCAAGGTCTGCAGGGGGAACCGGATCATGAATATCATCCTCGCGGGCATGATGGTCAGCGCCCTGTTTACGGCGGGCACATCCTGGATCAAACTGATGGCGGACCCTTCCGAACAGCTGCCGGCCATCACCTACTGGCTCATGGGAAGCCTTTCCGGCACCCGCTTCGGCGACGTGCTGTTCGCGGCGCCGGTGATGGCTGTCGGCATCCTCGCCATGTACCTGATCCGCTGGAGGATCAACCTGCTCACCGTCAGAGAGGAGGAAGCGAAAACGATGGGCGTGCGCATCGAGAGGATCCGGTGGTTCGTCATCCTGGCGTCCACCCTGCTGACAGCGACCAGCGTAGCGGCGGCAGGCATGATCGGCTGGATCGGTCTGATCGTGCCGCATCTCTGCAGGAGGCTGGTGGGCAACGATTACCGGTTTCTCATACCGGCTACGGTTCTGTGCGGCGGATGCTTCCTGCTGCTAACGGATAATCTGGCCAGGAATCTGACGGTCACGGAATTCCCCATCGGCATCCTCACCGCCTTCGTGGGGGCACCCTTCTTTCTCTATCTCATGGCGAGGAAAGGAGGAAACCTGTGAACCTGAAAATCGAGGAGCTGTCCTTTTCCTACGGCGAGGAGAAGATTCTGGATCGTCTATCCTTCACGATGGAGGCCGGGCAGCTGCTTGCCGTGCTCGGCCCGAACGGCGCAGGGAAGACGACCCTGTTCCGCTGCATCCTCGGCCTCTTTTCGGACTATGAGGGACGGATTCTGCTGGACGGGGCGGAGCTGCGCAGTCTCGACCGGCGAGAGCTGGCCGCGCGCATCGCCTATATCCCGCAGATCCACAGACCCTCCTTCGGCTACACCGTACTGGATACGGTCCTCATGGGCGTCACCCGCTCCCTATCCCCCTTCGAGCAGCCGGGGAAAGCGCACATGGAAAGCGCCCTAAATGCCCTGGACAGGGTGGGCCTTCGGGACATGGCCCGGCGTAGCTTCAATCAGCTCTCCGGCGGGCAGCAGCAGCTCGTGCTGATCGCGAGAGCCCTGGTTCAGGATGCGGACATCCTGGTGATGGACGAACCCACATCAGCCCTGGACTACGGCAACCAGCTGAAAGTTCTGCGACTGGTGCGCCGCCTCGCCGATAAAGGCTATACGGTGCTCTTTTCCACGCACAATCCGCAGCAGGGATTGACCTTCGCGGATAAGGTTCTGGCCTTGGGACCGGACCAGACCAGCCGCTTCGGCGATGCGGAGAAAATTCTGGACAGGCAGCTGATGGAACGACTGTACGGGGTACAGGTCGATTTTTACCGCTGCGGCGGGGAGACTGTCCTGGTGCCCCGAAGGGAAGAACTGTATGATGTGTAAAGTATAAAGATGCATGAATCGGGAGAGAGGAGGTCTACGATGTATAAGCAGAAGAACGGGATGTATGTGGAGTGCGGTCAGAAGAGAACGCACACGAAAGAGGCACGGAAGCGCCGGGGCATCCGCCTCGTAGCGGCCGCGGTATGCGTGCTGCTCGCGACCGGGATGTTCGCATCCTGCGGGCAGTGGGATGCGGCCCAGGCAGAGAAACCGGAAAACGCCGGGACGAGAACTTTTACGGATTCCTGCGGCAGGACTGTGGAGCTGGATGCACAGATCACGCGCGTAGCGGTATCCGGCCCCATGGCGCAGAGCGTCGTCTTCGCCATGGCGCCGGACAGGCTGGTGGGCATCCCCACGGCGTGGAGCGAGCCGGCGAAGGAATATCTGGACGAAACGTATCTGGACCTGCCGGTGCTGGGACAGGTGTACGGCGGCAAGGGCGAGATGAACCTGGAGACGTTGCTGTCCACAGGGGCACAGGTCGTCATCGATATCGGCGAGCCGAAGGATTCGGTCGGCGAGGATATGGATACACTGCAGCAGCAGACCGGCATCCCCTTTGTCCATATCGATTCGAGTCTGGTCGGCATGGGAGAGACCTTCACCATGACCGGAGAGCTCCTGGGACTTCAGGATCTCGCGGCGGAGATGGCTGTCTACTGGGATGAAAGATACGCGATGGTCACGGCGGCGACAGAGGGGAAAGAAAAGCCACAGGTTCTCTATATCACCGGAGCGGACGGGCTGCATGTGATCGCCAGAGGCTCCTACCACGCGCAGATCCTGGATATGCTCACTGAGAACGTGGCCGTCGTCGAGCAGCCGTCCAGTTTGGGCAGCGGCAACGAGGCCGATATGGAGCAGTTTCTGGCCTGGAACCCCGCCTGCATCCTCTTTGATCCCACGAGCATCTACGACGACGTAGCCGGGATGGAAGATTGGCAGAATCTGACGGCCATCGCAGAGGGCAGGTATTATGAGGTCCCGATCGGACCCGACAACTGGATGGGATTTCCGCCTTCGGTTCAGCAGATGCTGGGGATGCTGTGGATGGGGAAACTGTTCTACCCTGAGACCTGCACCTACGATCTGCAGCAGGAGGTTACCACATTTTACGAGATGTTTTATCACTGCCAGCTGACCGACGACCGGTATGCGGCGCTCATCGCGAACTCCATCGGCAAGGCGGATGCATAGGGAGGAGAATCCAGGAAATGCGGAATGTTTTTACCAAATGTCTGGATAGCTTAGAGAACGGACAGGCATCCGATGCGCCGTGCAGCGCATGGAGCATGGAAAAGCACCTGTTCCTCACGGGAGAGAAGGGCGTCGGGAAATCCACGGCGCTGCGAAAGCTGGCGGAGGAAACCGGCCTGAAGCTGGGCGGCTTCGTCACTCGAAAAGAGGAGGACGGCGCGGTCTATATTTTGCCGGTCGACGCCGAGGGAAACCCCGGGATTTCCCCGGACCCGGCCCACAGGTTGTTCGGCTGCCTGCATAGGGAACCGGACGCCGAGATCGCGGAGCGCTTTAACACCCTGGGCTGCCTGCTGCTGAAAGATGCCGAAAGAGAAGCGGAATGCATCATCATGGATGAGCTGGGACCGGCGGAGCGGCTGGCATTCGACTTTCAGGAAGCGGTGCTGCGGATTCTGGACGGCGACAAGCCGGTGCTGGGCGTCCTGCAGCGGTGTGTGTCGCCGTTCATCGAGCGGATCAAACGGCATCCGAAGGTATCCGTCGTGGAGATGCCATTATAGAAAGGTATCCGTCGTGGAGTTTCCATTATAGATTGAGTCTATTGCCTGGTATCGACTTTCCATATTAGACACGCCGCTTAAACCTATATAATATATAGGCATTATCGGAAATGAGGAGGCGAGCCTATGGATTCCGTGGAAGAAAAAATCGTCCAGATCATCGAGGCGCACGGAGAGGAAATCGTGAACTTCGGGCGGGATATTTTCCTTCATGCCGAATTGGGATATAAAGAATATCGCACGAGTGAAAAGTTCAAGGGATGGCTGTCCGGACGGGTGGAGGAAATCCAGGAAAACCTGGCGCTCACCGGCTGTAAGGGCTACCTCAATCGGGAGAAGCGGGAGAACTTTTCCCTGGCGCTTCTCGGTGAAATGGACGCCCTGAAAATTCCGGATTACCGGTATGCCAATCCGGAGACCGGCGGTGCGCACTGCTGCGGCCACCATGCACAGATGGCCGGCGTGGCCGGCGCTTTGCTGGCCCTTTCGGATCCGGAAATTTCGCAGAAGTTGGACGGACAGGTCATCTTCTTCGCGGTGCCTGCGGAGGAGTATGGGGAGGCGGCATTCAAGAGCAGCCTGATGGAAGCGGGGAAAATCGCCTATGGCGGCGGGAAATGTGAGTTGATTCGCATCGGCGCCTTCGACGATGTGGATGTGGCCCTGGCCCATCATATCTCCAAAGAAGGACTCTCCGTCGGGAATGGCAGCAGCAATGGGTTCGTGGCGAAGGTGATCCGTATCAAGGGGAAGTCCGCCCACGCCGGCAAAGAACCGTATGCGGGAATCAATGCGCTGTCGGCGGCCTCTCTGGGCTTGCAGGCGTTGGCCTATAACCGGGAAACGTTTCGCGACGAGGATTGCGTGCGCGTGCATCCGATCATCACGCGCGGGGGCGACCTGGTCAATGTCGTGCCGGAGGAGGTCGACCTGGAGACGCTGGTGCGCGGCAGGACCCTGGAAGCGTTTCGGGACGCGGCGCGAAAGACGGACCGCTCCTTTCGGGCCGGTGCGCTGGCGCTGGGAGCCGGGTATCGGATCGAAACGGCCCCGGGCTATCTGCCTTCTCTGCCGCAGGCATTTCCGGAGGAACTCATCGAAGGCATCGCGGAGGTTGCCGGACGTCCGCCGCGCGTCAATGCCTGCAGCGGACATATGGCCGGTTCGACGGACGTGGGAGACGTGCAGCACCTGCTGCCGGTTCTCACCTTCCACACCGGCGGGATGACGGGCGATACCCATCAGACCAATTTCGCGATCGTCGATGAAGAGGAAGCCTATGTTCTCACGGCGAAGGTCTTCGCCATCTGCGCATACAGGCTACTGAAGGATGGCGCCGCGCTGGGTAAAAAACTGAAGCAGGCGTATCACCCCGTCTTCCAGAACCGGCAGGCATACGTGCAATTTCTGGAGCAGTTCCGCTCCATAGAGGAAGGATAGGAGGAGGCGGCATGCGTAAAGAGGATTTTCCCATCGAGGGTACCGTGGACAGGAAGCTGATGGTCGACCAGATCCGACTGGCCGCGCGTCAGTTCGCCATGCTGTACTTCCACGTCGTGAAGGTGCTGTATGAAACCTACGGCCATGACAGAGCGAAAGACCTGGTGCGGCAGATCGTGTTCGAACAGGGGATTGATCGCTCGGACATCCTGCATGAAAAAGCCGTCCGCGCGGGAGCGGGCACCAGTACGGTGGAGGATTTTCGCAGGGACATCGACCTGCCTCTCCTCGGCTGGATCCCCCAGTGGGGCCGCGACCACTGTCCGTATGCGGAGGTTTGGCGAGGCTATATCGAGAAATACCCGTGGTTTCAGGAGTTTGCCACCTTCTACTGCGACGTGATCGACACCACCACCATCGAGAATTTTACCGGCTGCCTCTCCCACCGCATCACGCAAAACGTCATCGTGTCGGGGGAAAGCTGCGAGCGGACGTATTTCACCAGCGAGGATGTGAAGAAAGGCAGGCTGACCTATGGCAGGAAAGAAGAGTAAGCGGAAGTTCACCTATATCACGGCGCTGCAGATTTTCACGGTCGTCGCTCTGCTCGTGACGATGCAGTACACCGTGTCGCGGGGTCTTATCAGCAAAGTATTTCTGGCTACCCCTGTCGATATCGTCAAAACGGGTTACGAGATCATCGTGGACGGCACGCTGCTGCCGCATCTGCTCGTGACCCTGGAGGAGGTCCTCGCGGGATATGCCCTGTCAGCGTTGGTCGGCGTCACCCTCGGCTTCCTGTGGGTGCTGTTTCCGAAACTGGAGGCATACATGAACGTCTTCTGCGCGGCGGTGATGGCCGTACCGAAGACGGCCGTGCTGCCGCTTTTGGTCCTCTGGTTCGGTATCGGGTTCCAGTCGAAGGTGGTTCTGGTCTTCCTGTTTTCGTTCTTTACCATTCTATATAATACGGTCACCGGCGCCAAACAGTGCCGCACCGAGTTCCTGAAAGTGGCGCGGGTGTTCGAGGCCTCCCGCCTGCAGCTGGTCTGCAAGGTGATGTTCCCCTCCGCCCTGCCCACCGTGTTCAACGGCCTGCGACTGGCCGCGGCCACGGCGCTCACCGGTGTCATCTTTTCCGAGATGCAGTCGGCGAGGGCTGGCCTGGGATTCCTGCTCAGCGAAGCGCAGAATAACATCGCCACCGCGCGGGTCTTTCTGATCATCATCCTGGTCACGCTGATTTCGGTGTGTTTCGTGAAGCTGATCGCCGGCATCGAATATCTCCTCTGCCATAAGTGGAAAGAGGCATAAGCGGCCGAAACATAAGCGGCCGAGGCATAAGAAACGAGGTGCAAATATTATGAAAAAGAAAGGTCTCTCCCTGCTCCTGATTCTCTCCCTGCTCCTGACCCTGGCAAGCTGCGGAAGCAGCGGTGATTCCCCGGGCGACGGCGCGGCAGACGAACCAGCCGGCACGGAGGAGGACGGCGTCATCACGCTGCGCTCCTGCTTCAGCTCCGGTATGACCTCTGCGGTGAACCGGTTTGCCATCGAAAAAGGGCTGTATGAAGAGTACGGCATCCGCTTCGAGGATATACAGAACGGCACAGGCGGACATAATGACACCGTGCTTTCTCTGATCTCCCGCGGTGAGATCGACATCGCGGACGGGGATCCGTCCACCTACATCCCCGGCATCCAGAATGGCGTTCCGGCGAAACTCGTCGGAAATATGTGGCGATATTCCGGCTGCTTCTGGCTGATTGCCAGGAACGACATCGCCAGCATCGCGGATCTGGCCGGTAAGACCATCGGCACATCGGCAGCCTCCGGGGGAATGCGTCTGTCGGTCCTGAAGATGCTGGAATCCGCGGGCTTGACGGAGGATGATGTGACGCTGGTCGCGAACGGAAGCTATCAGGATGCGTACGCTTCCTTCACCACCGGGGAAGTGGACGCCACCATCATTCATAATCCCTATGCGGTCCTCGCGGAGGAGGAGGGGATCGGCCACGCCCTTGGCAGAGCCTGGGACTATATCCCGGATTACTATACCGGCACCATCATCGCCTCCAACGACATCATTGAAAACAACCCGGAGGCCCTGCAGAAATTTCTCACGGCCTATTATGCCGTACACGAGCAGGTCAAGAACGAATACTTCGACGAGTTCATCCAGTGGGGTGCGGAGGAAATGAATACGGACCCGACGGTTTTCCGCAAAGCGGTCGAGTCCGAGATCGACGTCTGGCTGGATTATCCCGTCATCCCGGTCGATCGCGTCCAGACCACCCTGGAAATCTTACGGGAATATGGCTGGCTGGAAGAGGACATCACGGACCTGGATAGCATTATCGACAATTCCTTCGCGGAGAAAGCGGCCGAAGAGCTTGACCTGCATGATCCGTATGCAGAATAACCAATCACGCACAGGAGGCTTTTAGATAGGATGCCATCGATAAAAATCAGAAACGTAAATAAAACATACACCAATTCGGACGGAGAGGCGATCCAGGCGCTGGCCAATATCAATCTCGAGATCCGCGACGGAGAATTCGTCTGCGTCGTGGGACCTTCGGGCTGCGGTAAGAGTACGCTCCTAGAGATCGTCGCCGGCCTTCTGGACCTCACGTCCGGCGAGGTGCTTCTGGATGACACGCCGGTCCGCGGGACCAGCCGAGATATCGGCGTGGTCTTTCAGGATGCCTCCCTGTTTCCCTGGAGAACCGTAAAGAAGAACATCGCCCTGGGGCTGGACATAGCGAAGGTCCCGAAATCGGAGCAGGAGGAGCGCCTGAAAAAATACATACAGCTGGTGGGCCTGACCGGATTCGAGAATAAATATCCGGCCCAGCTCTCCGGCGGGATGCGACAGCGTGCCGGCATCGCCCGCGCCCTGGTGACGAACCCGAAGGTGATTTTGATGGACGAACCCTTCAGCGCGGTGGACCACCTGACCCGCTGCACTTTGCAGGATGAACTGATCCGCATCCGGAAGCAGGAAAAAAAGACGGTCCTGTTCATCACCCATGATCTCAATGAGGCTGTCTATCTGGCGGATCGCGTCATTCTGTTCACGGCCAGGCCCGGCACGGTCCAGCAGGAATACGTCATCAGTGCGCCGCATCCGCGCAATCGCAGCGACCGGTATCTGATCGATCTGGCGGCGAAGATTATGGTCGATATCAGCAGCGGGGAAAGCAGGGAAAGCGATACCGAGTATTACATCTGAGGACCAAGGAGGATTGAAAATGTTTCGCGATACGAGCATGGATTATGCACCCCAGGAGGAGGTCAAGAGGCTTCTGCAGGAAGCGATGAGCTATACCGACGATGAGCTCATCCAGATGGATGAAACGGAGTTTCGAGCCCGCGTGCGGGAGCGGACCCATCACACCCTGGAGATTCAGGCCTACGAGGCCGCCTATCGAAACAAGGTTCTGCCCGCCAGGCAGGCGGATGTGACCAAGCGCCTTCTGCGCATCTGGAAGGCCCGCGGTCTCAGTGAGGACCTGCCGGAGTACCGGTATGCCAGCTTCCTGCTCGGGATGGCGGAGAAGCTCTCGAAGGGCGAGCCGGTGGACCTGTCTCCCTATCGGCCGACACCGGTCACGAAGGAGATGGAAGATCATTTCTTCACCATCGTCAAGGAACGCCGTTCCGTGCGGGAGTTTACCGACCAGGATGTGCCGGACGAGATTCTGGAAAAGATCCTGGAAGCCGGATTGTGGGCCGCGCATGGCTGCAACGTGCAATCCATCCGCTATCTGATCGTGCGGGAAAAAAATGAACCCGGCCTGTTTCGCGGCAGCGACGTGCCGGGCGGGCCGATTCACCTGGTGATCTGCCAGGATATGCGCTGCTATCGCGCCAACTGCTTCACCCCGGTGCGGAACCAGCTGCTCGACGCTGGCGCCGCCGGCCAGAATATCGTGCTGGCCGCCCATGCCGCGGGGCTGGAAGGCGTCTGGCTGACCTTTCGCAATCAGGAATTCTGCGACCGGCTGCGGCAGCGGTTTCAGCTGCCGGACTATATCCGGCTGGTTACATATGTGGATGTCGGCTATGGGGATCAGACGCCCTATCCCCCTCTGCGCTGGGATGTGAAAGACACGATCCTCGCGAAAGTCTGACCGCGGAGAGACCGCTCGCCACTTCCGCCGAATACCGCCGCGATATTCAGCCAATCGTCGGAACGATTTTTCGC
>CAZDUM010000001.1:26388-37784 GCA_964508645.1 uncultured Oscillospiraceae bacterium | reverse complement strand
GCCAATCGTCGGAAAAATATTTCGCCAATCGTCGGAAAAATATTCGGCCAATCGTCGGAAAACCGTTTGCAAAATCCGAACCCCAGGTGTATCATATAAGGTAAAAGGAAGGGAAATGGGGTGCGGCGTGTGCGAGAGTACAGAAAAAGGATTGCGGACGGGATTCTGAGGCGAAAGCTGGAAGGCAAGGGCGCTGTCGTCATCGAAGGCCCGAAGTGGTGCGGAAAAACCACGACGGCCGAACAGCTGGCCGCCAGCATCCTATATATGGATGATCCGGAGGAAAGAGCGCAGAACATCGCTTTGTCGGAGATCAGCCCCCAGCGCCTGCTGCAGGGCCGGGCTCCACGGCTCATCGACGAATGGCAGCTGGCGCCGAAGCTCTGGGACGCCATTCGCTTCGAGGTGGACCACCGGGGCGAGATGGGGCAGTTCCTCCTCACCGGATCCGCGGTCCCCGCGAATACCGAGGAGATCACCCATTCCGGCACGGGGCGGTTTACCTGGCTGACCATGCGCCCCATGACCCTGTATGAATCGGGGGATTCTACCGGCGAAGTCAGCCTCCGGGCGCTCTTTGACGGTGGGGCCGACCTTTCGGACGTCATGGGCAGCGCGAACCTCAGCCTGGAACGGCTGGCGTTCCTCACGTGCAGGGGAGGATGGCCGCAGGCGATCGACCGGCGGGATGAAATCGCGCTGACGCAGGCGTTCGACTACTATGAGGCCGTGGTTCGCTCGGATATCAACCGCGCAGATCAGGTCCAAAAGAACCCGACCCGCGTTCGCCGTCTCATGCGCTCCTATGCGAGACACCAGGGCGGGCAGGTCACCAATACCGCGCTGGCACAGGATATCGCGGGAAGCGGGGAGAAACCCCCAAGCGAGGAAACCGTCGCCTCGTACGTCAATGCGCTGCGAAAGATCTTCGTCGTGGAGGATATGCCCGCGTGGAATCCGAATCTCCGCTCCCGGACCGCGATCCGTTCCTCCGATACCCGCTACTATGTGGACCCGTCGATCGCCGCGGCCGCCTTGGGCATTGGCCCCCACGACCTGGTAAACGACCTTAGGACATTCGGCTTTCTCTTCGAGACCCTCTGCGTCAGAGACCTTCGCGTCTTCGCGGATGCCCTGGACGGCGGGGTGTACCATTACCGGGATAAGGGTGGACAGGAGTGCGACGCGGTCATCCATCTGCGAAACGGCAGGTACGGCCTGGTCGAGATCAAGCTGGGCGGCGACAGTCTCATCGAGGATGGCGCGAGGAGCCTTAGTGCCATGGAGGCGAAGCTGGACACAGGCGCGATGCACGCGCCGTCTTTTCTGATGGTTCTGACGGGAACCGGCACATATGCCTATCGCCGCCGCGACGGCGTCCTGGTCGTCCCCATCGGCTGCCTGAAGGACTGAGATGCGATGGTCGATGGCCGATGACCGATGTCCGGGATTTCTTTTTGTTTTCACCTTTTGCAACGCACCGTTTTGTGGTAAAATAACAGAAAAAGCCGCGCAAGGACGCCGCGGGGTGCGGGCCGTTCACCTTCGACCTGCGGGTCTTTTGCCGGGTAATTTTCAGAAAAGAGATGACAGACATGATGAAACTGGATATTTTCTCCGGGTTTCTCGGCGCCGGCAAGACCACGCTGATCAAGAAGCTCATCGAGGAGGCGTATCAGGGCGAGCAGGTGGTCCTCATCGAGAACGAGTTCGGGGAGATCGGTATCGACGGCGGATTCCTGCAGGATGCCGGCATTCAGATCAACGAGATGAATTCCGGCTGCATATGCTGCAGCCTCGTGGGTGACTTTGGCCGCGCGCTGCGGCAGGTGGTGGATGAATTCGCGCCGCAAAGGATTCTGATCGAGCCTTCCGGCGTCGGCAAGCTGTCCGACATCATCGAGGCGGTCGAGAATCTGCAGCTGGAGGAGCTGACGCTGAGCGGTTTCGCCACGGTGGTGGATGCGAAGAAGGCGCGCATCTACATGAAGAACTTCGGAGAGTTCTTTAACAATCAGGTGGAGCATGCCAGCTGCGTGGTGCTGAGCCATACGACCGGCCTGTCGCAGGAGAAACTGGACCAGACGGTGGCGCTGGTGCGCGAGCATAATCCGCACGCGACGATCATCACCACGGAATGGGACAAGCTGACGGGCATGCAGATCCTGGAGGCCATCGAGCAGCGGGATACGATGGAGGCCGCGCTGGCGCATCTGGCGGAGGAGCACCATGATCACGAGCACGACCATGTGCACGAACATGACCATGAACATCATCACGACCACGAGGATGAGCATGAGCACCACCATGAGCACGACCACGAGCATCACCATGACCATGCGCATCATCACGATCATGATGACCACGACCACGACGCCGACGAGATCTTTGACAGCGTGGGATTTGAGACGACCCATACCTTTACGAAGGGACAGCTCGCGGAAGCCCTCGCCGCGCTGGCGGACGAGAAGACCTACGGACAGATTCTGCGCGCCAAGGGCATCGTAGAGGGAGAGAACGGACAGTGGATTCACTTCGACTATGTGCCGGGCGAGCCGGATGTGCGCGACGGCAGCGCCGGCGTCACCGGCAGGCTGTGCGTCATCGGCGCCGATGTAGATGAGGACAACATCCGGACGCTGTTCGGCCTGTAAGGGGGAAACCATGCAGAGCAAGAAGGATATGCAGGGCGTGGGCAGACCCCGCGCCGTCCGGGAGGTGCCGGTCTATCTGATCACGGGTTTTCTGGACAGCGGCAAGACCACCTTCATCCAGGGGACCATGGAGGACTCGACCTTCAACGCGGGCGAGCGGACGTTGATCCTCCTGTGTGAGGAGGGGGAGGCGGAGCTGCATCCCGCACGATTCGCCGCCACAGGGGCGCATATCGTGCCCGTGGCGGAGGAGGCACAGCTGACGACGGAGTTTCTGACCGAACTGGAGGTAAAATACGATATCGAACGCGTCATGGTGGAGTACAACGGCATGTGGATGCTGGACACGTTCTACCAGGCGATGCCCGAGAACTGGATCGTCAACCAGGAGATGTGCCTGAACGATGCACGCCTCATCCTCACATACAACACCAACATGCGCAACCTGGTGTTCGACAAGCTGAAGTCGGTGGAAACCGTCGTCTTCAAGCATTTTACCAGGGACATGGATAAGATGCCCTACCACAAGTTGGTGCGGACGGCGACCCGCCGGGCGGACATCATCTACGAGTACGGGGAAGACGATATAGAGCTCGACGACATCGAGGACCCGTTGCCCTTCGACCTGGAGGCGCCGGTGACCGTCATCGAGGATCGGGACTATGCGCTGTGGTACCGCGATATCAACGAGGAGGAGGAAAAGTACTACGGAAAGACCTTGCGGCTGAAGGGTCGCACGCTGCTCGGCGGCGGTCTCGCGGACGATGAATTCGTCATCGGGCGGCACATCATGACATGCTGCGTGCAGGACATTCAGTTTGGCGGCCTGGTCGCCAAGTATGACGGTGCGAAGAAGCTGACGCACGGCGGATGGGTGATCATGACGGCGGTGATCAAGCGCGAGTACAGCCCCATGTATGAGGGGGAAGGTCCCGTCTTCCATGTGCTCTCGGTGGAGCCCACCAGCGAGCCGGAGGAGGAGGTCGCGACATTCTACTGATGGCCTGATGGCCGCGGGTGCGTCTGACCAGACATGTCGCGCGGCCGACAGGTGGACGATGGCCGCGGGATGATATCTATCGTGATCCAAGGGTGGAGACGAAACAGTCCGCCGCCGCGCCAGCGGAAATGAAGGTGGGGACCGCAGGACGCGCGGCAGGCGCACCATCGGCGGGCGGGAGAGTGTCCAACAGGTGCTTCGCGGTTGCCCTGCGCCTCCACTTTTGATTTCAAGGGCGCGCTGACGATATGTTTTGCCTCCACTTTGAGGCCACAAACAGACATTTTCTTGAGGTTGCCGCCCACCTGTCGGCAGCGCGCCCAAGTTTTCAGACGCTCTCGCGAAGGCGGGCAAACGGCGAAAATGGAAGCACATGGAAATCTTTTGCGCGGGCGGAAAAAAATCGCCGAACCCCTTGCAATGCGCGAGGTTTTGTGGTAGTATCAGCTCGTACGGTAGAGATGGTAAGCTGAGAGAGTGGGTTGTGCCCACTCTTTCAATTTAAGAAGGCGCAGACGCGAGGGAAAGGGCATCGATACATGTCGAAAAAGAAGGAAAGTGTGACGGAGCTGACCAGCCGGACGGTGGAGCCTTTTCTCAGGTCCCATGGCCTGTCCCTGTACCACACGGAGTTCGTCAAGGAAGGGAAGGACTGGTATCTCAGGGTCTTCATCGACAGGGAGCCGGACGGGGACGGTGAGGAGGCCTATGTCTCCACCGATGACTGCGAGCTGGTCAGCCGCTTTCTCAGCGAGGCGCTCGACCGCGAGGACCCGATCCGTCAACCCTATTACCTGGAGGTATCGTCCCCGGGGCTGGATCGCATCCTCTATACGGAGGCGGATTTTGCGCGGTTTTCCGGACGACTCGTCGATGTGCGCCTGTACGAGGCCGTCTACGGCAGCCGGCAGCACCAGGGCATCCTGGTATCCTGTGACGATGCCTGCCTGGTGATCAGGGACGGAGAACGCGAGTTACGGTTCGACAGGAAGCAGGTCCATACGGTCCGGCTGGCTGTCGTGATCTAAGGAGGGTATGTAAGACGATGAACAGTGAATTCATTCAGGCCATCGAGGACTTGGAACGGGAGAAGCAGATCTCCAGGGATGTGGTATTCGAAGCCATCGAATCGGCGCTGGTGTCCGCATATAAGAAGAATTACGGCACCTCCCAGAATGTGCGCGTGGATATCGACCGCGAGACGGGAGACATCAATGTCTACATGCGGGTGGATATCGTGGACGAGGTGGAGGACGAGCTGACGCAGATGACGCTGGAGGAGGCGCGGGAGATCGACTACCGCTATGAGGTCGGGGACGCCGTGGAGTACCAGGTGACGCCCAAGGATTTCGGGCGCATCGCGGCGCAGACGGCCAAACAGGTGGTGATGCAGCGCATCCGGGAGGCGGAGAGAAACCTGATCTACGAGAATTTTGTCGGACGGCAGGGCGAGATCATAACCGGCCAGGTGCAGCGCATCAGCAACAACACCCTGTTCATCAATATCGGCCGCGCGGAGGGCATCCTGGCTGCCAACGAGCAGGTGCCGGGGGAGCGCTACCGGGTCAACGACAGGCTCAAGGTCTATATCATGGATGTGAAGAAGACGACGAAGGGCCCGCAGGTCTTTCTATCCCGCTCGCATCCGGGCCTGGTGCGGCAGCTGTTCGAGCTGGAGGTGCCGGAGATCGAGGACGGGACCGTCGAGATTCGCGGCATCGCGCGGGAGGCCGGTTCGCGCACGAAGATGGCCGTGTACAGCCAGTATGAAAACGTGGACCCCGTGGGCGCCTGCGTCGGTACGCGCGGCTCGCGGGTGCAGGCCATCGTCGATGAGCTGCACGGGGAGAAGATCGACATCATCCCCTGGGATGAGGACCCGAGGCGCCTCATCGCCAACGTGCTGAGCCCCGCCAAGGTCGAACAGGTCATCCTGGACCCGAACGGGGAGAAGACGGCCACGGCCGTGGTGCCGGACTATCAGCTCTCCCTGGCGATCGGCAAGGAAGGACAGAATGTGCGTCTGGCGGCGCGGGTCGCCGGCTGGAAGATCGATATTCGGAGTCACACGCAGTACGAGGAGATACTGGCGGAGGCCGCTTTCGCCGAGCAAAACGCATACGAGGCGGACGATGCGGCGGCCTATGCGGACGGGGAGTCGCCGGACGATTTCGGCGAGCAGGTCGAGCAGGCGCAGGAGTTTGACGGTGAGGACCTCGCGGCGCCGGAGCAAGACTTTGACGAGGAGGGCGACCTCGCGGCCCAGGACGGGCAGGCGTTCGACGAGGACGACCTCGCAGTTCAGGTCGAGCAGGCGCAGGGGGTTGATGGCGAAGACCTCGCCTCCCAGGACGGGCAGCCGCTTGATGGCGAGTTTGATGAGGCGGAGACCGTGCCGGTGACGGAGGAGGGGTAGGCTTTGAAGGAACGAAAGATTCCCATGCGGCGCTGCATCGGCTGCATGCAGTCCCGCGAGAAGACGGCGCTCATCCGCATCGCCTGCTATGAGGGACAGGTCAGCATAGACCCTACGGGCCGCGCCAAGGGCCGCGGCGTCTATCTGTGCCGGGACAACAGAGCCTGCTGGCAGCAGGCGGATCGAAAAAAGGCAATCGAGCGCAGTTTCCATGTTCACCTGGAGGCTGGAGAAAAGGAGTCGCTGTTTGCGGGATTGGAGGCGTTGGCCGGTGAGGAATGAAAAGGTGTACACCTACCTGGGCTTTGCGGCCAGGGCCAGAGCGCTTGCAAGCGGCTATAATACCTGCCTGAGCATGCTGAAAAAGAGGCGGATCAGGCTGCTTCTTCTGGCCGAGGATCTGGCGGAGCCGTCGAAGCAAAAGATGACGGAGGCAGCGGAACGCCAAGGCGTGCCGTGGCGCGCATTTGGCAGCATGGACAGCCTGTCTCACGCGGCCGGTGTTCAGCAAAGAGGAATATATGGCGTTCTCAACGCGCAGCTCGCAGAGACTATGATGCGGGAGATCGACCACATGCAGCCGGAGAGGCGGGAGGTGCTCTGATGGCGATAGACAACAAGGAAACGAAGATCGTAAAAGCCGGGCCGAAGAAGACCGATGACAAGAAGGACGCCGAGCCGAAGGTCACGGTAAAAGCCGCCGCGAATCTGGCTGACCTGCAGACGCGCAACATGCAGCGGCAGGCGAAGGCCTCCGCGCAGGCCAAGGCCAAGGAAAAGGAAAAGGAAAAGAGCGGCGAGCGGTCCCTGCAGAGAGCACCGATGGGGACCCCTGTGGTGAACAGGGACCTGGAGAACCGGCGCCGCCCGCCGATGGGCCGCCCCGTGGTCCCGAAGGAAGTGGCCGAGCGCGGCATGGTGAAGGAAGAGACGGCCACGGTAAAGCCGGATGCGGCCGCAGCGGCCACCGGGACCGCCGGAAAGCCGGCTGTAGCCGCGCCCGAGAAACCGGCTGCGGCTGTGGCCGGTGCCCCGAAGGGGACGCCCGCCGCCGAAAAACCGGCAGACGCCCAGAAGCCCGCGCAGGCAAAGCCCGCTGCATCCGCCGCCCCCGCTACGGCGCCCGAAACGGGGATGCCGGCCGGCGCCGAGACCCTGGCGAGCCCGCAGGCATCGGGACGTGCACCCGCCAAGACGGGTGGGAATGCGGCCGCGCCCGCCGGACAGGCCGGTGCGCAGACCGCCTCGCCTGCGGCGGATCGGACGGAGGCCGCGCAGGCTGCTGGGACGCAGGGTGCGACCCGGCCTGCCCCCGCGCAGGGAACAGCCGGACCCGCCGCACAGACGGCAGCGCGTCCAACCGCTGTCCCGGGCGCAGCCGGATCGACCGGCCCGCAGGGACCGGCGGCTGCCGGACGCCCCGCTGCGCCGGGCGGCACTCGCCCCGCGGGCGCGCCCAGCGCAGCCCGTCCCGCCGCCGGACAGTCTGCAGCCCGCCCCGCCGCAGCGCAGGGAGCGGCAAGGCCCGCCACCGGACAGACAGCGGCTCGCCCTGCCGGTTCGCCGGGGACAGCGAGACCCGGCACGCCGAGACCCGCCGGTGCGCAGGGCATGGCGGCAGCCGGCCGTGCCGGCACGCAGAGCGGCGCGGGCAGGCCGACCAGAGACGGCAGAGGCGCGCAGACCGGTGCGCTCCGAGGAGATCGACCGGGACCCAGGGGTGACAGACCGCAGGGTGCGCGCGGTGAGAGACCCAGGGACGGGCAGGGTGGCCGGACAGGCGGCCCTGGCCGGCCGACCTCCAGAGACGGACGCCCGGCGGGACGGCCCGACGGGAGACGAGACGGACAGGCATCGGGCGGACGGCCCGCCGCCAGGAGCGGCGAGGGCAGACCTCGCAGCGAGCGGCCGGGTGATCGCCCGAAGATGGACAACAAGCCCGGCCAGCGGAAGACGGACAAGCTCCATCACGAGAAGGAGCGGAACAAGTTCGCCAGACTGGAGAGCAACGGCAAGAAGAACAAGACCAAGGTCCAGGAGCGCACGCTGGAGAAGCAGGCGAGGCCCAAGAAGCACCATGCGCATCCCAAGCCCGCCTTCGACGAGATGGACGAGGTCATGCAGACGCTGCCGGAGGGCACCGTCGTGATCAACGTGCCCATCACGGTGGCCGGCTTCAGCGAGCAGCTGGACATCTCCACCTCGCAGGTCATCATGGCTTTGATGCGCCTCGGCATCATGGCCAATATCAACCAGAACATCGACGAGGAGACCGTCATGGTGCTCGCCGACGAGCTGGGCGTCCATGTGGCGGTGGGCCGCGTGGAGGAGGAAGTCGTCGAGGAGGGACTGGAGCTCTTCGAGGATGCGGAGGAGGATCTGAAGCCGCGTCCGCCGATCATCACCGTCATGGGCCATGTCGACCACGGCAAGACATCCCTTCTGGACGCCATCCGCAAGACGAATGTGACGGCCTCGGAGTCCGGCGGCATCACGCAGCATATCGGTGCCTCCGAGGTCTCCATCAACGGGCAGAAGATCGTATTCCTGGATACGCCGGGCCACGAAGCCTTCACGGCCATGCGGGCCAGGGGCGCGCATGTGACGGATATCGCGGTGCTGGTGGTCGCGGCCGATGACTCGGTCATGCCGCAGACGATCGAATCCATCAGCCACGCCAAGGCGGCGGGCGTGCCCATCATCGTCGCCATCAACAAGATGGATAAGCCCGGTGCCAATCCGGAGAAGGTCAAGCAGGACCTCGCGGAGCACGGCGTGCTGGTCGAGGAGTGGGGCGGCGATGTCATCGCCGTGCCGGTGTCCGCGAAGACCGGCGAGGGCATCGTCAACCTGCTGGAGATGATCCTCCTGCAGGCGGAGGTGCTGGAGCTGAAGGCGAACCCCAACCGGCTGGCCATGGGCTCCGTCATCGAAGCGCGCCTCGACAAGAACAAGGGCCCCGTGGCCACCCTCCTCGTCACCAACGGCACCCTCAAAAGCGGCATGAACATCGTCGCGGGCACCTGCGCCGGCCACATCCGGCTGATGACCAACTACAAGGGGGATGTCATCAAGAAGGCCGGTCCCGCCACCGCAGTGGAAATCCTGGGACTGACCGACGTACCCGAAGCCGGAGACGAATTTTACGCCGTCAAAGAGGAGAGGACCGCCAGGGAGATCGCCGAGCATAGGAAGACGAAGCTGCGCGAGGAGATTCTGGCCCGGAACGCGAGCACCACGCTGGAGCAGCTCTTCAGCCAGATCAAGGAGGGCGAGATCAAGGACCTGAACCTCATCATCAAGGGCGATGTGCAGGGCTCCGTCGGGGCCATCGTCTCCTCGCTCGAAAAACTGAGCAACGAGAACGTGCGCGTCAGGATCATCCACAGCGGTGTGGGTACGGTCAACGAATCCGATGTGACGCTGGCCGGCACGACCGGGTCCATCATCATCGGCTTCAATGTGCGGCCCACGGCTGCCGCGCAGGCCCTCGCGGATCGGGAAAATATCCAGGTCCGGCTGTATCGCGTCATCTACGACATCATCAACGACGTGGAGGACGCCATGAAGGGCATGCTGGAGCCGGTCTACAAGGAGGAGGTCCTCGGCAGGGCCGAGATACGCAGCATCTTCCGCGTGCCGGGTGTCGGCAATGTCGCCGGCGCCTATGTGCTGGAGGGAAAGATGCAGAGAAACGCGGAGATCAGGCTGGTGCGCGACGGCATCGTGGTGCACGAGGGCCGCATAGCCTCCCTCAGGCGGTTTAAGGACGATGTGCGGGAGGTCAACCAGGGCTATGAGTGCGGCATCGGCATCGAGTCCTACAACGATATCAAGGAAGGCGATATCATCGAATGCTTCCACATGGTGGAGATCGAGCGGAAGTGAGAGGTGCGGCATGGGCAAAGGATATAGGCAGGGCCGGATGGGCGGCGAGATTCAGCGCATCATCGGCGATATGCTCCTGAACGGCGTCAAGGACCCCAGGCTGAGCGGTATCGTGAGCATTTCGGGCGTCTCGGTGACGCGGGATGGCAGCTACGCCACCTGCTATGTGACGGTCCTGCAGACGGAGGCGGACCCCGCGGTCCGCGCCGAGAAGGAGACGGAGGTCCTGACGGGTCTTGAAAGCGCGAAGGGACTCTTTAAGCGGGAGATGGGGCGGCAGCTGCAGGTGCGCCGCCTGCCGGAGCTCATCTTTCGCATGGATCACTCCATGGACTACGGACGCCATATCACCGAGATTCTGGATACGCTGGACATCCCGGAGGATGAACCGGGGCGCGAGGCGCAGGCGGGCGGCGGGGAGGACGGCGCATTATGAAGGAGCTTTCTTCGCAAAAGACGCCGCTCCCGGAGATCGCCGGCGTGCTCGGCCGTGCGCATACCGTCTGCATCTACCCGCATGTCAATATGGACGGGGACGCGCTGGGCTCCGCGGTGGCCCTGTGCCACAGCCTTCGACGGCTGGGCAAGGAGAGCTGGATTCTCGTCGAGGACGGCATCGCCCGCAACCTGCGGTTTCTGGACCGGGGATACTGCACGACGGACCTGAAAAAAGGGCTCGATGCGGACATCTCCCTCTGCCTGGACTGCGGGGAGGCGGATCGCTTCCCCAAGCGAGCCGCCGCGTTCGCCACGGGCAGGTGCAGCGTCTGCATCGACCATCACCTGACGACGAAGGCGGTTTGCGACTACAACCATGTGGAGCCGACGGCCTCCTCCACCGGGGAGCTGATCTACCAGCTGCTTCTGGACATGGGCGTGGAGATCGACCAGGAGACGGCGGAGGCTCTCTACGCGGCCATCGCAACGGACACGGGGAATTTTCAGCACAGCAACACGACGAAGCGGTGCCACGAGATCGTGGCGGCGCTGTATGACAGCGGCCTGAACAGCAACAAGGTCTGCCAGGCGATCTATGAGAATGTGCGCCTGGCGCGCGTGCGGCTGGAATGTCGGGCGGTGGACGGGATGCACCTTCTGGCCGGCGGACAGGCGGCCGTGGCCGTGGTGACCCGCGCGCTGTTGCGGGAGACCGGCGCCGGCATGGACGAGAGCGAGGGCATCGTCGATATGCTGCGCGCCATCGAGGGCGTGGAGATCGCCGCCGTGGTCAAGGAGGAGACGGGGCGGCAGGTGAAGGCCAGTTTCCGCGCCAAGAGCTGGGCCGATGTGGCGGCCATCGCGACGGCCCTGGGCGGCGGCGGCCATACCAAGGCCGCCGGCTGCACGCTGGATATGCCGCTCGCGGAGGCGCTCCCCGCCATCGAGAGGGCCATCGAGGCGGCTGTGGACGCGCAGCGGCCGCAGCCGGCCGGCGGAC
>CAZDUM010000001.1:0-26288 GCA_964508645.1 uncultured Oscillospiraceae bacterium | reverse complement strand
CGCATCACGGAGTACCTGGACGGGGACGAGAAGGTCTATCGCTGCAGGCTGGTACTGGGCCGCAATACCGACACGCAGGATGCCTGGGGGCAGACGACGGCGGTCTTTCCCACCGACGGGGTGACGACGGCGGCCATCGAGGATGCCTTTTCGGCCTTCCACGGGGTCATCAGGCAGCGCCCGCCCATGTACAGCGCGGTGCGCGTGGGCGGAAAGCATCTCTACACCTACGCGCGGGCGGGCGAGACGGTGGAGGTGCCGGCGCGAACCGTCTGCATCCGGGAGCTCGCCGTGGAGGCGGTGGACCTTCGTGCCATGTCCGTGACCTTTCGGGTCGCCTGCTCGAAGGGGACCTATATCAGGACCATCTGCCAGGATGTGGGCGCGGCCCTCGGGACCGGCGCCTACATGGCGGACCTCGTCCGCCTGCAGAGCGGCCCGTTCCGCCTGGAGGATGCCGTGAGCCTGGAGACGCTGGAAGCCGCTAAGGATGCGGCGGATGCGGAACCGGAGGGGAGCGGGCCGCGATGGCTTACGCCCTACCTGCAGCCGGCGGATATGCCCCTCGCCAGGTTCGGCAAGGCGCTCGTACCGGCGGAGGCGGCAAGGCGCTTCGCCGATGGCCGCCAGATTCCGCTTTCGGACTGCCGCATCGTACGGCGGCCCGCCTTCGACACGTACCCGCCGGGGTGGCCGGTGCGCGAGGAATACCGACGGGCCTTCTGCCTGTACCGCGAGAGGACGGACGGCGGTGAGACCTTCCTGGGCGTCGCCTTTTGCGACCCCGACGGCCTTTACATGGCGCCCGACAAGGTCTTCGTGCAACGGGCGGCAGGAGGGCAGGCATAGACGGCATGTCGGCGGACGAGGCAGGATACCGGGCCTTGGCGGCGAGCCGATGGCGGTCGCGGTGCGGATGTCAAAAGGGCCTCGGCGGCCGGTAGACGGCAGACGGCGCGCTGTGTGTCGTGAAGGCGGCAAGGTATAGACGGTGGAGGGCAGATGGACGATGAAGATATACGAGCACCTCGAGGACGTGCAGGAGATGCGCCCCTGCTTCCTCGCTTTGGGAAATTTTGACGGGGTCCATGTGGGGCACCAGAAGCTCATCGCGGAGGCGGTGAAAAAGGCCAGGCAGGCGGGGGGCGTCTGCGGCGTGCTGACCTTTTCCAACCATCCGAAGACCCTCTTCAACCCGGATGCGCCGGTCCGAAACATCATCTATCCGGAGGAGAAGTGCGCCCTCATCGAGAGCCTGGGGGTGGACTACCTGTTCAATCCGGCCTTCACCTGGGAGATCGCCAAGATGGAGCCTCTGACCTTCATCGACGAGATTCTCGTTAAGCGGCTGCATGCGCGCGAGGTCTTCTGCGGCTTCAACTATCGCTTCGGCTGCCATGCGGCCGGCGATGTGGCGCTGCTGCGGGAGGCAGGGCATGAGAAGGGTTTCGGGGTCACGGAGATTCCGCCCATCACCGTGGACGGGGATGTGGTCAGCTCCACCCTGATCCGCAGCCTGATCGGCGCCGGCGATATGGAGGCCTGCCAGAAATTCCTCGGCCGCCGCTACTCCATCGCGGGCGAGGTGGTCGTGGGGAACCGGCTGGGCCGCACCATCGGATTTCCGACCTCGAACATCATGATCGACGAGTCGATGGTGAGCCCCCCAAATGGCGTCTATGTGACCGTCTGCACCTATAACGGCGTCCGCTATCCCAGCGTCACCAACGTGGGGGTGAAGCCCACCATCGGCGCCTTCCACAAGAATGTGGAGACGCACATCTTCAACTTCGATAAGATCCTCTACGGCAAGCAGATACGGGTGGAATTTCTGAAGAAGACCCGCGACGAGGTGAAGTTCGACAGCGTGGATGCGCTGGCGGCCCAGATCGTCAAGGACTGCCAGGAGGCCAAGGCCTACCACGGGCTGCGCGATCTGTGAGGAGTCGCCCATGAGACATCGACGGGCGGGGCATCCCATCGGTCTCTCGTCCTTGGGGAAGCGGACCACCCTTCCAGCCGCCTTTTCTGGCAGCCGGCAGGTGCTTGCGCAGGCGCCGGGGTCCCGCGGCGCCGTTTTCCGGCTTTTCCGGCCGGCAGAAAAACAGATTGACAGCCCCGAAAACCCGTGATAGAATAAACCATTGATTTGAGGCCTTTTGCTGCGTTCGCCGACACTCCGACGGCCTACCCGGCAGGAGGTGCAAAGAATAGAAAAGGAGACAGGACATGATCACCAAGGAAATCAAACAGCAGATCATCAAGGACTATCAGTTGAAGGAGGGCGACACCGGTTCGCCGGAGGTGCAAATCGCCATCCTGACCTACCGCATCAACGATCTGAACGAGCATCTGAAGGTACACAAGAAGGATTATCATTCACGGCGGGGACTGCTGAAGATGGTAGGACAGAGGAGAAACCTGCTGGCCTATCTGCGGGATACGGACCTGGAACGGTACAGGACCCTCATCGCGAGATTAGGTTTGAGGAAGTAGACAGTAGGTTTGGGAGCATCCATAGGATATGAAGGCGGGGCTTACCAAAACCCCGCCTTTTTAGAAAGCAAGCGGAGAAGTAGAGAAAAATTAACAGGAGGTAGTTGTTAATTATGGCCAGATTTGAGGATTACAGGACATTTCGGACGGCGGTAGGCGGACGGCTTTTGCAGCTGGAGATCGGCAAGGTCTGCGAGCAGGCGAACGGACAGGTCATGGTGCGGTACGGCGATACGGTGGTCAATGTGACGGCCTGCGCCTCCAAGGAACCGCGGCCGGACATCGACTTTTTCCCGCTGAGCGTGGACTTCGAGGAGCGCATGTACGCGGCCGGCAAGATTCCCGGCGGCTTCATCAAGAGAGAGGGCAGGCCCAGCGAGCATGCGATCCTGACTTCCCGGCTCATCGACCGGCCGATCCGTCCTCTGTTCCCGAAGGGATACTATAACGATGTGGTCGTGGTGGCCACGGTCATGAGCGTGGACCCGGACTGCTCGCCTGAATTTTGCGGCATGATCGGTTCCTCCGTGGCGCTGGCCTGCTCGGACATTCCCTGGGATGGCCCCACGGGCTCGGTCATCATCGGCCGGGTGGACGGACAGTTCGTCATCAACCCGACGCTGGAGCAGCGGGCGGTGTCCGATATCAACATGACCGTCTCCGGTACGAAGGAGGCCATCATGATGGTCGAGGCCGGTGCCAATGAGGTGCCGGAGATGGAGATGCTGGACGGCATCCTGTTCGCGCACGAGGAGATCAAGAAGCTGGTGGACTTCATCGAGGCCGTGGTGGCCGAGGTGGGCCGCCCCAAGCAGAACATCGAGCTGTACAAGGTCCCGGACGAGATCGATCAGGTGGTCAGGGACTATGCCGTGGAGAAGATGCGCGTCGCCATCAAGACACCGGACAAGGTGGAGCGGCTGGAGAACATGGACCAGGTGGAGGTGGAGACCAAGGAGCACTTCGCCGAAATCTATCCGGACAACGGCAAGGACATCGAATCCGTCCTGTACAATATCACCAAGGAGCAGGTGCGGGCGATGATCCTGGATGAGGGCATCCGTCCCGACAACCGGAAGCTGACGGAAATCCGGCCGATCTGGTGCGAGACCGGACTTTTGCCCAGAACGCACGGCTCCGGCCTCTTCAAACGGGGCCAGACGCAGGTCATGTCCGTCTGCACGCTGGCGCCGGTCAGCGAGGCCCAGACCATAGACGGGATCACCGAGCAGACCAGCAAGCGCTACATGCACCACTATAACTTCCCCGGCTACTCCGTGGGGGAGGCGAAGACATCCAGAAGTCCCGGCCGCCGGGAGATCGGACACGGCGCGCTGGCGGAGCGGGCGCTGATTCCGGTTCTGCCCAGCGTGGACGAGTTCCCCTACGCCATCCGTGTGGTGTCGGATGTTCTTTCCTCCAACGGGTCCACGTCGATGGGCTCGACCTGCGGTTCCTGTCTGGCGCTCATGGATGCCGGCGTGCCCATCAAGCGGCCGGTGGCCGGTATCGCCATGGGGCTGATCGAGCGGGTCAAGGAGGACGGCACCTCGGAGTTCGCCATCCTGTCCGACATCCAGGGCATGGAGGATTTTCTGGGTGACATGGACTTCAAGGTCACGGGCACGGAGGTCGGCGTGACGGCGATCCAGATGGATATCAAGGTCCACGGTCTGTCCAGGGAGATCCTGGAGAAGGCGCTGAAGCAGGCCAGAGAGGGTCGCATGTACATCATGGGCAAGATGCTGGAGGAGATCCCCGCACCGCGCGAGGAGATGTCCAGGTGGGCGCCGCGCGCCATCACCATGCATGTGGACCCGGACAAGGTGCGCATCGTCATCGGGCCGGGCGGCAAGACCATCAACCGCATCGTCGAGGAGACCGGCGTCAAGATCGATATCTCCGAGGATGTGCCCGGCATGATCAGCATCTACAGCACCGATATGGCCAGCGCCGATGCGGCCCGCCACGAGATCGAGATGCTCACCAGGGATGTCGAGGTCGGGGAAATCTACGAGGGCAAGGTGACCCGCATCATGAACTTCGGCGCCTTCATCGAGATCCTGCCGGGCAAGGAGGGCCTGCTGCACATCTCCAAGATGGCCAAGCACCGCGTGGAGCGTGTGGAGGATGAGATGAACATCGGCGACACGGTCAGGGTGAAGGTCACGGAGATCGACAGCCAGAATCGCATCAACCTGTCGCGCAGGGAGCTCCTGTAGAGCGCGAGAGTATGGAAAGGTCTTCGGGCGCGTGTGAACGCGCCCGAAGTGGCAGTTGGAAGACGGAAAGCGGCGATGGGCGCCTGGCGACCAGGCTGAAGAAATCTCGAAGGGAGAACCGAGGAAGGCAGTCCCGAGGAAACGACAGGAACATAGCCCGAAGAAGGCAGTCAAAAGAATACGCAGCAGAGAAAGCAGGAGGTGCTAAGATGAAAGTCGAGGTTCGGTACTATTCCAGAGGCGGTAATACGAAGAAGGTCGCGGAGGCGATCGCCGCGGCGGTCGGCGTGGAGGCGAAGGATGTCTCGACGCCGCTGACCGAGGATGTGGACATTCTTTTCCTGGGCAGCGCGCCGTATGCGTTTAAGCTGGACGAGCATGTGAAGGCGTTCATCAAGGAGATCGGGGTGTCCGTGGGCAAGATCGTCAACTTCAGCACGTCGGCATCCAGCATCAGCACCCGCGGCTATGTGGAGAAGTGTCTGGCGGAGAAGAACATTCCACTGGCCAAGGAGGAGTTCTCGTGCCCGGGCGCCTTTACCGTCCTGCATCGCGGCCGGCCCAACGAGGAGGATCTCAAGAAGGCGGCGGACTTCGCAAAAGATATTCTGGCGAAGGGTTGATCGGTCTTCGGCTGTCTCGCGCATTGTATGCGGCGCGGGTGGCCGGGGAAGGGCGTAGGAACAGAGCGGGAAGCGGCAGATGGAACAGTTTGAGATTCGAGAGTTGCTGCAGGAGGTGGCTGCGGGGAGGGTGCCGGTCGAGGAGGCCGTCCTCAAGCTGAAGGTGGCGCCGTTTCAGGAGATCGGCATCGCCTCCCTGGACCAGCACCGTGGCCTGCGGCAGGGCGCGTCCGAGATCATCTACGGCGCCTCGAAAACCCCGCAGCAGATCGCGTGCATAGCCCGTTCCCTGTGGGAGAGCGGGCAGCAGACGATCCTCATCACCAGGATGAAGGAGGAGGCGGCCGTCCACATGCAGGCGGATTGTCCGGAGCTCCCGTTCACCTACTATGCGCAGGGGCGCATAGGGCTGGTGGGTGAAATGCTACCACCGCGGCAGAAGGGATTCATCCTGGTGGCGACCGGCGGGACGAGCGATATTCCGGTGGCCGAGGAGGCGGCGCTGACGGCGGAGATCCTGGGCAACCACGTGCAGCGCGTCTACGATGTGGGCGTATCGGGCCTGCACAGATTGCTGGCGCACACGGAGCAGATCATGCAGGCGCGGGTCATCATCGCCATCGCCGGCATGGAGGGGGCGCTGGCCAGCGTCATAGGCGGCCTGGCGGACTGTCCCGTCATCGCGGTGCCGACCAGCGTGGGCTACGGAACGGCGTTCGGCGGCGTGACGGCGCTCCTGTCCATGCTCAATTCCTGCGCCAGCGGCGTCAGCGTCGTCAATATCGACAACGGTTTCGGGGCCGGTTATCTGGCCAGCCTCATCAACAACATGGGAGACTGATATGCGATCGATCTATGTGCAGTGCGCCATGGGTGCGGCGGGCGATATGCTGATGGCCGCCCTCTGGGAGCTTCTCGACGAGGAAAAGCAGGCGGCGTTTCTGGATCGGATGGCGCATCTGGGGCTGCCCGGCGTGACGGTGCAGGCTGAACCGCTGACGCGAAACGGCATCAAGGGGACCCGCATGCATGTGCTGGTCGGCGGACAGGAGGAGGATCAGCTGCAGGACGGCTGCGGACGCGGCGCCGGCGGGCACGAGGCACATGCGCAGGATGCGCATGGCGACGGCGAGGAAGGCGCTCACGGGACGGCACATGCGCCGGCGGCCTGTGCGGACGGTCTTCACGGGGCAGAGCCTCCGCATGCAGGGCATGCGGACGGTGGCCACAGCGAAGGCGAAGGCCGCGCGCACGCGGATCATGACCACGGCGGGCAGGACAGCCACACCCATACGGGCCACGGCCACGGCGAGGACGGGCATGTCCACGGACACAGCGCCGCGGAGATACGGCATCTCATCGAGGCGCATCTTCCCGTGTCCGATGCCGTCAAATCCGACGCGCTGGCGATCTACGACCTCATCGCGCAGGCCGAGGCCGCCGTGCACGGGGAGACGATGGAACACATCCATTTCCACGAGGTGGGCACGCTGGATGCGGTGGCCGATGTGGTGGGATGCTGCCTGCTCCTGGAGATGCTGGGCGCGGATCGAATCACGGTATCCCCCATTCATGTCGGCAGCGGTACGGTCCGCTGCGCGCACGGCCTGCTGCCGGTACCGGCGCCGGCCACCGCCCGCATCCTGACGGGCATACCCATCTACAGCGGCGAGGTGGAGGGAGAACTCTGCACGCCCACCGGCGCCGCCATTCTCAGGCATTTCGGGCAGAGCTTCGGCCCGATGCCGCCCATGACGGTGGAAAAGGTCGGCTACGGCATGGGCAGCCGGGTCTTTCCGGGTGTCGTCAACTGCGTGCGGGTCTTCTTAGGAGAGACGGATGTTCCCAGCGCATCGGGGGATGCCGCCCGCGAGGGGGCGGAAATTTCCTGCGCGGGGACGGCTTCGGGACAGGCCGATGCGCCCTCACAGGTGATCGAGCTCTCGTGCAATCTGGACGATATGTGCGGGGAGGACATCGGCCTCGCGGCGGAGATCCTGCTGGAGGCGGGCGCGCTGGATGTGTACACGCAGGCCATCACCATGAAGAAGTCCAGGCCGGCCATCAAACTCTCCGTCCTGGCGAGGCCCGAGGATGAGGAGAAGATGACGACCCTGCTGTTCCGCCACACCACGACCATCGGCGTGCGGGTAGAAGCCTACCGGAGGCATGTTTTGCGAAGGGAGACCCTGCAGAGGGAGACGCCCTGGGGGCCGGTGACGGTCAAGCGGTGCTGGGGCTACGGCGCCGTGCGGGAAAAGCCGGAGATGGATCAGGTAGCCGCGCTGGTTCGGACATGCGACGTGACGGCTGACGAGGTCAGGCAGGCCGTCAGAGAGCGCATATAAAATTTGCGAGATTTCATTTTTCCTGTTGACAAGAGACGCCCGCGGGCGTATAGTTGTGCTTAGGGATTAGCACTCATTACAGTAAAGTGCTAACAGAATAGCCCGGTGGGTGCATCCGGGAAAGCGTCCGCATGCGCGGGCACACGGCCGGTAGGCAGCGCCTTCGGCGCGCTGCCGGCAGGACGGCTGCACGCAAGGGACAGAGGACAAAACACCGAAAGGGAAAAACGAAGAGTGAAAGGCGGGCATGCGGCCACGCAGGACCGCCGTGCGAGCAGGACAGGAGGCAACGATATGCGTAAAAAACAATTCAAGGCGGAATCCAAAAGATTGCTGGATATGATGATAAATTCCATCTATACCCACAAGGAGATCTTCCTGCGGGAGCTGATCTCCAACGCCAGCGATGCCATCGACAAGCTGTATTACCGGCAGCTTTCGGAAAACATCAGCGGCCTCGACCGCAGCGATTACTGCATCCATGTGGCCGCGGACAAGGAGGCGCGTACCATCACGATCGCGGATAACGGCATCGGGATGACGGCGGAGGAGCTGGAATCCAACCTGGGGGTCATCGCCAAAAGCGGCTCACTGGACTTCAAGATGCACAGCGAGGCGAAGGAGGACATCGACATCATCGGGCAGTTCGGCGTGGGCTTTTATTCGGCCTTCATGGTCAGCAAAAAGGTCAGCGTCCTGTCGAGAGCATACGGCGCGCAGGAGGCCTTTTGCTGGACATCGGAGGGCGTGGACGGCTATACCGTGGAGCCGGCCGAGATGGAGGGGCATGGCACCTGCGTGACGCTGCTCCTCAAGGATGACACGGAGGAGGAAAACTACAGCCGCTTCCTGGAGGACTATCAGCTGCGCAGCCTCATCAAGAAGTACTCCGACTACATCTCCTGGCCGATCAAGATGAAGCGGGATATGCCGCCGGACGAGGAGGGGTCGGATGCCGAGGCGGAGGCAGCGGATGCTGAGGCGCCCCAGGAGGCGGAAAAGGCCGAGGGTGCCGAGGGTGCCGGGGAGGCTGCCCCTGAGGAGGAGATCGTCAACAGCATGGTGCCGATCTGGCGCCGCAATAAGAACGAGATCTCCAAGGAGGAGTACGCCGCCTACTATAAGGATAAGTTCTATGACTTCAACGATCCCGTCCGGGTCATCCACACCAGCGCGGAGGGGGCGGTGTCCTATACGGCGCTCCTGTTCATACCCAAGAAGCCGCCCTACGACTACTACACGAAGGATTTTGAGAAGGGACTGGCGCTCTACAACAGCGGCGTCATGATCATGGAGAAGTGCGCCGATCTGCTCCCGGATTACTTCAGCTTCGTCAAGGGACTGGTGGACAGCGCCGATCTCTCCCTGAACATCTCCCGCGAGATGCTGCAGCATGACCGGCAGCTCAAGCTCATCGCGCGCAACCTGGAGAGGAATATCAAGAACGAGCTCGTCAAGTTCATGGCGGAGGACCGCGAGGGGTACAAGGACTTCTTCAAGTCCTTCGGCACCCAGCTCAAGTTCGGCGTATACAACGACTACGGGATGCACAGGGACACCCTGATGGATCTTCTGCTGTTCCACTCCTCCACCACCGGCGACATGACCAGCTTCAAGGAGTACGTCTCGCGGATGCCGGAGGGGCAGTCGAGCATCTACTATGCCTGCGGTGAGACGGTGCAGAAGATCGATCTGCTGCCGCAGACGGATCAGGTGAAGGATAAGGGCTATGAGATCCTGTACCTGACGGAGGAGGTGGACGAGTTCGTCCTGCAGACGCTGCGGGACTACGACGGGAAGCGTTTCCTCAACATCTGCGGCGATGAACTCGATCTGGAGACCGAGGCGGAGAAGGAGACGATCACGAAGCAGAACGAGGAATCCAAGGATCTGCTGGCCAAGATGCAGGCGGCCATCGGGGAGGGTGTCAGCGGCGTGCGCTTCACAGGTCACCTCAAGAACCATCCGGTCTGCCTGACCTCGGAGGGGGCGCTTTCCCTCGAAATGGAGAAGACGCTGAATGCCATGCCCGTGGAGGAAAAGGTCAAGGCGCAGGTCGTGCTGGAGATCAACGCCTCCCATCCCATCGCCGAGAAGCTCAAGGCGATGGATGCGGCGGGGGACGAGGAGAAGCTGGCGACCTATGCCAAGCTGCTCTACGCGCAGGCCAGGCTCATCGCCGGTCTGAGCGTGGAGAATCCAAGCGAGCTGGCCGAGATGATCTGCCAGCTGATGTAGAAAAGGCCGAGGAGCGCCGGCGCTATACCCCATGTCGCCGGCGCTATGCCTCCGCTATGCCGCCGTGTCGCCGATGCTATGCCTCAGGGTCGTCGGCGTCGGAATCGGGTGGCACGACCTGTCCGCCCGGATCCGCCGGGTCGACGGCGGGTGCATTCGGATCGGTGCCGGCGCTCTGGTTCGGATCGAGGGTGGGGTCATAGGCCGGATTGCTCGGATCCAAGGCCGGGTTATAGGCGGGATTGTTCGGATCCAGGGCCGGATTATAGGCCGGGTTGTACGGGTCTAAGGCCGGGTTATAGCTCGGGCTGTTCGGATCGAGCACCGGGTCGTAATTCGGGTCATCGGGGTCGGTGATCGGCCCCTCCGGATCATCCAGCTCGCCCGGTTCCACGATCGTCACATCCAGGCCCTTCTTCACGGGATACTCCTCCGGGTCCGGGTTGTGCTCGTTGCAGTAGTAGTGGGGAAGTTCCCGATTCAGGTCCGCCACCCGCTTGTTCGGCACATAGGGCCGCTTGATACCGGATTTCTCCGAGACGGAAGGGCAGGACGGGGTGGCCAGGAACCCGCTGCTGTCGCAGACCTCCACCGTCTGGTGGAGCGTGTCGGTCTCCGTCGGCTGGGTGCCCCGCGTGAAGTATTCCGTGCGCACATCGGAGCCGCTGCTGTCCACGGCCAGCATGCCGCTCTTCGTATCGACGGAGACGGCGATGACATTGGACGGCATGGCCGTATAGGTCCCCTCGCCGACATCGGGAATTTGGTTCATGATCTTGCCCCACAGGGCCGCAGCCTTTTCGGACATGCTGGACAGCTTGATATTGACATCGCTGCCGATCCACAGGGAGGCGGAGTACTTGGCCGTGAAGCCGTCGAACCAGATATCGAACTGGTCGGAGGTGGTACCGGTCTTGCCGCCGGCCTGGGTACCGCTGACGGCCGCAGGCTGGCCGAGGCCGTCCGTGACGACGGACTGCAGCATGTTGCGCATGATCCAGGCCACGCCCGGATCGAGCACCTGCGTATCCTCCGTCGTGCCCTCCAGGAGCGTGTCGCCCGTCCGCGTCGTCACCTTGGTGTAGATGTTGTAGCTGCGGTGCGCCCCGTCGTTGACGAATGTGTTGTAGGCGCTGGCCATCTCCAGGGTGGTGACGCCGCTGGACTGCCCGCCCAGCGCCAGCGCCGCCAGGTTGTTGTCGTTGACCTCGCCTTCCCGCACCAGGGTGGTGATGCCGAACTTCTCCACCATGTCGAAGGCGTAGTCGGTGCCCACCTGCTGCATGAGCTTCACGGCGCAGATGTTCAGGGATTTCTGCAGGGCCCGCCGCATGCTGACCAGCCCGTTGTAGCCGGGCGGCGAGTTCACAGGCCACCGCTCGCCGTTGACGGTGGTGGGTTCATCGTCGATGATGGAGGCCGCCGTCAGGTAGTCGCCCCAGAGCTTGTCCCCCTGGAAACCGTACTCGGAATCGATGAGCTCGTACTTCTCTCCGGCCGCCTGCAGCTCGAAGCTCTTCTGGATGGCCGGCGCGTAGACGGAGAGGGGCTTGATGGAGGAACCGGACTGCTGGTTGGTCACCGCCCGGTTCAGGATCATGCGGCCGTTGATCTTGCGTCCGCCCACCATGGCCTTGACATATCCCGTCTCGTTGTCGACGATCGTCATCGCGGACTGCGGCTGGATGACGCGCTGCTGCAGGGTGAAGTTCTTCGTGACGACCCGCTCTCCGCTCTGGCGCAGGGCGTCTGGATGATCGGTAAAATACTGGGCCGAGACGACGAGGTTGCCGTCCTTGTCCTTTGACTTATACTTCTGCGGGATGTTGATGTAGCCGCCGGAGATGGTGTAGAACACGCCGTCCTCCACGACATACATGTTCTTGAACTCCACGCTGACCTCCTCCTGTCCGGCCGCCACAGTGTCGTAGAAATTGAGGCGCTTGCCGGCGAACACCGTCAGGGAACCGTCATCGTTCCACGCGTACTCGTCCGGTTTGAGGCGGAAGTAGCCCTTGCTCGTGATGTAGTTGCTGTAGCTGTAGAGGATGATCTTGCCGTCCTCATCCAGGATGTTGTTGTTCTGATCGCGGCGATTCGTGATGAGGGCGGGGTAGTTGTCGTCGTTCTTAAACTCCTCCTCGATGATCTTCTGCATCTCCGTGTCGATCGTGGTGTAGATGCGCAGACCGCCGCTGTAGACCATGTTGAACGCGCGGGTGTAGTCGCAATCCAGCTCCTCCTGCAGGTCCTCGATGACGGTATTGATGACATAGTCGGCGAAGTAGTTCGTGGCGACATGGAGGGTATCGGTGTTGGGGTTGACGATGTCCTTGACCTTCATGGCCGCCGCCTCGTCGTGCTCGCTCTGGGTGATGAAACCCTGCTCCAGCATGAGGTCCAGGCAAAGCTGAATGCGGGGCTCCGCCGTGTCGTTCCAGACATAGGCGACATCGCCCTCCTTGCGGATGAGGTTCTCCGTGTCATCGTTGACCTCGCTGGCGGAGACCTGCTGTACGAGCGCATAGGCCGAGGGTGCCTGCGGCATGGCCGCCAGGGCGGCACATTCCACCAGCGTCAGTTCCTCCACGTCCTTGTCGAAATAGGCCTGGGATGCCGCCTGGACGCCGTAGGCGGAGCCGAAGCTCACCGTGTTCAGGTAGGCCTCCAGGATCTGATCCTTGTTGAGCCGCCGCTCCAGGATGACGGCGTAGTAGGCCTCTGTGATCTTGCGGTTGATATCGTGATCGAAGCGCTGGTCCGGCAGGTAGATGTTCCGCGCCAGCTGCTGGGTGATGGTGCTGGTCCCGCTGATCTCGCCGCCGGACAGTAGGGCATCGCGGATCGCGCCGAAGATGCGGACGATATTGAATCCGTGATGGGTGCGGAAGGTCTTGTCCTCAATCGCGATAAAGGCGTTCTGCAGGTTCTCCGGTATCTGGTCGATGGTGACGATGGTGCGGTTCTCTCCGTTCGCACCGACCACCGTATCGATGACCTCCCCCTGGTCATCATACAGTACGGAGCTCTGGGACAGCATGGAGAAGATGTTCGACGTATCGATGGGCGGCGCGTCCTTGATGACGCTGAGCACATAGCCGACGCCGGCCAGCCCCACCACCAGGCACAGGCACAGGAGGACCAGAAATACGCGGAGCACATAGGTGCGCACGCGCTTTTTCTTTTTGGGCGGCTTGGCGGGCTTTTCGCGCTCCGCCGCCGGGCCATCGGACATATCGGCATTCTCCCGCGCATCCGCCTCGGCGGCCAGGGCCGCCTGCTTCTGCTCGAACTTTTCCTTTCGCGTGGGCTTTTTGCGGGCTTCCGCCTCCTTGCGCTCGCGTCTGGAATGATAGACGGGCTCCTCCCCTGACTGGCTCGCCACGGTGCGATTCTCTTCATCCTGATACAAAGCGGTCTCCCCCTTTTTCTACGATAGATGCCACCGAAGAGGTAACACGGACAGTATAGCATACTTTGCGTGAAAAGTCAGCAGTTATCTTGCAGGCGGCCGAAAGAGAGCCGAAAGGAGGAGGATGGGGAGGCGGGACCGAAAGAAAGGGCTTGCCAGATGGTAGAAAATGTAATACAATGGGGGCGGATCGAGACACCGTCTGCAAAAGCGGACACACGAGATGAGAAGACGATTGGTGGCAGGCGTGATCGCCTTGCTTATCCTGCTCAGCGCCCTGCATGCGATGGGGGTGCCGCTCAGGCGTTCCCGCCTGGAACCCGCGGGGATGGCGCAGGAAGGCGGCGCAGCGCAGGGCGCGCAGGAGGCCGCGAAGACCGGCGCGGGGGAGGATGGGCAGGACGGGCCTGCTCGCAGGATCGAGGGGCGCGTGGTCTCTCTATCGCTCTCGGAAGGGGACGGGGGCGAGCTGCGGGTACGACTGCTGGTGGCGGTCGATCGCTGTGACGGCCGCAGGGCGTATGGAGAGCGAATCCTGGTGGACACGGAGCCTGCGGCCCTGCGGGATGCATCGGGAGAACTGGCGCCGCCGGAGACGATGTTCGATCGCGAGGTCCGGCTCGAGGCGGTGCTGACGGCGGCGGATGGCCGGCGAAATCCGGGCTGCTTCGACTACCGGCTCTACCTGGCGAGCGAGGGGGTCTTTTACCGGGGGTCGTGCCATTCGATTGCGGTGGGCGATGTGGGCCGCCTGCCGTGGCGCATCCTGGCCAACCGGCTGATCCAAAAGCGGTTTCAGTTCCAAGCTGTGCTGCCGGCGCGGGCCAGGGCGCTCCTTCCGGGCCTTCTCTTCGGGGATACGGCGGCGCTCAGCGAGGATGTCTACGAGACATTCCGCAAAAACGGTACGGCGCATGTCCTGGCGGTGAGCGGCCTGCACGTGGGCATTCTATACGGCCTGCTCCGAAAACTCCTCGGCAACGTACAGAGTCCGGGACGTCTCCTTTTACTGGGCGGTGTGCTCTGGCTGTATGGCACGATGGCCATGTGGAGCCCGTCCGTATTTCGGGCCGCGCTGATGATCCTCCTGCATCAGCTGGCGCTGCTAAAAGACCTGCGCTACGACATGCTCACATCGCTCTCGCTCGCGGCGCTGCTCCTGCTTCTGCGCAATCCGTACAGCCTGCTGGGCAGCGGATTCCAGATGTCGTTCCTGGCGGTGTCCTCCATCGCCTTCCTCATGCCGGTCCTCCCGAAGAAGATCCCGCAGGGGTTGCGGCTGATGCTCGCCGTCAATCTGGGCCTCCTGCCCTATCAGATGTTTCAGTTCAACACCTTTTCCTTCGTGAGCCTCGTGGCCAACCCGCCGGTGCTCTACCTGACCGGCCTGCTGGCGCCGCTGGGTCTGGGCGCCTTCGTGGTGTTTCTTTTCTTTGGCAGCTGCGGCATCCTCAGCCTGCCCCTGGAGAGCCTGTCGCTGCTGCTGATCAAGGTGAACGAGTGGCTGAATCTGGGCGGTGGCAGTCTCGATGTGCCCAGCCCGCCGCTTTGGCTCGTCTTCGCCGTGTACGGGTTGGGGTTCTTCCTGCTGTCGGAGACGGCGCACATTCTGCGCCTGCGGCGCAGGATCGGTACGCTGGTGGTGCGCTGCGCGCTGATCGCCGCGCTGGCCCTTGCGGGTGGGTATCTGTACCGGCAGCCGGTCGCCTCCTGCCAGCTCGTCTTCGTGGATGTGGGACAGGGGGACTGCCTGCACATCCGCGCATCCGGGCACCATGTGCTGATTGACGGTGGCGGGCGTTTCGGCTATAATGTGGGGGAAAAGGTTCTCAAGCCCTACCTGTTGAAAAACGGGGTCTCCCGTCTGGATCTGGCGCTGGCGACGCACACGCACATGGACCATTATCAGGGCCTCGAAGAGCTGGAAGATGCCTTTCCGGTGCATGCCCTGCGAAGCGGCATGACGATCGGCGACAGCGTGCAGGTGGCACCGCAGGTCACCGTCACCACGCTGTGGCCGCTGACCGTCGACCCGGTCAAGGGGCAGGACGAAAACCATCTCTGCTCGGTGTTTCTCGTGAGCTACGCGGGGTGGCGCGTGCTGGTCACCGGCGACCTCGATACGGCGGGAGAGGAGGAGATGATGGCGTATTACGCCTCCATAGGGCGCCTCGATGCCCTGCGTGCCGACGTTCTGAAGGTGGGACATCATGGCAGTGAAACCAGCACCGGCGAGGCCTTCCTCGCGGCGGTGGACCCGCAGGTGGCCGTGATCCAGGTGGGCCAGAGAAACCGCTACGGGCATCCGGATCAGGCGATCGTGGGCAGGCTCACGGAAAAAGGCATTCGGCTGTTCCGTAACGATCTGGACGGCGCCGTCGGGCTTTCTCTGTCCGCGGCGGGCATCCGGGTGGAGACGGTTATGGCGCGGGGCGGCGGATAGGGGCGAGAGCGTCTGAAAACCTGGGCGCGCTGCCGACAGGTGGGCGGCAGCCACAGGAAAATGCCCGTCTGCGGCCGGGAGTGGAGATGCACGGATTGTCGGCGCACCACAGAGGTAGAGGTGGGGGCGCGAGACGATCACGGGGCGCTTCCTGGACACTCTCACGGCGCCGGGGCATGAGACACAGGGGGAAAGCGGCATGGCGTACGGCGGCAGGCGTTCGGGCGGCCCGGCAAAGGGCGGGAGCGCCGACAAGGAACATGCATTTCACGCGTTTAACAGGCAGGTGAAGGAGGACGACATTCCACCTGTGCTGTTCGTGTACGGCGAGGAGGACTACCTCATCCGGTGGCTGGTGGAGACTTTGGTGTCGCGCTATGTGGCACCGGGGTGCGAATCGCTGGATTTCGTGCGGTTTACAGAGGGGGATGAGGACCCGCAGGACATCGTCGACGCCTGCAATACGTTTTCCATGTTTTCCGCACGCCGCATCGTCTGGGCGCGGGACTATGCGCCGCTCTCGCAGAGCAGTGCCAAGGGCTTCGGGAGCCGCGGGCTGGAGATCGTCGCCGCGTATCTGAAGTCGCCGAATCCCGGCACCGTTCTCGTATTTTCCACAGAGAGGCCGGCCGACGGCAGCACGGCTGACGGCGGGGAAAAGAGCGAGCTGGCGCAGCTGCTGCGCGAGAATGTCCGCTGCTATTACATGGGACAGGTGGACAGGCCGACGCTGCTCGGGTTCATCAGGAAGCGTTTCCTGGAGGCGGGCGTCAAGGCGGATAAGGGGCTGCTGGACGCTGTGGCCTCGCAGTCCGGCTATTACAACAAGGAGAGCCGCTATCGACTGCAGAACCTCCTGTGCGATGTGGAGAAGATCGCGGCCTATGCGGCCGGCGGGCAGCCGAGTCCGGAGATGGCGGCTGCCGTGCTGCGCGGCGATGAGGAGACGTTCATCTTCGATCTTCTGGACGCGGCGACGGGCAGGCAGCCGGGCAAAGCGATCCGCATGCTGGATGCCCGTCTGCGGCAGGATCGGCAGGGCGGGGGCGGCAGCGTGCTGGCGATGCTGATCAACCAGTTTGAGCTGCTGCTGGATGTGGCAGAGCTGCGGGAGGCCGATGTGTATGATGCCGCCCGGATCGCCGCGACCCTGCACATGAACGAGTTTCGCGTCCGCAAGGCCATGGGGCCGGCGAAGGTGTTCGGCGTGCAGAAGTTGCGGCAGATACTGGGGATGCTGTATGAGGCGGATCGGGATCAGAAGCTGGGGCTGCTGGACTTGCAGCTGAGCCTGGAGCTGATCTTCGCGCGGCTGTAGAGGGGCGGGACCGGCTTACGGAAACGGGGGATGGGTCGCGCGCCCGATGTGCAGGGGATCGCGCCATGCATGGATGCCGTTCGGCGGGGGCGCCAGCCGGCCGTGAAGCGCTTCCTGGAGAGGCTCCCGTTCGCGGGTTTTACCGTCCGCGGCTCGCCGCCAGAAGCTCGCCGGCACTCTCAAGGGTGGTCTCCGTGACGGTGTCGCCGCCGAGCAGGCGGGCGATCTCGGCCACGGTCTCCGCCTCCGAGAGCCGGTCCACATGCGTGTAGGTCGCGTCCGCATCCGTATCCTTGTAGATGCGAAAATGCGCGTCACCGCAGGCTGCGATCTGCGGCAGGTGCGTGATGCAGAGAATCTGGTGCGTCTCCGCGATTTTTTTGAGCTTACGTCCTACGATGCTGGCGGTCACGCCGCTGATGCCGCTGTCGATCTCATCGAAGACGAGGGTGGGGATGGCATCGCAGCCGCTGATGACGGTCTTGAAGGCGAGCATGATGCGCGACATCTCACCGCCGGAGGCGATCCGGGCGAGCGGTTTGAGCGGTTCCCCCCGGTTGGTGCTGAGCATGATCTCCACCTGGTCCTGCCCGTTCTCCGCGGGCTTGGACAGGGAGGTGAGCTGGATCGAGAGGGAGGCCTCGGCGAAGTTCAGATCCGCAAGCTCCCGTTCCACCGCCTCTCCCAGCGCCTGCGCCGCGGCACGCCGGGCCGCCGTGAGGGCATCGGCAGCGGCCCGCAGTTTGCCGGCGGCCTGTTTTAATTCCGTCTCCAGCGTCGCGCGGGTGCTGGCAAAGCTGGCCATGGAGGCGAGGGAGGCCGAGACGGTCTCGTAATGCGACAGGACCGCCTCGATGCTGCCGCCGTATTTCTTCTTCAGGGCGTCGATGCCGGCCAGACGCTCCTGCGCCGCGTTCAGCTCACCCGGATCGAATGTCAGACCTTCCAGCTGCCCGCGCAGATCACGGCAGACATCCTCCAGGCTGTAGAGGGCATCCTGCATCGTCTCGGAGAGATCGTGCAGCGCGGGTGCGTAGGCGGCCACGCTGTCGAGCGCACCGGATGCGCTCTGCAGGCCGTTCATGACCGAGCCCTCCTCCCCCTGCAAAAGATCGTAGGCCCGCGACAGCGCTTCGTAGATGCGTTCCCCGTTCTGCAGGACGGAGATGCGCGCCGCCAGCCTTTCATCCTCGCCGGGCGAAAGATGCGCCGCCTCGATCTCCGAAGCCTCGAAGCGCAAGAGATCTTTTCTTCGGTCGAGGTCCTTCTGCGCCGTGAGGAGGTGTCCGAGCCGCCTGCGCACATCGAGGTAGCGGGTATAGGCCTGCCGGTAGGCGTCGAGGCAGGGCTGCGTGATGTCCCGGCGGTAGGCGTCCACGAGCTGTATATGCTGCGCGGGGTCGAGCAGGGACTGGTTGTCATACTGGCCGTGGATGTCGGCCAGCCGCCGGCAGACCTGCTGGAGCTGGGAGAGGGTCACCAGTTCACCGTTCAGTCGGCACAGATTCCGGCCGGAGGCAGACACCTCGCGCGTGATGAGGATTTCCTCGTCGTCCAGGTCCCCCAGAAGCTGGATGACAGCCTTCGAGGCGCCGGTGCGCACATAGGAGGAATCGGCTCTGGCACCGAGCGCCAGGCTGATGGCGGTGGCGACGATGGACTTGCCGGCGCCGGTTTCCCCCGTGATGATGTTCAGGCCCGGCGCGAAGTCGATCTCCGCGTGCCCGATGATGGCGAAATTTTCGATGCGAATGTGCTGCAGCATGGGTCATCCCTCTGTCTTTCCGGTATCCAGCATATCGCGAAAGGCCTGCATGATCTCCGGTACGGCCTCGGCCGAGTCGGCGACCAGAAGCAGCGTGTTGTCGCCGGCGATGGAGCCGATGATGTGCGGCAGGCCGCTGTTGTCGAGGGCCTCTCCGGCGGCAGCGGCGCAGCCGGAGAGAGTCTTGACGACGATCAGATTGCCGGAGGATGCGAAGGAGGTGATGGTCTCCCGAAAGATCTTGACGAAGCGGCTGCTGACCGGCAGGTTCGCCGCCTGCTGCAGCGCATAGCGATACCGGCCGCCGGGCGTGAGAACCTTGACGAGTTGCAGTTCCTTGATGTCGCGGGAAACGGTCGCCTGCGTCACGGTATAGCCTTCCTGCCGCAGCAGGGAGACGAGCTTTTCCTGGGTGTCGATCTCCTGCTCGTCGATGAGCTGGATGATGCGTGCCTGTCTGGAATACCGCATGATGGCCTCCTTTCGCCTCGAATATGTATCATCTTATCACAAAGCCGGGCGAGATTCAATGCAAATCGGCGGCGCGTGGGGAAATGTGGCGGGAAGCGCGTGCGTGAAGGCGTGGCGGGAAGCTGGGAATATATGGAACGGGCAGGGAAAAACCATATGGACAAACGGATGTTCGCATGCTATAATGGGACATGCATCGCCGCCGGGAAAGGCCGCGCGGCGGGGGAAAGACGGGGGATGACGGATGCGGATTTTGGGGATCGATCCCGGCTACGCGATCCTGGGCTACGGGGTCCTGGATATGGTCGGGAGCCGCTTTTCGGTCGTGACATACGGGTCCATTCAGACGGAAGCCGGCATCGAGATGCCGGTGCGGCTGCGGATGCTGTATGACAAGCTGAGCGCCATCATCGCGGAGTACAGGCCGGATGTGGCCGCGATCGAGGAGCTTTTCTTCAACAACAATGCCAAGACGGCGATCCTGGTGGGAGAGGCCAGGGGAGTGGCCCTGCTGGCCTGCGCGCACAAGGACCTGCCCATCAGCGAGTATACGCCGCTGCAGATCAAGCAGGCGCTGGTCGGGTACGGGCGCGCGGACAAGAAGCAGGTGCAGGCCATGGTGAAGGCCATTCTGCATCTGGAAAAGGTGCCCAAGCCGGACGATACGGCGGATGCGCTGGCTGCGGCCATCTGCCACGGACATTCTTCGGGCCGCGAACGGCTCAAGCAGGCGATGCAGGCCGCCACGTGAGGATGCGATCGAGGCGCTGCGCAGAGGCAGCGCCCTGCCGGCGTTGCGGCCTGGGACGGGAGGTCCCTGCTGAACCGACGCGGGGCGGAACGCGAGGCCTGTGCTGGACCGGCGCAGGGTTGCCGCGGGACCGGCTCGGAACTGGCGCGGGACGGGACGCGACATCGGCGTGGCACCGGACGGAGAGACGGATGGAGACGGGTAGAAAGGACGGCGCATAGGAGTTGATACGCTACATCAAGGGCGTCTACGCCATGACATTCGAGCAGGGCATCATCGTGGAGACGGACGGCGGCATCGGGTTTGAGATCATCCTGCCCGCCGGGTCCCCTCTGTACCGCTACGGGGAGGGGGAGATCGTCAAGGTCTTCACCTACATGGCCGTGAAGGAGGATGATGTGCGCCTGTACGGCTTTCACAACAGGGAAAGCCTGGAGCTCTTTCAGCAGCTCATCACCGTCAGCGGCATCGGCGCCAAGGGGGCGCTCGCCATCCTGAGCGCCATGACACCGGACGAGTTTCGACGCGCCATCCTCTTCGAGGATGCCAAGGAGATCTGCAAGGCAAACGGCATCGGCAAGAAGACCGCGGAGCGCCTCATCCTGGAGCTCAAGGACAAGATCGGCAGGCTGCCGGGCCTGGAGGCGGAGCTGCCGCTTACAGGCGCTGCCGAGAGCGTTCCGGCCGAGGGGGCGGAGAACCACCGCGGCGAAGCCGTTGCCGCGCTCATGGCGCTCGGATATTCCAAGGCGGAGGCCTTCACCGCCATCTCGCAGGTGACGGAGGACGATCTGAGCAGCGAGGCATACATCAAGAAGGCGCTGCGTTACCTGTTCTGAGGCTCCGGGAGTATAGGGTATGGAAATGGAACGAATCACGGCGACACAGGTGCAGAGCGGCGAGCAGAGGCAGGAGGCCGGACTGCGGCCCCAGCATCTGTCGGACTATATCGGGCAGCAGGCCGTCAAGGACAATCTCAAGGTCTTCATCGATGCGGCCCGCCTGCGGGGGGAGCCGCTCGACCATGTGCTGTTTTACGGGCCGCCGGGGTTGGGCAAGACGACGCTGGCCGGCATCATCGCCAACGAGCTGGGCGTGGATTTCAAAATCACCTCGGGACCGGCCATCGCCCGCGCGGGCGATCTGGCCGCCATCCTGACCAATCTGAACGAGAACGACGTGCTGTTCATCGATGAGATTCACAGGCTGAACCGCTCGGTGGAGGAGGTGCTGTACTCGGCCATGGAGGACTACGCCATCGATATCGTCATCGGCAAAGGCCCCTCCGCCCGCTCCCTGCGCCTGGACCTGGCCAAGTTCACGCTCATCGGGGCGACGACCCGCGCGGGCAGCCTCTCGGCGCCCCTTAGAGACCGCTTCGGTGTGATCAGCAAGTTCGAGATGTATACGGAGGAGGAGCTGACGGAGATTCTGCGCCGCACGGCCTCCCTGCTGCATACGGAGGCCGATGAAAGGTCCCTGCGGGAGATGGCGAGGCGGGCTCGCGGCACGCCCCGTGTCGCGAACCGCATGTTCAAGCGCATCCGTGATTTTTCGCAGGTGCGCGGGGACGGGCGCGTCGATCTCGAGATCACCAGGGAGGGTCTGGAGGCGCTGGGGATAGACGATATGGGCCTGGAGCGGCTGGATCGCGAAATCCTGCGGACGATCATCGAGCGCTTCGACGGCGGCCCGGTGGGCATCGACACCATCGCCGCCTCCATCGGGGAGGAGCGGGTGACCATCGAGGATGCCTATGAGCCGTATCTCATTCAGTCCGGGCTCCTGTACCGCACGCAGAAAGGGCGCATGGTCTCGCCCCTGGGGTATGCGCACCTGGGCATCCCCATGCCCGAACGGGAGGAATAGCGAGAGAGGCGGAAACCCCCGGCGGGAGGGCTTTTGCGGAGGGTGGTTCTTGAGAAAAGGATGGCCTGCGGGGAGAATCGGCCTTGCGAGGGAGAACCCCCGGCGGGAGGACTTTTGCGAAGAAAGAACGCGCAGGAACCGCGCGAGACAGGTGTGTGAGGAGCAGAGAGGGACGCCATGCGCATCGATGATTTTGACTATGACCTGCCGGAGGAGCTGATCGCGCAGACTCCCGCCGCCACCCGGGACGCGTCGCGCCTGATGGTGGTGCATCGGGACAGCGGTCAGGTGGAGCACCGGCATTTTTACGATATTCTGGACTATCTCAGGCCGTCGGACTGCCTGGTGTTAAACGACTCGAAGGTGCTGCCGGCGCGGCTCCTCGGCGTGAAGGAGGATACCGGCGCCCGGGTGGAATTTTTGCTGACCAAACACCTGGAGGGCGACACGTGGGAGACCATGGTGCGCCCGGGACGCCGCTTAAAGCCCGGGGATCGGGTGATCTTTTCCGGTGCAGGGGGCGAAGGCGAGGCGCCGAACGCGGATGCGGTAACGAGGAGCGAGGCGACGCCGGGCGGGAGTGCGATGCGGGCGGTCGTGAAGGCGTACGGGCCGGACGGCACGCGCATCGTGGAATTTCAGTACGAAGGCATCTTCATGGAGCGGCTCGAGGAACTGGGCCGGATGCCCCTCCCCCCCTATATCCACAGGGAGAGCCGCCCGGAGGACAGGGAGCGCTATCAGACCGTCTACTGCCGGGAGGAGGGATCTGTGGCCGCGCCGACGGCGGGGCTGCATTTCACCCAGGACCTGCTTGCCCGCGTCGAGGAAAAGGGTGTCAAGACCGCCTATGTGACCCTGCATGTGGGGATCGGGACCTTTCGCCCGGTGAAGGAGGAGACGGTGGAGGCGCACCGGATGCATTTCGAATCCTATCACATCGGCGAGGAGGCGGCGAGGACCATCAACGACACCATTCGCGCCGGCGGCCGCATCGTGTCCGTGGGCACCACCTCCACGCGGACGCTGGAAAGCGCGTCCTACCTGGATGCTGCGTCGGGAAAATGGCTGGTGCGGGCGGGGAGCAGCTCCACGGGGATTTTCATCTATCCGGGCTATGAGTTTCGGATCATCGGCGCTTTGATCACGAACTTTCATCTGCCCCGTTCCACGCTGCTGATGCTCGTTTCCGCCTTCTATAACCGGGAGGACATCCTGCGGGTCTACGACATCGCCGTCAAGGAGCGATACCGGTTTTTCTCCTACGGGGATGCGATGCTTCTGGCGTGACATCTACCGTTCGACGGGCGCAGCATCCTGCCGTCGGCGCTCCGCCGGAGAGAGGGTGTCTGCATACCAGTGCGCACTGCCGGCAGGTGGGCGACGGCCTCAAAAGAAGTACCCGGTTGCGGCCCGGAGATGGAGATACACAGGTTGCAGCGCACTGCCGGCAGGTGAAACGGTAACCGCGGGCATTGTCTGGCTGCGCCCCTATGTGGAGATACACAGGAGGATACGCATATATTCGCATATATTATCAGCGCGCCTTGAAAATCAAAGGTGGAGGTGCAGAGCGGCCATGCAGCACTTCCTGGACACTCTTTTGAAAGAGCGATAGGAGAAGGGCGGAAAGGGCCGGAGGAACGGAAGAGGACGATGAAGCAGGCGGTGACATATGAGCTGAAGAAGACGGACGGACGGACGCGGGCCCGGCGCGGGGTGCTGCACACCCCCCACGGCGATATCCAGACGCCGGTGTTCATGCCGGTCGGCACGCAGGCGACGGTGAAAGCCATGTTCCCGGAGCAGGTGGCGGAGATGGGCGGGGAGATCCTCCTGGCCAATACCTACCACCTGTATCTTCGGCCCGGCCACGACATCGTGCAGGAGGCGGGCGGCCTGCATCGGTTTATGAACTGGAACCGGGCGATCCTGACGGACAGCGGCGGATTCCAGGTCTTTTCCCTGGGAAAGATGCGAAAGATCACCGAGGAAGGCGTCCAGTTCCGCTCCCATATCGACGGTTCTCCGCACCTGCTGAGCCCGGAGCTGTCGATCGAGGTCCAGAACGCCCTGGGCGCGGACATCATCATGGGTTTCGATGAATGCACGCCCTATCCGGCGGATCGCAACTACGCCAAGGCGTCCATGCAGCGCACCACCCGCTGGCTGGCGCGCTGCGTGGCGCACCATCATGCCCAGGAGCGGCAGGCCCTGTTCGGTATCATGCAGGGCGGTATGTATCTCGATCTGCGCAGGGAGAGCGCCGACGGAATCGTGGCCATGGACCTGCCCGGCTATGCCATCGGCGGTCTGTCGGTGGGGGAACCGAAGGAGCTGATGCTCTCCATCCTGGACGAGTGTGTGGACTATCTGCCGAGGGAAAAGCCCCGCTACCTGATGGGCGTTGGCACGCCGGATTACCTCCTCGAGGGGGTGGAGCGGGGGCTGGATATGTTCGACTGCGTCCTGCCCACCCGGATCGCCCGGCACGGGCTGGCCATGACCAGTCACGGCCGGGTGCAGATCAAAAACGCCCAGTATGCCCGCGATTTTTCACCGCTCGACCCGGAATGCGACTGCTACACCTGCCGCCACTATTCCAGGGCCTACCTGCGCCACCTCTTCAAATCCGACGAAATCCTGTCGGCCATGCTGCTGTCCACCCACAATCTGTACTTCCTGCTTCATCTCATGGAAGGCATCCGAAGGGCCATCGAGGAGGACCGCTTTTTAGAGTATAAGAAGGAGGTCTATGAAAAGTATGGACGGTTTTAGGGATGCAGGGCAGACAGGGGAGGCCGACACGCGCGAGATGACGGACGAACTCTGCCCGCACCGGGCGCTCTGCGGCGGATGCCGATACCAGGGCGTTCCGTACGCTGCGCAGCTGGCGGAGAAGGAGAGCGAGGTCCGGAGGCTGCTGGCACAGAAGGAGCTCTCCATCCCGCGCATCGATCCCATCGAGGGGTGTCCGAGTCCCTACGGCTATCGCAATAAGATGGAGTACACCTTCGGGGATCTGGTCAAGGACGGGGAGATGACCTTAGGGCTGCATCGCAAGAAGAGTTTCCTGTCGGTGCTGACCGTAGACCATTGTCAGCTGGTGCATCCCGACTTCAACCGGCTGCTCCGGGCCGTGTTGGATTTTGCGCGGGAGGAAGGCCTGTCGTTCTACCACAAGAAAAGCCACCGGGGGCTTCTGCGAAACCTGGTGCTCAGGCGGGGCGTGCGCACCGGGGAGATTTTAGTCAACCTGGTGACGACATCCGAGGAGGGCCTCGACGAGAGAGATTTTGCGGAGAAACTTCGGGCTTTACCGCTGGAAAACAAGCTGGTAGGCGTGCTGCGCACCATCGATGACGATCCGGCCGACGCGGTGGTCTGTGAGGAGCTTCGGGTGCTGTGGGGCCGGGATTCCTATGAGGAGGAGCTGCTGGGGCTTCGGTTTCGGGTCAGCGCGTTTTCGTTCTTTCAGACCAATGTAGAGGCGGTGGAAAGGCTGTACAGCGAGGCGGTGGCGCTCCTGCCGTCGATTTCCGAGAAAACCGTGTTCGACCTGTACTGCGGCACCGGCACGATCAGCCAGATCATGGCGCGCCAGGCGGCTTCCGTCCTGGGCATCGAGCTGGTGGAGGAGGCGGTGGAGGTCGCGCGCCAAAACGCTGCGCGCAACGGTCTGACCAACTGCCGGTTCCTCGCCGGCGACGTGTTTCGGGTTCTGGAGACGGTATCGGAGAAGCCGGACATCATCGTGGTGGACCCGCCCAGGACCGGCATTCAGCCCAAGGCGCTGGACCGCATCATCGCCTATGGGGCGCCGTACATCCTGTACATCTCCTGCAACCCGAAGACGCTGGTGGAGAATCTGAAATACCTGGAGCACTACGGCTATCGGTGCGAGTACCTGAAGCCTTTCGACAATTTTCCGATGACGGGGCATACGGAGGCGGTTGTTTTATGTCAAGGGTAAGGAATTAAAAGTGCATAAAATGCCAAGAAATCAAGGGATTCCGGGAATATTGCCGTCGTCAGGCTCGCCGAGAAGGACTATATGGATGGTAGACATGAGGCGATCCTCGATACGGATGTGCGCATTCGGGTGCGGGCTGCGATTCCCGATGTGACCTTACAGGCTGCTCTGACAATTCTGCAAATCATGGCGAAGCCGGCTGGTCATCACGATAGAATCCTGTCTATCTGAGAGGTAATGACGATCGTATACATGAAACGGAGGCGAGATGTATGCGCTACGAAGGAAATATTTATCGTCCGCCGAGTGAATGGGACAGCTACATACTGCAGGTGACAATCGGGTGTTCTCATAATGCC